>NZ_JAHLPS010000086.1 GCF_018918055.1 Caproiciproducens sp. MSJ-32
CCATTACCACAAACAGGACAACGAGGATATCCTCTCAATATACGATTTTTCTTACCCCTACAATCTTCAAAAGTAAACTGACGTCTACAGTCTTTACATTGATATTTTTGATTACCTGCTTTGTCTTTTCCAAAGCGATAGAGATTTTGACTATGGCATCTTGGACATGAAATTTTATTCAATAATTTGCACATAATTTCATCTCTCCTTCGGAGGCATTTTGTTTTTCTCTATATATAAGATAACTCAAAGGGGAGATGAAATTCAAATATCATATAACTTAACAAAACTCAAAAAAATATAAGGAGGCTTTTTATGAAAAACAATTTAAAAAACAAAAAAAAGAAAGGATTTACGCTAATTGAACTTATTATAGTTATTGCTATTATAGCTATCATAGCAGCAATAGCTTTACCAAGGTTTGGGGAAGTAAGAAAAACTGCCAATATTAATGCTGATATAGCTAATGCTAAGCAAATACAAGGTGCAGCATCAATGGTAATTGCAGAAGGAAAAGTTACTTTGCCAACTAAGAATGCTGTTTTTACTCTTGATAATGAAGAAACAACAGGCGATATTGACCCAACTGGTATTGAAAAAGAAATTATTAAACAATTACAGGGCTCTATTCCTAAACTTAAGGCTGTAGATAAAGGAAAATCATTCAAGGTAGAAGTTACCCCAGATGGAACAATTACTATTTATGCACCAGACACAGCAAATACTCGAATATATCCAAATGGACAAGGAGATTATGTAGAAAAATAATTTATAAATTTACCCCAAAGCAAAATGCAGACTTATTCTGCATTTTGCCTATATAAAACTATTAACTAAAACTGTGCCCAGGGTATTGTAAACTGTGCACTGAAGAAAAGGATGGTGAAATAATGTCTGACAAGAAATCTAAAATAGATTTTTCAAAATTAAAGGAAATTGCTTCTATGGACATAAAGGATATAGGTAAACTATTTAAAAAAGATAAAGCTCAAAATCCTAATTATTTATTAGAAAAAAGTAATAAAGTTGAAAATAGATTTATTTTAAAAGAAAAAGCTAGAACTGTTTTATCAATAGATTTAGGAACTAATATGATAAAGCTTGCTGAAGGTAAATATCAAAAGGACAAGCTAACGATAAATAAACTTCTTCAAATAGTAACTCCGGAAGGAGCTATTGCTGATGGAAAGATAACAAATGAGGAGGCAATTATAAATACTTTAGAGTTTTTAATAAAGGAAAACAATATAAAGGCTAAAGATATTATTTTTACAACTAATTCCTCTTCAATAATAAATAGAGATATTTTAATACCAATGGTTCAAGAAGAGGAAATGGAAACAGTTATAAGATATGAAATACAACAATATTTACCTATAAATTTAGACGACTATATAATTCAATATATAGTTTTAGATGAAATTGTTGATGATACTGGAGCAAGATTAAAGGTCAATGTAACTTCGTTTCCAGAAAAAATAGCTGCTTCCTATTATAATGTAGTAGAGGCTTTAGAATTAAATCCATATGCTTTAGATGTTAGCTATAATTCCATAAATAAATTAGCTAACTATGCACAATTCACAAAAAATAATGGGAAGATTTTAGGAGGTACTGTTGCTTTTGTTGATATGGGAGCTACCTCTATTAATATAGCAATATATAGAAATGGTAAATTAGATTTTACAAGAATGATAAAGTCTGGTGGGGATAATATTGATTATGCCTTAAGCCAAAGCTTGAATATGTCAATAAAATCAACAGAATCTTTAAAGAAAAAAGATGCTGACTTATTAAATTATGATGAGCAAGATACTCTTAATGTAAACATAAGAAGCTCTGTTGATGAAATATTAGAAGAATTAGAAAGAATAATTAAGTTCTATGGAAATAAATCAAATTCTACTATAGAAAAGATTTATATTTATGGAGGGCTTTCTAATCTAAAAAATATAGATATATATATGGAGAACAGGCTTAATATATCAGTAAATAAAATAAAGGATATTCCAAATGTTGATTTTACAAATAAGGAATATGTAGATGAAAACCTTGGAGAATATCTAAATGCTATAAGTGCTATTATAAGATTATAGGAGGGAGCTTATATGGTAAGAGATATGAATTTTTTCTCTCCTTATCAAGGTAAGAGGAAGGAACAAAAAAACAAGAATATCTATGTTTACTCCTTGGCAGCTTTTTTATTAGTAGCTATAGTTGGTACTTTAGCTTGGAATACAACAAATATTCTATTGCTTAATAGCAAAATAAAAAAGTTAAATAGTGAATTGGAACAGGATTATATAAAAGAAAAGATTGCCAAGTGGGATGATATAAGCAATAAAAGCAATGTATTGATTAAATATGATGCTGAAGTTTCTAAAATAATTGAAGCCTTAAATTCAAGGGAGATAGTAACAACAAATATATTAGATAAATTAAGTTCAACCCTGCCAACAGATGTAACCTTTAATAGCATAAATATAGATAATGCAGAAATAACAATTCAAGCCCTTTCAAAAAGTAGAGTTGCAATAGGGGAAGTTGAACATAATCTTAAGAAGCTAGATTTTATACAGGATGTATATATTGGTGGAATATCAGGAGTTGAAAACTATACTTTTGATATAAAATGTGTATTAAAGGATGTTGAATAGTATGAATATAAGTAAGAGGGAAAAATATTTAATTGGAATTTTTTTAGCTCTATTAATATGCTTTGTTTATTATCAATTTGTTTACACTAAGCAGGTTGAAAAATTAAAGGCAGTAAGGACAGAAAAAGATAACCTTGAAAAAAGATATAATGATATAATGGATGCCATTGCAAACTTAGAAGCTAAGGAAGATGAGTTTAAGCTATTAAAGGCAAAGGTTTTAGGAAAATCTGAAAAGTTATATCCAGTTATTATGCAGGAAAAAATTATTTTAGAATTAGATAAGCTGTTAAAAGATAGCGGGCTCAACGGAAATATTGCCTTTAGTCCTATTGAGGCAGCAGCTGTTGAAAAATTGGAAAGAGCAGAAATAAAAAAGACAGAAAGCTCACTAAAAGCTTTTGTAGATGAATATAATGGTAATGTAAGTAATGAAGCTGAAAGCATTTCAGATACTTCTGGGGAAAATTCTTCAGGGAATAGTACAACTAATAGTAGCAATGAAGAAGAGGGAGCTAATCAAAAAAATAATAAGGGAAATAGTACAACTACAGAGCAGTTAAAGGTTGCAATAAATTTTTCTGGAACTTATGAAGCTTTAAAAAGCTTTATTGCTTCAGTACAAAATTATGAAAGAAAAATAGTAATTCCTAATATTTCGATAACAGCCCAATCTGAGACAGAATTAACCGGAGTTATGAATTTAGAATTCCATGCAGTTCCTAAAATAGATGACCAAGATATAGACTATTTAATATGGTCATTAAACAACATATATGGAAAAGAAATATTATTTAGCAGTGGTGAAGCAAGCGGGGCTTATGCTTCTACAATAGAAGAGCAAAGCAGTGAGCAAAATGTTAATGACTTTGTAATGATGCTTAAATCACCAAGCTCAGAATTACCTACAGTAACCATAGGAAAGGCTAAAGATGATTCAAGGGAAAGTTACCTTTACTCAGATAATGCTGGAATAGAATCAGTAGAAATAAGCTTTGAAGAAGTTGATGGAAATACATTTTTTAAATATAAAACCACCACTTCATACTATCCAAAGGATAATTCACCTGAAGGAATGCAGTTTATTCCAAAATCAGAAAACATAGTTCTTGAAATACTAAGTGAAAATAGAGTTGGAACTTCTGATAATTCAGGAATAAATCTAAAGGTTATAAACAATACATCAAAAAAGGTTGAAGTGATAATAAAAAATGATGATAGTTCAAATCCAAGAGTCTCAGTAACAAGTGAGGGTTATACTGTAAATGTAACTAAAAAGTAGGTGTTCACCATGAAAACTAATAAACTTAAGGCAAGAAAAGGGATGACATTAATTGAGTTAATAATTAGTGTTGCCCTTTTATCAATATTAATAGTACCTTTATCCGGCTTAGTAATATCAAGTTTAAGCAATAACAAAAGATCAGAATATAAGCAAAGGGCAAGTTATGTGGGGCAAAAGGTATTAGAAGAATTAAAGGCCTATGATGAAATACTTTTAAAGGAAGAGGGAGAAAGTGAATATTTTGAGCTTTTAGATGGAGATAGAATAGTAAAAAGTTCAGAAGGGTCTTCCTTTTCAGGAAATTTTAATAGAACTATATATGGCAGTCCTTCTGATCCCTTAAGTGATGGAGAAGAACTTTATGAAGTTTCAGTTACTTTGACAAGAAATGATAAATTTAATTATGGAGATAATGATAATTTAATTGACTATAGGGATGTTGATTTTAGGCTTGATTTTTTAAGGGAAGGAAAGGATAAAGTTATCCTAGACTCAGATCCAATTAATAAAAATATGGAACTTAATAATAATGAAGAAATAATACTAGAATTAAGTGATAATATTAATTTAAAGCTTTATAAAAAGAATGATAAGGATTCTAAGATAGAAGTTTCAAAATTAAGAGAGATAAATAATAAACTACTTTTATATCTTGATGAAAGTTATGTAAATAAAAATAATATAGAAATAAAAAATAATACAAGTAATTTTATAGAAGTTTACTTAATAAAAAATGATGCTTCTTCAGGCAAATTAAATGTATTTTCTAATAGTGGAAATATTATAATTTATGAAGTTTATAAAATAGAGAGAAATAAAATTGGAGATTTGTATAACTATACTGTTGTAGTAAGGGATAATAAAGGTAAAGAATTATTTAAGGGCTCTTCAAGCAAGAACTTATATATAAGAAATTAGTTCATAGGAGGTGGAAGAAGTTGAGAATTAGAAAAAAGAAAAGAGGATCCACCTTTGTAATTGTAATTGTAGTGATGGCAATTATTTTTACAATGGGAACCACTATTCTAGCAGTTACAGCCAATGATTATAAAATGAGAATTGCTCAAAGCAGGAAGCTTCAAAATCTTTATGAAGCAGATTCAGGCTTAGACATAGTTGAAAATATAATAATAAAAACTTCACAAGAGGCAATAAAATATGCAGATAAGGAAGTTAAGGAACTTCTTGCAGATTTAGAAGAGGAAGATAAAAGCAAGGAAGAAATAAATGAATTTTTTAAGGAAAAATTTTATGAGTTTTTAACCGTCATGAATAAGCAGACAATAGATCTAGATGGAAGAAGAGAAATTGTTGATATATTAGAATACCTAATTTTAGAAAAACAATATATAAAATCTGTATTAGAAAGTGGAGAGTTAGTATTTGAAGATGCAGTAGATCCTGCTGAAGATTATTTTATCCTTGAAATACCTGAGAATGGATATGTTTTTAATGCTAATGGAATAAGCGTAACTGTTAATTCAACTTTTGAAACTGCTGAGGGAGAACTTAGAAATAGAAAAACTGTTTCAACAACCTTTACAGTATCAGCTCCAGAATATAATTCAGAAATAACAGCCATAAAAATTTATCCTGTTTTTGATGGAAAAGCCTTAACGGCTGATGGAAATATGGAGGTTAAGGATGGCAGTTTAACTATTAATGGAGATGCATGGATAAAGGGAAATGATTATGCCTTAGAAAACAATCCTGCCTATAGCTTTGACAAATACAAAGGTGGAATAAAGTTAGAGATGACAAATTTTATAATGAACGGAAATTTATATACAGCAAATACTTTTCATTTAAGCAATAATGCAAGAAGTACAGTAAATGGAAATCTTTATGCTCAAAATGTTTATGTTGGAAAATCAATAAATTCTATATCTTCAGTGAATAATCATGTTACTATTAAGGAAAATGTTATAGTAAATAATGATTTGGCTTTTAATGCATCCAAAAGCTCAATAACTATAGAAAATAATTTTTATGGTATTAATGATAAAACAACAGAAGTAACAACTGCTGATAAGGCCTTAAATTCTAGCAGCATTATTGTAAATAGCCTTGATTTAGATAATAGTACAGAGGCTGTAATAAAGGTGGAAAAGGATTCTTATATAATGGGAGTTGCCTATATTGATGCAACAGATGCAGCAGGAAACAAATATCAAACTGGTGAATCTGTAGCAGTTAAAGGTAATTACTTAGCCTATACTGATGTTAAGGATTTTGAAGAGGGATATGTCTTAAAATATTATTCCCCACTTCAATTATTAGAAAGTAAAAATGGGGATAGCAGTCCTGCTATGAAGGCTGACTATTTTGCCCAATATTTTAGTGATGAAAATAGGGAAAGAAATTATAACTTTAATGATGGAAAAGTAAAGCTTAAAGGTAAGGTTAAATCAGTAGGTGCAAGTGTAAAGGACAGCAGGGGAGAAATACAAAGGGCAAACATAAGTCCTGAGGATTTAGAAATAATAGAAAATCAGCAAAAAGAATATGCAAGAAATGTATTTGCCATGGGAGATATCACAGGACTTGGAGATACTTTATACCAAGATCAAACAGTTAAAAGAACTGTTAGTAATCAAATAAATTTCGATGAAATCAGAAATATAGATATGGAAAATATAAACGAAGATAATGGAAGAGTTATTTTAAAAGCAAAAGTAAATGAAAGTGACAAGATTAAAATAACAAATGGTCAGCTTGAAGGAACTAGCGATATTATAGAAAAAGGCTTAATAATAACTAACTGTGACATAATCATAGAAGGAAGTTTTAATTTTACTGGAAATATTATAACTGCAGGGAATATTATTTTCCAAGGTGAAGGTGAAAAGAATATAACTTATGATCCTCAAGTAATAAGAAATATAATAGCATTAAATACTGATAGCTTAAAAGATATTTTTGAACCTTCAACTAATAGCAGAGTAGAAGTTAAAGTTAGAGCATCTGCAGAAGCATATAGTGCAGATAAATTTCTTAAAAAATCCTTATGGAAAATTATTAAATAGAAGAGGGTGAAATTATTGAAAAAAAAGACTAAAGGCTTTACTATATTAGAGCTTATAATTACTTTAAGTTTAGTAGTTATAGTACTTGGAGTAGTATACACCTTCTTCTTTAGTAATAGCAAAACATTAACAACTACAGAACTAAATTCAGATTTGCAATTTGAGGCTGAAAAAATTCAAGATGAGTTACTAGTAGTTGGAACTGAAAGCAAAGGAATAAGTCAAGTTTTATATTTAGGTGGATTAAATATAACTGATGAAAGCTATAATGCTATTTCTGATATGCAGGCTCAAGAAGGAAAGATAGAGGTCAATGAAATAAGATTTGTAGATGACAATGGGTATTATGAGTTAGATTATGAAGGAACTAATTTAACTATAAGAAAATTAGATAACTCTGGAAATGAGTTAACAGAAGATGGTTATCCAGAACTATTATCTAAAAATGTTACAAATCTTTATATAAGGCCAATTGATTATAGAATGAATAATTTAGGAAAATTCATTAATGCCCCAGGTATTGAAATTTCAATAATATTGAAGAAAAATAAGGGATATTCAGAAGTCTCACTACCTGTCAGCACAATAGTTAAGTTTAGAAATAAATAATACTGAAGGGGGGAGGGAAAACATGAAAAAGAAAAAAATTAAAGTTATAAGTTTGTTATTAAGTTTTTTAATTATAGTATCTCTTATTACATTTAAGAAAATAAATGTTGATGCAACAGACGTAGCAAGAGAGCCTAAATTTACAATTTCAGAGTTAGCAGCAGCACCAAATCCAGCCAAGGTTGGTGAAGATATTGTTGTAACAGGGAAAATAATACCGCAAGATTTTGAAACAACTGTACAGCCTAAAGAGATAGTTTTAGTGTTAGACACATCTGGAAGTATGGCAACGATATGTACTGAGAATTATTGGATATGGGGTTATGGGTATTGCAATACTCATAAGCAGTGGGGAGAGCATTATTCCAATACTGATAAAATAGATGAACTAAAAAAAGCAGCTAAGTCATTTATTGAAACTATGAAAGATGTACCTAATTTAAAAATTGGGATAGTTTCTTATGCAACAGATGCTAAAATAGTATCAGAATTAACGAATGCTAATGATTCATCATTAATTACTGTGATAAATAACCTAAGTGCTTTTGGTGGCACTAATATAAGGGAAGGCTTAAGAAAAGCAGCATATCTGCTAAGAGAAGAAAGTAGCAATACAAGTAAAACAGTAGTGTTGATGACTGATGGAAAACCAACATTTTATTCTAAGTATGATGTATTAGATGAAAGTGATCCAGAAAGGGAAGGTGATGGTAGATCAACTACAATTGATAACATAAATTATACTAAAGCCTTGGCTAAAGAGAAAATAGGTGACAAACAATATAATGCATATTCTATCGGATATGGTCTGGATGGTGCTGGTAAAGGTTATTTAAAACAAATTCATGCAGCAATGAAAGGTTTACCATCTTATAATGATTCAAATAAGGATAATGGCTTCTTTGAAAAAAGTGATGGTTCAATAACAGAAATATTTAATCAAATAGCAGAAAATATTAAAAATAGTTATGAACTACAAGAGGTTTCTTTAGATATAGGTCTTAATGAAGCATCCTTTAGATTTAATATAGAAGGAAGAGAAATCCAAATAGACAACATTATTTATAATAAAATTACCAGTGATGAAGAAGTTAAGGCGACTGGCAGAGCTGTATATCATGCTGATCCAGTAAATTTTAGTTTTATTGTTAATGGTATTGAAGAAGGAGAAAATCAATTAATATTTGATAGGATAAATATTAAATTTTCTTTTGATAATGAAGAAAAAAATGAAAGTTTTGACGCTAGTTTAAAAGTAAATCTAGAATCAAATGATTTACCTAATATCACAGCTAAACTTATAAGCGGAGATAATCTAGTAATTAATAAGAATGATGAGATTACATTGAAGTATGAGATAAATCCAGAAGATTTTGTATTTAACAATGCATCTAATAGTGGAGAAAAGGATATAGTTGTACTTTTTGAAAAGGGAATTACAGGTAATAATACCTTCACTAATATAAAAAATGCATTAGTAAATAGATTAGTTAATGAATTACAAAAAGAAGCTAAAACTAGATTTTCTTTTATTACCTTTGATAATCAGGGTTCCAATGTAGAAATATCCTTAAGTGATTATTTAGATGATGGGACCCAAAATTCTTATTATGAAAAGGTAAGGCACTACTTAAGTAAAGATATAAGCAATGGAAAAACTGCTAATTCTTCTTCAAAGAATATATATGATGGTTTGGAAAAGGCTGTTAATGAATTAAGTAGAAATTCAAGAGCAACAGCAAATAAAAATATTATTATAATAGCAAATAACACTATTAATTATTACAAACAAAATAGTGATGATAAGGCCATAGACGATATTAGAAGGCTAGGATATAATGTAGTTACATTATCACTAGGAAATGAGGATAAGAACAGCAGATTATATACATTACATGGTCTTTTAGGTGGAGAGGATAATAGTATATTTAATACTAAAAATGATCCAAATAATATTGACACAGACTCATGTATGGGAGCAGTTAGAGAAAAGATAGTGGCTTATGCAATCCCTAAGCCTTATGAGTTTAATCCAGTTATAAATCTAAATATAGGAAGTAATTTTGAACCTGTATCAGGAATTAATAGATCAAGTGAGGGTGGAAAAAGTAATATAGGTATAGTAGAAATTGAACCAATAGTTTATAATTTAGGTTCCAATAATACCTATCATGCAGAGAGTAAAATAGTAACAATTACATTGAGAGCTAATAATCTTAATAGTGGCACCTATAAATTTGGGGATAATAGTGATAATACTATGAAATATAAGGGGATTTTAGGTGAAACTATTAATAAGTATTTAAATACTCCGGTAGTAACAGTAAGACCGCAAGTTAGAGACCTTACTCATGGTTTGTATAATGGAATAGAAAATAATAATATAAAGATTGATACTTCGATGGCTCAAAGTGGATTTAGCATTGCTGCAAATTCAACAATAACTTATGGAGCAAGTTTTATTCTTTCAGGAAAAGAAGTTGATTTTACTTTAAATTTAGACTCTAAGTTTACAGCAATAAGTTCTAGTGAAATAAAGGCTTATGTAGTAGATGGAGATAGGCTTATTGATGAGGGTGTAAGTATTAGCAATACATCTGAAGCTAATTTATTTAGAGTAAGTATTAATGATTCAAAAGCTTCATCAGCAGAGAGACAAGTTCTTTTAATTTATAAGAGAAGGATGGTAGAAACTGCAGGAGAAAATAATGATACTTTCACCAATGAAATAAGAGTTGATAATTTAAGTAAACCAGTAACAGTAAAACTTTATAATCCGGATAATAGTAAGCCTAAATTACCTGATTTATTCTAAAAATGAGAAAGGTGCAAGTCTTATATAGATGAAGCACTTTTTTCTTGTTAATAAAATAGATAAACTAAATTTATGAAATAAAAATTGCATTTTTGTTGACAAAGATAATCTGCGGATATATAATAACTTTAATATAAAACTGAATAAATATTTCAACTCGTATATCCCCTGAATATGGCAGGGAGTTTCTACCGGGAACCTTAAATTTCCGACTATGAGTGATTTTAATATACTATGCTATATTTTTATATAGTGTCATAGGCATATTGACTTCACTTAGAAAGTTGATATGCCTTTTTTATATAAAAATCAATATTAGATATATATCATTGAAATGAAAATGCAATTAAAATTGCGAAAATATAAATTTTGCAGGAAAAATATTATTTTAGGAGGAAGAATAATGGCAAGGATTTTAAAAACAGCTTATACTTTTGATGATGTATTATTAGTACCAAATAAATCAGAGGTTTTACCAAACGAAGTTTCTTTAAAAACAAAATTAACAAAGAGGATTACTTTAAATATTCCTTTAATGAGTGCAAGTATGGATACTGTAACAGAGTCAAAAATGGCTATAGCAATTGCTAGAGAAGGCGGAATCGGAATAATACATAAGAATATGACAATTGAAGAACAGGCAAGGGAAGTAGACAGAGTAAAAAGACAAGAAAATGGAGTAATTACAGATCCGATATTCTTATCAGAAGAACATACTCTAGCAGATGCTAATGAGCTTATGGCAAGATATAGAATTTCAGGAGTTCCAATAACTAGAGGAACGAAGTTAGTGGGAATTATAACTAATAGAGATATACTTTTTGAAACAGATTATACTAAGCCAATTTCGGAAGTAATGACCAAAAGTCCTTTAGTTACAGCAAAAGAAGGGACAAGTTTACAGGAAGCTCTTGAAATATTAAAGAAGCATAAAATTGAAAAGCTTCCTTTAGTTGATGAAGAAAATAATTTAAAAGGATTAATAACAATAAAAGACATAGAAAAGGCTAAAAAATTCCCCAATGCAGCAAAGGATGAAAAGGGAAGACTTTTATGTGGAGCTGCAGTTGGAATAACAAATGATATGATGGATAGAGTTTCAGCTTTAGTAAAGGCACAGGTAGATGTTATTACTGTAGATACAGCTCACGGCCATTCAAAGGGAGTTATGGAAGCAATTAAGAGAATAAAATCAGTTTATCCAGAACTTCAAATAATAGCTGGTAATGTAGCAACAGCAGAAGCTACTAGAGATTTAATAGAAGCTGGAGCAGATTGTGTTAAAGTAGGTATAGGACCTGGATCAATTTGTACAACAAGAGTAGTTGCAGGAGTTGGAGTTCCTCAATTAACAGCAGTAATGGATTGTGCAGAAGAAGCAAGAAAATATGGAGTACCAGTTATTGCAGATGGAGGATTAAAATATTCAGGTGATATAGTTAAGGCTTTAGCTGGCGGAGCATCTGCTGCAATGATGGGATCATTATTTGCAGGCTGTGAAGAAGCCCCAGGGGAATTAGAAATATATCAAGGAAGAAGCTATAAGGTATATAGAGGAATGGGATCGCTTGGAGCAATGGCAAAAGGATCAAGTGATAGATACTTCCAAAATGGAACTAAGAAGTTTGTACCAGAGGGTGTAGAAGGAAGAGTTGCTTTTAAAGGTTCTGTGTCAGATACTATATATCAATTAGTAGGTGGAATAAGATCAGGAATGGGATACTTAGGTGCAGCAACTTTAGAAGAATTATATGAAAAAGCAACTTTTGTAGTTCAAACATCAGCAGGATTTAGGGAAAGCCATCCTCATGATGTAAATATAACAAAGGAAGCACCAAACTATAGTAAATAGCCTTTGGAAATGACAATGGAGTTGAATTATAAGCTAAGTAAATGTAGCGGAGTTTTTCTTCGTTACATTTATTTATATTATTTTTATAAAATAGAGCTACAACTAAAATAATCGAAATATATTTAAAATATATAAAATATTATTCGTTATATAGTGAATGATATAAAATAAAAATTTTATTTTGTACTTATATTCGATATAAAATTATGCTATAATAAATTAGCTAATTAAATTTTACTTGTCAAAAAAATGGAGGTTACTCATGAATAAAGAGTTAGTTTTAGTTATTGACTTTGGTGGACAATACAATCAGCTAATAGCAAGAAGAGTAAGAGAATGTGGAGTTTATTGTGAAGTTCATTCTCATACTTTAAGTGTTGAAAAAATAAGAGAAATGAATCCAAAAGGAATAATATTTACAGGAGGTCCAAATAGTGTTTATGCTGAAGATTCTCCCTTATGTGATAAAGAATTATTAGAAGTTGGAATACCTATTCTTGGAATATGCTATGGATCACAATTAATGGCTCATGTTCTTGGAGGAAAGGTTGCAACAGCCCCTGTAAGCGAATATGGAAAGACAGAAGTTAACATAAATAAAGAATCTAAGATTTTTGAAGGTATTTCATCCCCAACTATTTGTTGGATGAGTCATACTGATTACATAGAAAAAACTCCAGAAGGCTTTAAAATAATAGCTCACACTCCAGTATGTCCAGTTGCAGCTATGGAAGCTGAAGAAAGGAAATTATATGCAGTTCAATTTCACCCAGAAGTTATGCATACACAAGAAGGAACAAAGATGATATCAAATTTCCTTTATAATGTTTGTGAATGTTCTGGAGATTGGAAAATGGATGCCTTTGTAGAAAAAACAGTTGAAGAAATACGTGAAAAGGTTGGTAATGGTAAAGCTCTATGCGCTTTATCAGGTGGAGTTGATTCCTCTGTAGCAGCTGTTCTATTATCAAAGGCTATAGGAAATCAATTAACTTGTGTTTTTGTTGATCATGGTTTACTTCGTAAAAATGAGGCAGATGAAGTTGAAGAAATATTTGGACCTAATGGACCATATAATCTAAATTTCATTCGTGTAAATGCTCAAGAAAGATTTTATGAAAAATTAAAGGGTGTAGAAGATCCAGAGCAAAAGAGAAAAATAATTGGTGAAGAATTTATTAGAGTATTTGAAGAAGAAGCTAAGAAAATAGGAACTGTAGATTTCCTAGTACAAGGAACTATCTATCCAGATATAATTGAAAGTGGTCTTGGAAAATCAGCAGTAATAAAATCTCATCATAATGTTGGAGGGCTTCCAGATTGTGTAGATTTTAAGGAAATAATAGAACCTTTAAGATTACTATTTAAAGACGAAGTACGTAAGGCTGGTTTAGAACTTGGATTACCTGAAAAATTAGTTTATAGACAGCCATTCCCAGGTCCAGGACTTGGAGTACGTATAATAGGTGAGGTAACAGCTGAAAAGGTTAGAATAGTTCAAGATGCGGATGCTATTTATAGAGAAGAAATTGAAAAAGCAGGACTTAATAGAAGTATAGGCCAATACTTTGCAGCCTTAACTAATATGCGTTCTGTAGGAGTAATGGGAGATGAAAGAACTTACGATTATGCTATTGTCCTTCGTGCAGTAGAAACAAGTGATTTTATGACTGCAACCTCAGTAAATCTTCCATGGGAAGTTCTTGAAAGAGTAACAACTAGAATTGTAAATGAAGTTAAGGGTGTTAACAGAGTACTATATGACTGTACAGGAAAACCACCAGCAACAATAGAATTAGAATAAAAATAAGTCAGAGGCTATATTTTTTATGGCCTCTGATTTTTCTTTTTTCTAATTGCTGCATATTAAAATTTGAATATGAAAATAAGAAGTTTAAATTTATAGAGATAATCAATGGTGATTTTGATAAATAATCCCTATTTTTCAAAAAATGAAAATTTCTTGACTTAGCCTATATTCTAAGTGATATGGTTATAAGTGGAGAAATAGTAAGGGGGGATTATTATTAATGACAATAACAGAAGTAAGTAAGAAAATGAATATATCTGCAGATGCCCTTCGATATTATGAGAAAATAGGATTAATTCCTAAGATAAAGAGAAATAAAACTGGAATACGAGATTATAGTGGAGATGATCTCTCTAGAGGCAAGAAAACGTTTATTAGAGAAAGAAAGGGACAAGCTAATTAAAAGAATAAATGAAATGCAGAGGACTTTGGATAGGCTTAATTATAAGATTGAAGGGTATGAGAAGAAGTTATTAGTATAAGTTAGTGTATGGGTATTTATGTAAATTTTGAGGAAATTTAGTTTTATATCAAGTTATTTGAGCTGTGGGTGTAGCAAGTTTTGTAATAATTAAAATAAAATTTAATATAATGGAAGAAGATTTAAATTTAGATGAAAATGATTTAAAAGATTTAGTGATTGAGGGGGAAAGCATATGAAAGTATTATTAGTAAATGGAAGTGGACACTTAAAAGGATGTACTTATACTGCATTAAAAGAGGTAGCAAGAGAATTAGAAAAGGAAAATATTGAAACAGAAATATTTCAATTAGGAAATAAGCCAATTGCAGGCTGTATTGGCTGCATGTCTTGCATAAAAACAGGCAAATGCTTTAGGGATGATATAGTAAATGAATTTTTAGAAAAGGCAAAGAAGGCAGATGGCTTTGTATATGGCTCTCCTGTACATTATGCTGGAGCCTCTGGAATGTTGACTTCCTTTTTAGATAGGGTTCATTATAGTGGGAAAAGTATATTTTTATATAAACCTGGAGCAGCAGTAGTAAGCTGCCGTCGTGGAGGAGCAAGTGCAGCCTTTGATCAAATAAACAAATACTTTACTATTAGTTGTATGCCTATAGTTTCATCACAATATTGGAATTTAGTTCATGGAAATACTCCAGAAGAAGTAGTACAAGATTTAGAAGGAATGCAGACAATGAGAACACTTGGAAGAAATATGGCATGGATGCTTAAATGCATTGAAGCAGGCAAGAAAGCAGGCATAGGATATCCTGAAATGGAAGAAAGAATTGCAACAAACTTTATAAGATAATAAAGAGAAGGGATGATTTTCGAAAACTTGAAAATCATCCTATTTTTATAAATTTAAGTTTCTTTAAGATAAATATAATCAGCAACTCTCATTGATAAAGCAATATTCGATATAGTCGGACCAGAAGCACTAAGGGAAGGAAGGGCGCTGCTGTCTGCCACAAATAATCCTTCAATGCCATGTATTTGACCATGAGGATTTGCTGCTGAAGTTTCTGGATTAGTTCCAATTCTGCAAGTACAGGATTCATGCATACTAGAACCTGGTGGTCTTAAGGCTACTGTAGCAGGATTTAGAGCTATCCCCATGGCATTAGCTGCTTCTACAATTCCCCTGCTCATTTGATTAACTACTTCATAATCTCTATCAGATAGTGAATAGTTTACCTGAATAAGGGGCATTCCAAATTCATCCTTTGTGGAAGAATCAATAGAGCTATACCAAGGATTTGAATGTATTTGCCCCTTTCTTGAAGCTTCCATATCAAAAGCTAATGGAAGGTCTCTTGCTTCAAGAATTCCTTTTGAATAAAGTTTTCTTAATAGAAGATTCTGCATTGAAGAGCCTTTAGAATAAGAAATTGAAGCATTTAGGGATTTTTCAGCCATGGAATAATAAGCCTCTAGTTCTCTATAATTTATAGGCCATTTTCTAAGTTCGCTTTCAATTGGTCTTGGAACAGTACAATTCCAAAATAGGGATCTGCCACCAAGGGCATATACCATTCTGGCTCCAGAAAATTCAGGCAAGCGATCTTTAAAACTAGTTGAATTATCTTCAAGCAGTTGATTACTGGCAGTATTTATATTCATTGTTGGAATATTTAAAGAATGTGAATGAAATAATTTATCTCCTCTTTCAAGGATACCTATCTTTTTAGCACCATTATTTCTCCATAACTCACAGAGTCTTGATAATACTGTTCCGCCGCCATGACCAGTTCCTATAATTAAAACATCATAAGTTGTATTAGCCATTTCTTCAAGGGATTTTGTTGAAATCCAATTACCAGGATATTTAACCATTATACACCTCTTTAAAAAAATTCAATCTAATATATGAAAAATTATTTATGTTTATGTAGGTATTTATGTCGAATTGTTAAGGATAATTGTTTTATTAGATTTGTTACCTTTTTTTAATAGATGAATAACATATAATAGAAAGGAGAGGATAAAAAGTGGATTATAATGTAAACTCTATGCATGAAAGATGCAGAAAATGTATAACTTTTCATGTTGTTATAACCATGAGAGATGGAACCATGGTGGATGGAATAGTAGAAGGTGTTGACAGAGAAAATGTTAATTTATTAGTTGGTGAACCTGTAATGATGGAAGAAGATCTTTCATATGAAAGACAAGAGTATGGATATGGTCAAGGTTCTAGGAGAAGGAGGCCGGTAAGAAGATTTAGACGCAGGGCTTTCCCACTAGCCCTTTTAGCTGCAGTAGATGTTGTGCCATTCTTCCCATTCTTTCCCTTCTTTCCATTTTAGTTAAACTACTTATAAAATATAAAAACATAGGGGGTGTTGTAAAAAAGAAGATTGGAGACAATCTTCTTTTTACAATTTATTAAATTTATGAGCAAGTAACATAATTAGTAGCTGTTTAATATTATATTATATAGAGTTAAACTAAAGTTTTATAAAATATTGAACAAAAGAGGTGTAAAATATGTCAAGAGACTGCTGTAAAAAGAGAAATAGACATGTTCATGAAGTTCAAGGAAGTACTTTTATTTCTGATGAAAGAGGAATAGAAGATCATAACCACCGTTTTGCTGGAGTTACAGGGGATGCTATTCCAATAGATAATGGAAGAGACCATATTCATAAATTAGAAACATTAACAGACACATTTGACAATCATCATCATTGTATTAAGGTTTGGGTTGGAAGAGCTATACCTGTAGGCGATGGAAGACATGTACACTTTGTATGTGCTAAGACAGAATGTGCAGACGGTCATGTTCATAAATTTAGAGTAGCAACATTAATAGAAGATCCAATCAGTGAAGAATAGATAATTAAATAATTTAAATAGCTATTTAGAAGGGCTAAGTATAGCGAAAAAGCTGTATTTAGTCCTTTTATTAATATTAGGCTTTTAAGGAATATAAAATTTATGAAGTAAAACAAATTGAATTAGATATAATAGAATGGTATAATGTGGTTATTATAATTTAATGTTTTAGGAGGATATTGAGATTTGAGTAGTAAGGAGATTAAGAAAAAGTT
>NZ_JAHLPS010000071.1 GCF_018918055.1 Caproiciproducens sp. MSJ-32
GGTGATGGGGCAAGATGGATAAAAGAAGGGCTACACTGGATAAAGGGAAGTGAATTTGTATTAGATTACTTTCATTTATCCCAGTATGTAAAAAAAGCAACATCACATATGCCACAAACAAGAGCTCCACTATGGACCTACATTAATAAGCATAATAAAGAACATGTAATAGAGCTGTTAAACTTCATAATAGCAAAAACAGAATCAGAAAGTAAAAAAGAATCTGTTAAGGACTGTAAAAGATACATATTAAATCATTGGGAAGCCATTAAAAGAGGATATGAGGAAGGATATATAGGTTGTAGTGCTGAAGGGCATATAAGCCATATATTATCCACCAGGTTAAGCTCTAGGCCATTAGGATGGAGTATGCTAGGAGCAGAACAAATGGCTCGTTTAAGAGTATATAGGGCTAACGGTGGCAATGTGTATGAATTACTGAGCAAGAAAAAAGAAGAAAGTCAAAAAGAAAACAGAATAATAGCATTAGAAAAAAGAGTAGTTAAGAAGAAACTAAAAACAACACTTCCAGAAACATTAGACAATCTACCCTATATAACTGATGGAAGAAGGACATGGCAACGGCAGGTGTTGAAATCAATAAGGGGGGCATAAAAGCCAACTACAAACAGAGCAACTAAATAGTAACACATAAAGACTATAATGAAAAATTATGGTTTATTAAGTGAACCAAAAAATGATATTAAACTAATAGTGATTGAAATAAGTGATTGAACTTTCTTCATAATTTATGGGAGAATAATAATTATTTTTTCCTACAGTAAATTGACGCTATCCACTTGAATTAAATAATTGAATTTTTTAAATCATTCTTGTTAAAATATTTTTTCATAAATTTTTAATGCCTAAATTCTCATAACTGAAATAAATCCTTGTTTTAATGGAACTAACACTTAAATTTAATGGATTTAGGTTGAGTGGAATTACCCTAAATATTTCAATCCTTGTTTTAATGGAACTAACACTTAAATTCTATCAGATTCTGAAGGGTTAGCGTGTATTTCTCCATATTTCAATCCTTGTTTTAATGGAACTAACACTTAAATTAGAGTATAGTTTAGGGGATATAATCTGGCTTGTATCATTTCAATCCTTGTTTTAATGGAACTAACACTTAAATTTCACAACTTGACACCCAAAAGACCCGTTCAAAATAAATTTCAATCCTTGTTTTAATGGAACTAACACTTAAATCTTTAACTTTAGATGATGTTATTAAAACTCCTAGCAAATTTCAATCCTTGTTTTAATGGAACTAACACTTAAATTTTCTACATAGCAAACGAAGGTATAAGCTTACTAGATTTCAATCCTTGTTTTAATGGAACTAACACTTAAATCTTCAATGGAAGTTAAGGTATATAGAAGCTTTCAAATTTCAATCCTTGTTTTAATGGAACTAACACTTAAATCTGTTTTTTACAGCATTTTTCGCAGTTTTGACCTTTATTTCAATCCTTGTTTTAATGGAACTAACACTTAAATGCTTTAATGGTAGAAAAAACATTAAGCGGTGGAGTATTTCAATCCTTGTTTTAATGGAACTAACACTTAAATAATTAGAAATAATGGAAATTGATAATAATGGATTTAATTTCAATCCTTGTTTTAATGGAACTAACACTTAAATCAGATGGTTCTATAACTATTTCCGTAAATAGTTTCCCATTTCAATCCTTGTTTTAATGGAACTAACACTTAAATTGGAAAATTTGCAATAACATTGCCACCACTTTTTAGCATTTCAATCCTTGTTTTAATGGAACTAACACTTAAATTCTATTGTAGAAACTTGTGTAACAGTTAAATCATTTTATTTCAATCCTTGTTTTAATGGAACTAACACTTAAATCAGATGGTTCTATAACTATTTCCGTAAATAGTTTCCCATTTCAATCCTTGTTTTAATGGAACTAACACTTAAATTGGAAAATTTGCAATAACATTGCCACCACTTTTTAGCATTTCAATCCTTGTTTTAATGGAACTAACACTTAAATTCTATTGTAGAAACTTGTGTAACAGTTAAATCATTTTATTTCAATCCTTGTTTTAATGGAACTAACACTTAAATGCAAATTTTTCGCAAACCCTTATTTTTTCTAGATTTATTGGCTTTTGCGGACTAGCTTAGAATTAATATTTTTACTCACTAGGACAAGCTAAAATGAGCCTTTTTCTGTCCCCTTTACATATTCATTATAGCTTCTAAAGTCTGTATTTTCAAGTCTTTCAGAAGTTAGAGCTTGTCTTACTTTAAAAATTATGAACTAAAAATTTTACTTATAGTTTGATAACTATTATAATAAAGTTATCGAGGTGAAAATTTTGAAGGAAAAGTTTAATTTTTATTTTAAATTATTTAAATCAACTTTCTTTTTAAGTGCCTTCACTTTTGGTGGGGGTTACGTTATTGTTCCTCTAATGAGAAAGAAGTTTGTTAAAGAGTATAAATGGATTGAAGAAGAAGAAATGCTGGACTTAACAGCAATAGCTCAAGCATCTCCAGGTGCAATGGCTGTAAATGCCTCTATACTTGTTGGATATCGCTTAGCAGGAATATTGGGGGCTATTATAACAATTATAGGAACCATTCTCCCTCCCCTTATTATTTTATCAATTATATCACTAGCCTACTCTGCTTTTATTGAAAACATCTTTGTAAAATACATACTAAAAGGAATGCAGGCTGGAGTTGCTGCAGTTGTTCTTGATGTATCAGTCAGCATGATAACTGATATTTTTAAGGAAAGAAAGCTTATGCCTATAATTGTTATGTTTGCTGCCTTTATAGCTTCCTTTTTCCTGAATATTAATGTTGTAATTATTATTTTACTAAGCGGCTTGATAGGAATTGCTTCCATGTACTTTTCAAAAGATAGAAGAAAAGGAGCTGATTAAACTGATATACCTTAAATTATTTTGGAGTTTCTTTCAAGTAGGTCTATTTACCTTTGGTGGTGGTTATGCAGCCATGCCTCTTATTCAAAATCAAATTGTTGAGATTAATGGATGGCTGAATATGAGAGAATTTGCAGATGTAATAACAATTTCTCAAATGACTCCTGGCCCAATAGGAATTAATGCTGCAAGCTTTGTAGGAATGCGTATAGCTGGCATTTTAGGAGCTATTGTTGCAACTATTGCTTCTGTACTTCCTTCCTGCATTATAGTGCTTATTTTAGCTTATATTTACTATAAATACAGGGGGTTGTCTGCAGTTCAATCTGTTTTAAAGGGGCTTAGGCCAGCAGTTATTGCCATGATTACATCAGCAGCCTTATCTTTAATAACTTTAGCCTTATGGAAAGAAGAAAAGATCTCCCTTGACATTGAAAGCATAGATTTTGTTGCGCTTTTAATCTTTTTCCTTTCCTTCTTTGTTCTTAGAAAATGGAAGCTAAATCCTATCTATGTGATGATTGGAGCAGGAATTATTGCCTTGTGTATTTATCCCTTTATTTTATAAAATAGGGTAAATTCTTAAGGAGTTTTAAGCTTAATCCCATAGATCATCCAGATTTAGAATTAAATCTTCATAACCTGATGCGGAAGCTCCCCAATTTTTCTCTTCTAACTCTTTCTGCCTTTTATATCTGTTTTTAAGAATGCCTTCCACATAGCTTAAAGTATATTTATTATTTTTTATTGCTTCAATCATAGCTTCCTTTACAGCTTCCTTTGAGTATTTATTTTAGTATTTAGTAGGGGCGGATTTTTCAAATTTGGAGTTTCACAGTGAGGAAATTCCTCATTAGGCATTTCTAATTTTGGATTTTTGCCCTTTGGATTTTCCATATTTGACTTTTCAGAATAGGAATTGTCCTTTATCGCTTCTTCCAGTTCTGGACTATCCATATTTATTTCGTCCTCTTCATCAATTTCAATTAAACTAGGTGTTTCATATACTATAAATTCTGACCCTCTAACAAATTTGCCCTTTTCATCTCTCTTTCTTAATCTTTTAACATATCCACAGCTTATTAATTCCTTTATGGCTGTTGATATGCTGTCCTTTCCATCCTTGCAATTTTTAAATATTTCATTTGTATAAAAGCTCCAATCATCAGGTTTGCTTGAAAAGTAAGCAAGTAAGCCCTTAGCTTTTAAGCTTAATCTGCTATCTGTTAAGAAACCATTGTGAATTACTGTATAATTCTTATTTTTTGCTACTCTAATAATAGACTTTTAGTTTACTTTATTTTTATTAAGTATTATAAACATAAAGTTATTACTGTTTTTTAAGAAAGGTTGAATATAAATTTTCTATTTTTAATTATTATATATACAAGCTTTTTCATTTTTTAAATAAGGGAAAATAAAAAAATTGCCATTAGGAAAGCTCCTATTTGGCAACTTTTTAGTTAAATCTTTATTATTTTAAAGCCTGTTTTTTCAGCTAAGGATTTCTACCTAAGGACAATTGCTACTATCCACCTAGCCCTCTTATCTGACATTAGATATAATCTTATCTAAATTCCAATACTATGCTTTATCTTTAACACAATGCTTAATGTAAATTATAGGACTATCTACCCGTATTTATACAATTTAGGCCTTGAAGCATTTAAGTAAAATATCCTCTCATGGAATATGATCATCTATCAACACAACAATTACTTAAATCTGCCTATAATTTTTTAGTCTTCTATGCAAATTATCAAATTTATACAATATTTAATCAATAGATTAAAGAAGATAAGTTTTATATAAACAAAAGAGATTTTTTATAAATGGAACTAATTACTGATTTTATACTTTCTATTATGGACTCTACTATTTTAAAAATCTAAATATCTTCAAGTAGATTCGAAAGCTCTATAGGCCTAATAATTATTTTTTAAAAAACTCTGCTTTTAATAAAAAGAATTATTAGAGGTGTATTTTAGTTTGTCTTTAAATACTTGTTTTAATGGAACTACTATTTAAATAGAAATAAGAAGTTCTTGATTTAGTACTGATACCAGAATTTTCAATCCTTGTTTTAATGGAAATTACACTTAAATCAAATTTTTCGCCAGCCCTGATTTTTTCAAGCTTTATTGATATTTGTGGACGAGCTTAAAATTTATATTTTTACTTACTTGTACAAGCTAAAATAGGCCTTTTTCTGTCCCCTTTACATATTCATTATAACTTCTATACTCTGTATTTTCAAGGCTTTTGAAAATCACAGCCTGTCTTCCCTTAAAAATTTCATATAATTAAGCTTTTATATTAATAAAATATATTTTAAATATCCCTTAGCAAATTCTATAAAATAAATAAAGGCCAATATATTAAAAGGGAACTTAAGAGGAGCATTGAGAAAAGGATTTAATTACAAATTAAAGTCTCATTCCTGCTTCCTCTTAATATTTTATGAGACTTTCAGCTTATTTAATAATAATTAGCCATCCTTGTTTTTATAACCTTCTTAGAAAGTCCCCCATGAATAAGCTCTTTTTTCTCTTCTTTTAAAAGCTTTTTCCTCTTTCCAAAGAAATTTAAAAGTCAGCATATTTTATGCCCCAAAGATTTTTTTACTATTTTCTTGCTTGTGAATCACAATAATTATCTATTTATCTGCCAATATATTTTAAGATAAAACTCAGGAGAAGATTTTATAAATAATCCTTCCAAAACTTTCTTGAAAGATATTAACTTATGGCAAAAATACTTAATATATCTTCTTCAGTTAAAGTATTAATGGTTGATATATCCACATTATTATCTATAATCTTCTCAATAAGCTTCCTTTTTTCCTCCTGAAGATTTACTATTTTTTCTTCAATAGAATCCTTAGCTATAAGCTTAATTACTTCTACCACATTCCTTTGTCCAAATCTATGGGCCCTATCTGTAGCTTGATCTTCTACTGCTGGGTTCCACCAAGGATCAAAGTGAATTACGATATCCGCTGAAGTCAAGTTAAGACCTGTGCCTCCAGCTTTTAAACTAATTAGAAAAACTGATTTATCGCTCTTATTAAATTCATCTACCAATTCAATTCTCTTTTCTGATGAAACTGTTCCGTCTAGATAGCTGTATTTTATTCCTTCTAACTCTAGCCTTACTTTAATATTTTTAAGGACAGATGTAAATTGGGAGAAAACTAATATTTTATGTTTTTCTGAAATAGCCTGGTTTAAAATTTCTAGCAAGGCATCAATTTTACCACTAGTACCAGCATAGTCATTAATTATTACAGAAGGATCTAAGCAAAGCTGCCTTAGCTTTGTAATATAAGATAAAATTTCAATCTTGCTTGTGCTTAGCTCATCTTCCTTAACCTTCTTTTCTATAAGCTTAACTGCATAGTCTGCATATACCTTATATACCTTCGCCTGTTCCTCTGTCATTGGAATAATAAGCTTTTTCTCTATCTTCTCTGGCAATTCCCTTATAACATCCCTTTTGTATCTTCTCAATACAAAAGGTTTAATTAGCTTATTTAATTCGTCTAATATTTCCTCAGATTCATTAAGCCTTTTATGATATCTAACTGAAAACTTCTTTTCATCAAAAAGGTATCCAGGCATTATAAAATCAAAAATTGACCATAATTCCATCAAGGAATTTTCAACAGGGGTTCCTGTTAATGCAAATTTAGTCCTTGCCTTTATTGCTTTTACTGCTTCTGCATTTTGGGAAGAGGCATTTTTTATATTTTGGGCCTCATCTATAAAGAAATAGTCAAATTCTATTTTCTCATAAAATTCTAAGTCCCTTTTGATTAGGTTATAAGTTGTTATTATAACATCTACATCTTCTATATTTTCAAGCAGTTTCTGCCTTTCTTCTTTTGAACCATTTACCACTAAATATTTTATATCTGGGGCAAATTTTTCAAATTCATTGCTCCAATTATATATTAAGGAGGTTGGAGCAACTACCAGGCCTTTAGAAGGAAGGGAGGATAAAATAAAGCTGATAGCCTGTATGGTCTTACCAAGGCCCATTTCATCCCCTAAAATAGCACCAAAGCCTAAATAATCAATAGCCTTTAAATAGTTATAGCCTTCCTTTTGATATTCCCTAAGTTCTGCCCTTAAGTTTTTAGGAACTTCAAAGCTTAGCTTGGATATTTCCCTTACTTTCTTTTGAATTTTAGCTAGTTCAGCTTTTCCCTTAATGTATCTTAGCTTATTTTCCTTAATATAGTCATCAACATATAGGGCCTTATTTTTATTAAATCTTATTGTATCTCCTATGATTTCATTATCAAAGGATAGCATTTCTAAAAGCTTAGCAAAGTTTTTAAATTCAATTTCCTCTAAGTCTAAAAATTCTCCATTTTCTAATTTATAATATTTCTTATTATCCCTTATGGCAAGGATAATGTTTTTCATTTCCTCAGGAGAAATGTCATCTACCTTAAATTTAAATTCAAAGTAGTCATACTTCCCTGGCTTAACTTCTCCAAAAATATTCCTGCCTAACACTTTCTTTATTATTTTAAAGTTTTCTGAATAATAAACATTTCCTATTTCCTGAAGCTTTGCTATATCACTTTTGAAAAAATTAAAAAGGTAATCGTCTCCTAATAGTAAATAAAACTTTTCATTTGAGGAATCAAAGCCTAGGGATTTTAAAAGGCTTAATACCCTTTCCTCCTTTTTTAAATCCCTATAAATAATCTTTCCCTTATAATCTCCAAAGATATTAAACTCATATTTGCCATACTTAACCTTTACAGTCAGAACAACATCCTTTCTAATCTTATCAAAGTAGAAATTAAATTCTGCTTCTTCCTTAACTATCTTATCTTTGATCTTTTTATTTATTTCTACATAATCTGATAGGGTATAAAGCTTTGGAAGAAGGATGCTTAAAATTCTGTTTTCCTCTTCAATATTTAAAGATATATAGCTCTTATCCTTAAAAATATCTAAATAAGGGGCAATTTCATAGCAGTATTTTGAATCTGGTATATAAATACTGCTTCCATACAAGAAAACAGAGCCTTCCTTATTAAGTTTTTCTGGAATTCCATCCTCAATTCCCAGAATATATTCATTGCTTAAGGCCTTTAGGTGAATTTTTAGGTTTGGCTTGTCAAAGATTATTTCGCTTTCAACAGGTCTATAAAAAAATCCCTCATCTAAATAAATCCTATTATTTGAAATAATCGACATAAATTCCTTTATTAAAAATTCGGGTATCCTTAAATATTTTCCGTCTATATACTTATCCTGCCTTCTTGTAAAGGCTGAGGCTGTTAGTTCAACTTCCTTTACCTTCTGAAGGAAATCAAAAATTCTTCTCTCATTAATATTTAACTTTTGATTTCTTAGGTTAAAAGTAAAATCCTTACCATAATTTATTGGAATTTTATTATAATAAGCTACAAGAAGCTGGTTTATATCCTTTACAACATATAATTTATTGCTGGATAAACCCTTTAAGCCTATTTTAAACTGGGCAGTTAAAGTGTTTTTTATTCCTAATCTATTTAAATAGACTTCCAGCTTTATTTCTTCTTTTTTATTGTCCTCAAGGAGTAAATTAAGAATTCCGCTGCCTTCAGTACTGCTCTTAAAGACTATATCATTTTTTTCTTCTTTATTTAGCAGCTTTCTAATCTCTTCATTTTCCTCTATATAATCTAAAAATTTATAGAAAGTTGCATATAAGTGGCTGCAGCAATAATTATGCTTTTTTAATTCATTTTTTTCATAATCCTCACAGCTGCAATAACTTGAGACAAGATCCCTTGTGTTAATATCTATGCTTAACTTTGAATTATATTCGCTAAAAAAATTCTCTGATAATACATTTGAAGCTATATTAATTATGTCCTCATTATAAGAGACCTTAAAATCAGAGATTAAATCATTATCTAATACAGCCTTCCCAGCTTTTTCATTTTTACCACTAGTAGACTTTTTGAATTTTTCTATTAGTATATTTTTTATCATTGCTATCACCTTAATTATTAATTTATAGCAGGGACTTTTAGTTTATTTTCACTTATAAATTATTATATATTGTTTTATTATAACAAAAAGAAGTGGCTATTACCACTTCTATAAAATTTCTCTCCAAAGCTGACCTAAGTTATATTCTTCATTATGATCTTTGGCTATTTGAATTGTTTCTATATTTTTTGCTATAAATACTTTTTTTAGATAATCTTTAAAATCATTTTCTACCATTACTGTTTTTATAATATTGTTATCTATATCTACAAAGGAAATCGGTATTTCTCTTTGAAAAAGCAGAACTTCCAAATGCTCCTTATCCTTTTCATCTAATGTATTATAAAGCCTGCCATAAATATATTTATTATTTCCTGCAAATTTGAAAAGTAAAGATACAAAAGGTTGTCCACTCAATTTCACCTTCATTGCCTTCATTTCTAAAGTAGATTTCCTTAATAAATATTCAATTTTTTCTAAATCTTCCTTTAAATAAAAGCTAGAATATAACTGATTATTTTCAAACCTGCTAATATAGTTACCAATGGTACCCTTCTCTATTCCTTCTAACGGGTTAACCTTCTTCAAACCTATCCCCCCTAAACCTAACACAGCAGCATATCAGCTACATTATACTATATAAAGCCGCTAAGCTTAAGGAGTATTTACTGGCAGCTCTGCCATATTTACTTTTCTCCACAAATAACAAGCTTTAAAATCATAATTGATGAATAGTCTAAATCAAAAAATTTGTTATATTCCTTCATTAATAGGGCAATTCTATTATCCTTTATCAGCTCTTCATTAATTTTAGTTCTAAAGTTCTCCTTACCTAATATATCGCTATGGTTTACTACAGCTTCAATATCCAGCTTCCTAAAGCCTACTCCCTTTAATAGGCTGACTAGGGCACTTCCTATCTTTCTATTTCCATTTAATCTGCTTTGTAATTCCCCAATATTTTTATTAATGGTCTCTATAGCATTATTCTTTGGGAAGCTAGTCCCCCATAAATCGCTGTCAACATCTATGATAAAAACCTTTCCTCCTGGCCTTAAAAGCCTGTGAATTTCTTTTAGGGCTTCTACAGGTTTATCTAGATGCTGAAAAACAAACCTCGCTATAACAAAGTCAAAGTATTCATCAGGCAAGGAAGATTTAGTAATATCGTCTTTTACAAAGGCAAGCCTTTCTATATAGCTGTCATCAAAGCTTTTATCTGCATATCTTAAAAAATTTTCATCCTTATCTGAAGAGGTAATATTCGAATTTGGAAAAGCCTTTAGCAAAATTTTTGTATAAAAACCAGGTCCACAGCCTACTTCTAATATATTGCTTTTATCTTTAAGTCCCAGCATTTTTAGCATTCTAATTTCCTTTTTATGTCCCAAGTAGGCCTGCTTTTTTAATCTTTCTATTTCGGTTTTAAAACCTATTTCCTTGTATATTCTATTATATTCCATCAAAATCTCCTAAGAATTATTCTTCTATTTATTCTATTCCTAGAAAATTATATTGTGAAATATCTATTTTATTTCTTTAAGGGCTCTCTCTAACAAGTCTTCGCCATAATCCACATATATATCAGGCTCTAGGACTTTTTCATCTTCCTTACTAATATCAGGTCTTATCCATTTTTTATGGGAGACTTGTCCTATTAATTTTGAATTTTCTAATTGAAACTGAATTATATCTCCATAGGAGGAGGGGCTATTACTGCTTGCCCTTCCAATAATAGTGCCAAGATTTCCATCTCTAACAAAGACAGCAAACATTTGAGCTGAACTAAATGTATTTTCGTTTGTTAAAAGATATAAATTAATATCTTGATTTTTTACAACTTTATTGCTGCCCCTTAATCTAATACTTCCCCTTCTTCTTAAATAGCCCCTTTGTTCTTGGGCTAGGGGTGAAAATCTTATTACTGATGTATATTTCCCAGCTTTCATATTAAGAGCTTCTAAGATTTTTGAGCAGGCTAGTGAATTTCCCCCAGGATTATCAGATAGATCTATTATAAAATTTTTAACTCCCTCCTTTAAATAACTTTCTATATCTTTTAAAACTCTTTCTAATGCAAGATTAACTTCGCATATTTCTAATTTTATATAGGCAATATTATCCTCAAGTTTTTTAGCATAAATAGAGTAATCCCTATTCTTTGTATTATTAGAATTTACAAATTCTACTGCCATATTTTCTAGCAAGTCATTATTTTCTATTGTAAGATTGATATTTTCTCCAGTTTTTACTCCCAGCCTTTCTAATAGTAGTTTAGCTTTTGAATATTTTGCGATATTTTTAGCTTCTGCCATATAGTTTTCAGCAGGAAAGGTCTCTTTAATCTTATCTGCTATTAACTCTATATCTATATTTCCTATTTTTCTCACTATTTTATTAGTTGCTTGATTTTCTTCATCTAACAATAGAAGCTTTCCATTTTTATATATCCATTTAACATCTAAAATACTGTCCTCTGTCCACCTTAAGGCAGTATGTCCATCATTTATTGAGGATAAATATTTAGATATTTTTTCTTGAAATTCATAAACAGTTATGGACTTATTGCTGCTGGATAAAAGTTCTTCTTTGGCTTGGTAATATTTTTCAGGAACTTTCTCTAGAAATATTGGATGGGTATTTTCAACTATTTCTATAAGCTTTTCTATATCCTCTTTTAGTTCTTCTTTTGTTAATAGGCTGTTTAAATTTTTTCCTTCAGTAAATTCTACTTCCTTTATCTTAAAAAGACTTATAGGCTGTGTAAAAAGTATATAAAAAAATAGAGCTAATAAGAGGCTCGCTATAATTAGAATAATTTTCTTTTTCATTCTTCTACCTCCGAATTAATTTTTTCTTCTTGCCATAATTAGCTCTTCACAAGGAAAAACATTTTTCTTATTTTGCTTATAAATATAGTCCTCTAACTTCACATCCTTATATTTCATAAATTACTCCTTTCCCCTTATTTAAAAGAAAAACTCCCTTCTCGAATCTTTAAGAAAGGATAGACGCAAAATTATTTATTATAAATATATGAAAATAACTTATAGCTCATAACAATTAAAGTTGAGTTCCAAACAAATAAAACCCAGATAATAAGCATTTCATCTCTGCTAGCAGTAAAAAAGGATAAAATAAAATGATAAAGAAAACTTACAGAAAAACAAGCCAACATTCCTTTAATTTTTTTATTTGAAAGATATCTATTATATACATAAGCCGTTAATATCCCTAATGTTATTGGAATAATGACATGCAAAATAGGAACTAAATTTACACCAGCTTCTTTAAACAATGATTATCCCCCCTTTTTAAGAAAAGCACCGAGGGCTTTTCAGATTTATTCAAATTTTTATTAATAAATCAAACTGGCCTACTGGTATAGTTGTTATTACAATAGAAAATATAAATGCTGCCTATAAGGAAAAATTATAATTTTTTATATTTTTAATGAGAAGCATCATATTTTCTTATCCAATTATATTAAATAAATCCATAAATTACAATTATTTCGACTAAAATAGTTATATTTCTACGAGTATTTATTAAAAATCATCCAAATTTGCTAAAAATAATAAAGACACTCCTTTGAGTGTCTTTATCTTTTAAAACTAATCTACTGATTTTAAGGATTCAACCATTTTTACTTTCTTTAGCTTATAATACATTACAATATTGACTAATACTGAAAATGCTACTGTTAATACTGCTGATATTATAAAGCTTATTAAATCAATGTTTCTTCCAAACATCATATTGTCCATTTCAACAGTTACCATAATGAATCTGTGAAGAAGTATTCCTAAAAACTCTCCTAGGACAATACCTATAAAGGTCAGCAATACATTTTCCCTATAAATATAAGCCGAAACTTCATTATTATAGAAGCCTAATACCTTAATAGTTGCAATTTCTCTCATTCTTTCGCTGATATTTAAGTTAGTTAAATTATATAGTACAACAAAGGCAAGGGAGCCTGCTGAAACTATAAGAATTAGTACAACATAATTTAGATTTTTAATTGTATTATCAAAGTTTTCCTTTAAACTTGTATTAAAGGACACACCCTTTACTATGGAATTCTCCATGATTATTTTTGAAATTTCCTCTTCATCTGCATTTTCTAAAGTATTAACTAATATGGAATTATAATTTATATTTAGGTCGTAGCTGTCTTTATAATATTTTTCAGTCATATAAATATAGTTCATTGTGTAGTTTTCTGCTATTCCTTCCACCTTTAGGGAAGCTTCTATATTATTAATCTTTACTTTTACTTCATCTCCAAGCTTAACCCCTGCATCTCTTGCAGCTTTTTCTGATATTATTATTCCCTTATTATTTAAGGAGTAGCTCTCATTTGTTTTTCTATTTTTTAAAGTTACAAAATCTTTAAATTCTTCTTGAGATTTCGGAACAATAATAGTAATATCCTTATCTCCATCAGGAGCTTTATATTTTGCATTTTCACTTAATACCATAAGGGACTTATCAACAGCTGATAAATTGCTTATATAAGAAAGAAGTTCATCTTTTTCTAGATCTCCAGCTTCTTTGTCTATGCTTACAGATAAACTATATTTAAATAGTTCTCCAAATTGTTTGTTGATTATTGTTTTTATAGAGTCCTTTATACCAAAGCCTGTTACAATTAAGGCCGTACATCCAGCTATTCCAAAAACTGTCATAAAGAATCTCTTTTTATACCTAAATAGATTTCTAACTGTAACCTTTCCTATAAAGCTTAATTTATTCCAAATAAAGCCTATTCTTTCTAATAATATTCTTTTTCCTTCTTTTGGTGCCTTTGGTCTCATAAGAGCTGAAGGTGTTTCCATAAGTTCCTTATAACAAGCAAAGAAGGAAGATACTGTTGTAACTAAAATTGCTACTAAACTTACAGCCAAGGCCAATGGAATATTAAAATCCAGCTCAACTCCTGGAATAGTGTACATAATTCCATAAGCAGTTATAACTACTGTTGGAAAAAGGGTATAGCCAATAGCTAATCCTAGGATACTACCTAAAAAGCTTGCAGAGAAAGAGTATATAAGATATTTTGATACTATCTTCCCCTTTGAATAACCTAAAGCCTTTAAGGTTCCTATATTTATTCTTTGCTCATCTACCATTCTTGTCATGCTTGTTAAACATACTAAGGCTGCAACTAGGAAAAAGAAAACTGGGAATACTTTCGCTAATTTATCTATACTTTCAGCATTACTTCTGTAATCAATATAGGAATAGTTTCCTTCTTCTCTATTTAAAACATACCAGCTTGGCTCTTTAATAGCCTTAATGTCATTTTCTGCTTTTTTAATTTTTGCTTCTGCAGCAGATATTTCTTTTTCAAAGGTTAACTTTCCCTTTTCATATTCTTCTTTACCTTTTTCTAAATCTTTCTTTCTATTTTCAAGTTCCAGCTTAGCTTCTTTAAACTGTTTCTCAGCCTTCTGCTTTCCTTCCTCAAATTCCCTTTTCTTTTCTGCTAATTGCTTTTCACCATTTGCTAGTTCTTCTTCCTTCTTTGCTATTTCTGCCCTTCCAGCTTCTAATTGCTCTTCACTGGTCTTTATTTGATTTTCTATATAGGCAATTCCTTTATCAATTTCTGCCCTATTTTCAAATAAACTTTCTAGTTGGGCTTTTAAAAGCTTTTTTTCTTCTTCGGATATATTTAATTTATTTATAGCTTCTTCAGCTTCCTTAATTCTTTTATCAATATCATTTCTATTATTTTGCAAACTTTTTAGGGTTTCCTTTGCAATTTTAATGCTGCTTTCAGCTGCTGCTTCTTGTGTTTCTAAAGTTTTCTTTGCAGCTTCTAAGGCTGCTTTTCCATCAGTTATTTTATATTCTGCAAGAGAAAGTTCATTTTCAGCCTTAACCATAGTAAGTTTAAATTCCATTTCTTTTTTGTTTAATTCTTTTTCTCCCTCTTCTAATTTCTTTTCTCCCTCTTCTATTTCCTTTTTAGCCTTATCTAATTCCTCTTGTCCCTTTTTTCTTTGCTCTTCTAACTCAGCCTTGCCTTCATTTAATTTTTTAGTAGCTTCGGCGATTATATCATTATATCTTATATCTGCCCTTTCACTGCCAAGGCTTTCTAATAAAATTTTGCTTTCATCTATTAAGTCAAAGTATTTGTCAGAATATGAGTTTAGTTCCTTTGCTCCATCTATGGTTAGATAAGCCTCTGTGAAAGCTTCAATTTTAAAGTTTTCTTGTGGAACAACAATAAAACTAGAAATTTTACCATTACCTATGGAGGAAGAGCCTTTTTCAAAGGATAAATAAATTGGAGTTCTTACCTTTCCAACAATTTTATATTCAACAATATCCAGCTTTTCCTTTAAATCTTCAGAAGTACCTGAATAAAGAGTAATTTTATCTCCAATTTCCAAATTTAAGCTCTCCAGCTTTCCTTCTTCAACAAGACATTCATCTTCTTTTTCTGGAAGTCTTCCTTCCATTAGCTTATATTGATTTACCTTCTGTTCCTCCTTAATAGGAATTCCCATTACCTTTAATACCTTTTCTGAACCTTCATCCTTTATTACTGCATCTAAGGAATAGGTTGGAAAAACATCTAAAACTCCATCAACCTTCTTTATTTCTTTAATATCATCTTCTGTTAAGCCTAAAGTTGAATATATTGTTATATCCATAAAGTTATAATCGTCATAGTACTTATCTGCAGTCTTTTTCATTGCAATTGGAGAAATCTTTATACCTGAAAAGAAGGCAACTCCTAAGGCAATTATTGCAAAGATAGAAATAAACCGTCCCTTATTTTTTACTATATCTTTAAAAACATCCTTCATAAAAGCATTTTTAAACATTACCATTCAATCCTTTCTACAGGAAGAGGATTTTCATTTATTGTTACACTTTCAATCATTCCATTTTTGACTTTAATAACCTTATCACCCATAGGTGTTATAGCTAGATTGTGGGTTATAATAACCACAGTCATATTATATTTTCTGCAGGTATCTTGAAGGAGTTTTAAAATTGCTTTTCCTGTATTATAATCTAAGGCTCCAGTCGGTTCATCACATAAAAGAAGCTTTGGATTTTTTGCTAAGGCCCTTGCTATGGCAACCCTTTGCTGCTCTCCCCCAGATAATTGAGCTGGGAAGTTAAACTTTCTATCAGCCAAACCAACCGCCTCTAAAGTTTCTGCTGGATCTAATGGTTTTTTTGAAATTTGACTTGCTAATTCTACATTTTCTAGAGCTGTTAGGTTTTGAACTAAATTATAAAATTGAAAAACAAAGCCGATATCATATCTTCTATAAGTTGTAAGCTGCTTTTCATTATATTTTGCAATATTATTGCCTTCCACAATTATGTCGCCGCTAGTAGGGCTATCCATTCCTCCCAGAATATTTAAAATTGTACTCTTACCAGCCCCGCTTGCCCCTGCTACTACTACAAATTCACCTTTTTCAATGGCAAAAGAAACACCCCTTAGGGCCTCAATATCAACTTCTCCCATTTTATATTTCTTTGTTACATTTTTAAATTCTATATAACTACTCATTCTTCTACCACCTTTATTAAATAGTAATTGCTGATACTGACGGAATTCTTACTTCTTCCTCAATCTTTGGCACTAGGAAATTTATTGCCTCTTCTTCAATTGAAAGGTCCAATTTATTATCCTCAAAAATTTCGCCATCTACAGAAATGCAAAATTTCCCATTAGAACTAATGCTAATATTTTTTCACTTCTTATAAATTATATATCTGCTGATTTCTTCATTATCTAAGTGTTTACCATTTTTATATAGTCCTAGTAATTTTACAAGCTTAAATCTTGAAACCTTTTTAACAATGCAGACATCAATAAGACCATAATTTACTTTGGCTAAAGGAGCAGCATTATAGCCTCCCCCATAAGAAACTCCATTTGAAAAGGTACATAATAAAAATTTTCCTTTAATGACTTCCTTATTATCAAGAAGGATTTCAAAATTTTGATGCATTCTATGTACTAAAGAATAAAATAAAGCTAAAGTATAAGCAGTTCCTCCGCTAATAAAAGAAAGCTTTTTAAATTTATTCACATTACTTGCAACCTTTGCATCAAAACCTATATTACAGATATTTATGTAGCTTGTATCTTTAACCCTAAGTAAATCAACTTTTACACTTTTGCCCATAACTTGTCCCATTAGATCAAAAAAGTCTATATTATCAAAACTTATTACGAAGTCATTTCCTGTTCCATAGGGCAATACTCCAACACTTGCATTATCATATCCCTTAATTCCATTTACTACTTCATTTAAGGTTCCATCTCCACCAGCAGCATAAAATCTTAGATTTCCTTCTTCTCTTTCAAGTTTTGTTAAGTTATATGATATTTGAATTTCATCTCCCCTTTGAGTTATCTTATATATAGAGAAAAACAAAATGCCTCCGAAGGAGAGATGAAATTATGTGCAAATTATTGAATAAAATTTCATGTCCAAGATGCCATAGTCAAAATCTCTATCGCTTTGGAAAAGACAAAGCAGGTAATCAAAAATATCAATGTAAAGACTGTAGACGTCAGTTTACTTTTGAAGATTGTAGGGGTAAGAAAAATCGTATATTGAGAGGATATCCTCGTTGTCCTGTTTGTGGTAATGG
>NZ_JAHLPS010000120.1 GCF_018918055.1 Caproiciproducens sp. MSJ-32
CCGCCGACTTCCTTCAGATTCCACCTCGCGGTGGACACCCTTGTCTTAGGCTAACGGTTGGCACTATCAACCCCCGTATCGGACTTTCACCGACAAGATTACGCCCATGCCGGGCGCACGAAGAAAAGAAGATTGCTTACAATCTTCTTTTAAAATTTTTTATGTAAATTTAAAATAATTTTCTATTATGTAACTTTTGAAATATATGAATAATGTAAACAAAAACCATAAATATTATTAATGATGGTATTCCTAAAAGAGTTTTTATTATTGGGTCCTCAAAAATTTTTACTAAATCAACTTTAAATATAAACTGTAAAACTAATGCTAAAATTACTTCTGATACAAACAGTAGTATATAATTTAAATATGAAACTTCTATTGATTTAATGAGATTAATTTTATTTACTTTATAATTTAAAAATGCTAAAAGTAGTATTCCAAATAAAGTATGAAATCCAAATTGTACTGGGAGTAATCTAAAAATATATAATGATACTCCCATAATGATTCCAGATAATAAAGCTTTCTTAACATTTAATTTTGTTCTAGATAATATATAAGAACCAATAACCAATAAAGTTTGCTCAGGAATTGCTCTTATAAACATTTCTATAAAATGTACTTTAAACATATTCTTTCTCCCCTACAATTTTTCTTTATATATCAGATAATTCTAAGCTTACCTTTTCCACAATATTATTACTAATCTTATCATTTACTAAATCATCTTCATCTATATCAATTATAGAAAAAGGTAAAGTTATGATAAATTCACTTCCCTTATTTATTTCACTAATAACTTCAATTTTACCTCCATGTAATTCAACGAAAGATTTAACTATTGAGAGCCCAATGCCTGTCCCTTCATGGTTTCTTCTTAAAGTTTTATCTACTTGCATAAATCTTTCAAAGATAAGATCTTTTTTATCCTCTGGTATTCCAGTTCCAGTATCTTTTACTGATATTAGAACATGATTCTCAGTATTCATTATACTAACAAATATATTGCCGCCTCTATTTGTAAACTTTAATGCATTTGAAATTAAATTCAAAATAATTCTCTCTACCTTATCCTGATCAAAGGCCATTATTCTTACTTCAAGATCTGTATCAAATGTTACTTCAATACCTTTACTTTCAGCATATGGAATTATAGACATTACTATGTTTTCAACATCCCCTATAATATCTCTATTACTCTTTTGTAAAGTAATAAAGCCAGAATCAAATTTTGTAATATCTAATAAATTATTTATAAGTCTTGTTAATCTATTGCAATTATTATAAATACTATCTATATATTTAATCTTTTTGAATTCTATTTCTGAAATATCTTTTTTATAATAAGATTTTAGTAACTGAGTAGAGGAAGATATAATATTTAATGGAGTTTTTAATTCATGAGATATATTTGAAAAAAATTCTGTAATATACTTATTATATTCTCTCATTTCCTCTAATAGTCTTATATTATTTTCTACATCTTTCCTTAGTTTTTGAACCTCTCTTTTAGGAGTTATATCTCTTGTGATCGTTAAAATTGCTTGTTTCTTTTCATACGAACAAAGCGCTGATGTACTTAAAAAAATCAATTCATTTCCATCTTTGTCTAAAAACTTATCTTCAAATGAAACCTGAGATAACTTGTTATTATGTATTTTAGAATATATCTCTGAATATCTTTCACTATATATTAATATTAATTTATTTTCTTCATGATTAAGTTGTGTTGTATTTAAATCAGATAAAGATTTTACTCTAAATAATTTTAAAGCATGTTCATTAGCATATAATACCCTTTCCTCATTATGAATAAATATAGCTTCTTGAGAATTTTCTATTAATAAATCATAACACGCCTCATTATTTAATAATATTTCTTCAAAGTAATGATGCTTTTTTGTTGCTCTTCTTAACTCCTCTTTAAGTTCCTCTCTTTGTTTATTTTCTGATTTTACATATTCCCCTAATATCCAAGCAATAAGAACAAAACCTGCCCCCATAATTAAATCATTTTGAAAATATATATTTATTGTTAAATCCCTTCTAAAAAATAAATCTATTAAACTTATTATTATCGAAGTTACCCAGGCAATTGTTAAACCATAGTTTTTACCAAATCTTATTGTTGCTGAAATAATATTAAACATATATAAAAACTTATATTGGCTTTCATAGGAATTTGTTACTAATATTAAGACTGTTACTATAACTATATAGATTACATCTGCTGATATATCTATTCCTTTTGACATTTTTAATTTATACATATAAATTAAGATATATTTCCATAAAATATAACCAATAAGAAAAAATAAAGGAAGCATTATTGAATATATTTGACTCATTCCATATAGAAAAGTTTTACTAGATAACTCCATTTTTTCTACAATATTTTTTAAAACTCCTAAGCAGATTAAAAATATCGTTATTACTTTAATAATAGAAATTACTCCAAGTACATTAATGTCCTTATCGTTTTTATCAAATATATTATTATATTTATCCTTATACCCTCGTTCCATTATCTCACCTAATTTCTTATATATATTTCCTTTAATATGAAATTATTATAGCATAATTGATATCCTATTTGACAATATACTACAATCATTTTATTTTTTTATTTCATTTTATTAAATATTTATTAAACTTATTAGCAAAATAAAAGGAGTTTTAAAACTCCTTAAAATTTATTCCTGCTAATTTCATAAGATGGACAGCATTTTGGGTCTTACTTCTTCCCTCTCTTAGTTTATAATCAAAATGTATTTTATCATCTTTATAATACTCTTGAAAATTGTAATTCTTTATCCAATCTTTAGTTTCTTCTAAGTCACATAATTCTAAATCATGAGTTGAAACTAAACCTATGGAGCCATTTTCTACTAATTGATTTATTAATACCCTTGCTCCTTCATGCCTATCTTTTGAATTTGTACCTTTAAAAATTTCATCTAAAAGAAAAAATACTCTTTCCCCTCTCTTAGCTGCATCTATCAATATTTTTATTCGTAAAATTTCCGCATAGAAAGAAGATATACTTTCCTCTAAATTATCTGAGGTCCTCATACAAGTGTAAATATTAAATATTCCAGATCTAAAACTTTTGCTATAAGTTTTTGCTCCAATATAGCTTAATAATAAATTTAAACCTACAGTTCTTAAAAATGTACTTTTACCGGACATATTTGAACCTGTAATTAAAGCAACTTTTAAATTATTATTTAACCTAAAGCTATTTGAAACTGCTTTACTTCCTAAGATTGGATGAGCAATTTCAATTCCTTCTACTTCTTTACCTTCACTTATTTCTGGATAAGTCCATTTTTCAAAATCAAAGGAAATATTAGAAATGCTGCAAAGGGCTTCAATTTCTCCCATTGCATTCAACCATTCTTCAAAATATTTACCATTTTCTTTTTTCCAATTTTCAATATTCCTTAAAATAAAAGCATCTATAAAAAACAATACATTTAATATTAAATAGTAAGCATTTTTATAACTGTCTCCTAACCAATCTACTAAATTTTTAAGGGTTTTCATTTCATTATAAGTACTTTTTTTAGTATCATTAGTTAATTTGTCCTTTAATCTCAATAATAGTTTACTTTTAAAATTTTCTTTTTCTATTAATTCTAAAAGATTTGTATATGCTTCTATATCTTTTTTGTGATTATCAAAAAGCAAAATTACTTCCTGCAAATCCTTAGTTAAACTTTTTACCACAGCGTAATTAATAATTAAATTCAGAAGCAGATAAGCAAAAGGCACTACTTTTAAAATAGTTAAAATTATAAGCACAAAAGTTATGCTAACAAAAAAGTATGGAACTATCTTTAATGAGCTTCTTAGCTTTACTTCACTATTTGCCCAAGCTAATAAGTCTTCTATACTTTTATTAGCACTATTTTTAATGGCAGATTTTACTTCTAATCTTTGTCTCCATTCAATTTTCTTAGAAAGCTCTTCAACGGCTTCTTGTCTCTCTAATATATCTTCTTTTGTAGGAAGATTTTTTAACATTAATATTTCTGATAACTTTTGCCTTCCAAATTTAGTCCTTGTAGAATTTATCATTTGAAATAAAGAATTTCTGCCAAAAACATCTAAATCATTAATAAAAGCATGTTTTTCATCTAAAAATTCTTCTCCATTATCCTTAAAATCCTTAAAGTTTCCCTCTATTCTTGAAACACCTTTTTTATTTATTTCTAGATATATTAAAGTCTCCTCTTTATCAATAATCTTTTCATTATGAAAATAAGCCACAATTATAAATAAAAGAAGAAAAAACGTTAATGCAAAAACTACAGCCAAAATATTTTCATTCTTATAAAAATAAAAGGCCGATAAAATACCTAAAATAAATATTATTAATCTTAATACTGAAAGCTGTAATATTATTTTGTTTAATTTTTTTAATTTTTTATTTTTATTATCTATTTGATTATTATAGTAAGTTAATGCATTACTCAAAAAAACACCACCTTTTATTAAATCCAAAAAATTTAGTTCTTATTAACCTATTAAATTAATCTTAATTATTTTATTATTATATCAAAGCTAATTATAATTAATCCATAAAAATGAAATTTTCACATATTATGTTTTTTTATAATATTAAAATATATCATATTATAATAAAAATTATAATAAAAAGAAGCTGCCTATAATATTAAAGTGCAGCTCCCTTTTCATATATAATTTACCCTTATCAAAATTATAGCTAATTATCTATTTTAATAATGCTTTATATATTGTTTCTAAATTATATTTCATAGCCTGAAGATAATCTAAATCATCTTCCTTTGTTTCAAGACTATATATCTTTTCAATAGTTGCTCCAACTGCATTTGCAAGAGTTTCTGAAGCCTCAGCACTAGCAGTGCTTTCGCTAAATATAACTTTAATCTTGTTTTCTTTACAATAATCTATAAGTTTTTCTAAATCTTTAGGAGTTAATTCTCCCTCACCATAAACATTAGATATACTATTTTGTGTTAATCCAAAGTCTCTTGCAATATAAGCAAAGGCAGCGTGTCCAGTTACTAAATTTTTATTTTCTATATTCTCAAATTTTTCAATATAAGTATCTTTTAAAGCATTCATTTCTAAAAGCAGCTCTTCATAATTTGCTTCATAATAATCTTTATTTTCTGAATCAATTTCAACTAATGCATTTTTAATATTCTCTGCTTCCTTTGCTGCATCTATTAAACTTAACCAAATATGAGGATCATAAAGTCCATGATTATCTTCTTCATGTTCATGAGCAACTTCCTCTTTTGCAGTTTTTAATGGTTCTATACCAGTTGCTGCTTCTACTATTTTAACGTCAGTTCCTTCCAAGCTTTTTAAAATTGAATCTATCCATTCTTCCATTCCTAAACCATTATAAATAAAAACATCTGAATTGGTTAGATTTTTTAGATCTGTTGGCTTTGGATCAAAGCTATGGGCATCAGTTCCATCAGGAATTATAGAAAATACTTCCACTTTATCTCCACCTATAATTTCTGCAAAATCCTTTAAGGGATATATTGTTACCCCTATTTTTATTTTATTATTAATATTTTCACTTATATTTTCTTTATCCTTATTACTACATCCTGTAAATACTAAAAAAACTCCTAGTATAAGAGCTAAAATTGATATATTTCTTCTCATTAACCCACCTCTTTTTGCAAATGATTTGCATTTTTTACTGTTTAATTTTATACTCTTATACTATTATTGTCAATGCTATAAGCAAATATAATTTAATTTTTCATTTATATTTTTTAATATTTCTCTTTCTCTTTTTTGACAAGTAAATATGATAATCTGATGCATATCTATTTCCGATAGCAATTTTAATGCTTTTTCAAGTCTAATATCATCATATTGAACAAAGGCATCATCTAAAATTATTGGATATTCAGAATTTTTATATATCATTTTTATAAAAGCAAGCCTTAAGGACAAATAAAGCTGATCATTAGCACCATTACTTAAAATTCCAGCGCTTAATACATCATTTTTCTGCCTAACTTTCATTTCATAATTATCTGAAACCATAACTTCATTATATTCGCCATTAGTCAAATTATTATAATAGTTCATAACATTAGAATTTAATATATTAGTAAAATTTCCTCTTACTTCCCTTAAAGCATCCTTCATAACCTCTATTGAAAGTTCTATTGACTGCATTTTGATTTCAAGATTCTTTATATTTTCTTTTACTTCTTCTATTTCTTCTTCGATTTCTGCTATAGTACGTTTTCCAAGATATCTATTTTCTAATTTATTCTCAATATCTTTAATAGATTTTTCTAATTCTATTAATTCATTTGATTTTTCTGTAATTTTAATATCTATTTCTTCTTCTGAACTATAATTATATTTTATATCTTTATTTATTATTTCTTTAACTTCTTCCTTTATAGCATCTATGTCCTTACCCCTTGTTAATGCAGCATAAGTTTCTTCTACACTTTTTAATCCCCTAATTATTTCTTCTCTTTCTTTTATTTTATCTCTTAATTCAATTAACTTTTCTTCAAGCTCATATAGATCCATACTTTCTAGTCCTATAAAAGTAAGTTTTTCCCTTATTCTTTTTTCTCTTATATTTAGTTCCTTTTCTAAATTTTCTATTGACTTTTCTTCTTTTTCAATTTCTATTTCTAAAGAAAGAAGTTCTTTATTTAGTTCATCATATTTTGATATTTTATATATTACTTCATTAATATCATTTGTATTTGATAATTTTAAAATATTATCTATATTCTTTTGATTCTTATCATAACTTTCTTTGAGCTTTCCTATATTTAACAGAGAAATCTGATTATTTTTTTCTGATATTCTTATTTTTTGTTTTTCTTCAAATAAAACAAATTCCTCATAATGCTTTAGTTTTCTTATAAATTCTTCATAATTGCTTGCCTTTACAAATTTTGTATAATTATAAATTTCCTTCTCTATTTCTTTTATTTCTTCCTGTAGCATTTTTATTATTCCATCATTATTTTCTATAAATTTATTATTATTAAATGATAATAACAAACTAAAAATAAAAGCTATTCCAATAACTGCTGAAAAATATATATTTAATTTAATTATTATTGTAGTTATTAGAATTAAAAATAAAAAAATACTTATTATTTTATTATATTTTTTAATATTAACTATACTTTTGCTTTCTTCTTTTACCTTATTATTTTCTATATTAAATTTAAGTTCTTTCAGTTTTTCTTCATATCTTTTTAAAAGATATTTAATCTCTTCTACTTTATCTTCAAAATTAATAGCATCACCCAATTTTTCTTTTCTTATTTTTATCTCTTTATGAAGCTTTTCAAGTTCTCTATTTAAGTTATTATAATTATCTATTTTTTCTTTAATACTTTCCTGCTCCATTACTTTTTTTATAAAGTCATTTTTTTCATTATTAGATATATTCTCTAAAAAAAGAAGATCTTTATTTTCTATTTTTTTATTATTATATATCTCTATCTTAGAAGACAAATTTCTTTCACTTTCATTTTTCATATCAAGAATACTGAAATATAAAGAATTCTCTTCTTTTATATCATTTAAAAGATTTTCATCAATTAATCCATTTTTAGATGATAAAGTACTTTCAATAAATTTTTCCTTCTTTTTTAGTTCCTCTTTTTTCTTTAAATATTCAGTAATTTCCTCATATTCCTTTTGAAGCTTAATTTTTTTTAAATACCTTTTATATATATTTAAATTTTTAATCTCTTCTCTTAAATTAGTCCGATTTTCTTTTAAAATAATTAAAGCCTGCTCTTCTTCCAAATTATTTTCTGCTAATCTATATGCTTCAAATCTTTCTTCTACTAAAGCATTATATTTTTCCCTTAATAAATCTAACTTTCCTGTTTTTCTTGTAGTGCTTATCTTCTTTTTTATAGATTCTAATTTTTCAAAAGCCTTTTCTACCGATATATTTTCTTCCTCAGAAGCTAAAAGGTTTGCCGCTTTATCTATTATTTCTTCTTCTTTATCCTTAGTTATTGCCACTCCTAACTGGCTGATAAATAAAGTTTTATTAAAGGTTGAAGAATTTACATTTAAAAAATATTTCCCGGGATCATTTTTAGGAATATCTAAAATTTCTTCTCCTGTTTCAGCATCTATTATTTGAGATCTATCATCCTTTTTCGTCTTTCCAAAGGTTCTAATTATTATATATTTTCTACCATTATGAATAATGTAAAGTTCTCCTCTAATGCTATCTCCATCTACAGGCATAAATCTTAATCTATCATTATTTTTTATATCTTTACTTCTCTTGCTATTCATACCATATAACCAAACCCTTATAAAATTTTGTATGGTACTCTTTCCTTTTTCATTTTCCCCATATATTAGATTTATTCCTTCCTTAAACTCTATTACTTTATTTTTAACACCTGCAAAAGCAATAATATTTACCTTATCAATAATCATCTAAATTCACCTCCCCGCTTGATAAAGATTGAATACCTATCTTCAAAGCCATTTTAATTAATTCCTGATCTAACTCTTTATTCTTTGACATTTCTAATAATTTTCTTGCATACACTCCCTTAATTGAATAATCTTCTGCTATTTTATCAAAGTCTAATTTTACTTCAGTTTTATCTATAACTTTAACATAATAAAAATGTTCTCTAATTTTTTCTAAAATCACATTCTCATTTAAATTTATAAAAGCTTCAACTTCCCCCTTTAGGACGATTTTATAAAAGTTAACTTTTCTATCTTCTTCTTTTATTTCATTTAATATTTTCGCTTTAATTTCTTCATAAGTCATAGAATTACTTATATCAATTTCAAGAACATAATAATTTCTTTTTGAACTTCTTTTAAAACTTAAATCTACTATTCCTTTTGAAATATCAGCTATAATAACTCCCTTATCTCCTGTTTCATCAAAACCTCTCCCTTGAGGACATCCAGCATAAGCATAATATGTATTTTTTTCTTTTTGAAGACCGCTAAAATTATGCCTATGACCTATTGCAAGATAATCTAACTTGCTATTAGCAATATCCTTTAAAGTAATTGGATTATATTCATTTCCTTCATCACTATTTGATATATCAGCATGAATAGTCATAATATTTATATAGTCATCATTAATAATAATATTTTTTAATAAGCTTTTCCTTACATAGTTATTATTAAATGCCGCTCCCCAAATGACTACTTTTAAATCCTCTATAATTACCTTTTCTATTTCTTCTGTCTTAAAAATATAAACATTTTTAGGCCAATCAATAAGTTTATAAAAGGATTTATCATTATAGGGATCATGATTCCCAGGAGAAATAAACACTCTAATATTTTGAATTCTTTCAAGTTCCTTTTTTATATATATTAATGTTTTTTTATCTACAGTTAAATTATCAAAAATATCCCCAGTTAATAAAAAAATATCAACAGAATTATCTATACATAAATCAATAATCTTCTTAAAAACTTCTAAAAGCTCCTCCTTGCTTATTAGTGATAGTTTCTTATTTAATTCTTTAAAAGGAGTATCAAAATGTAAATCTCCAGCTTGTAATATTCTTACCTTTTTCATAGCATCACCTTAATTTTAATAATTCATGCGAACCTTAGTTCTTATTTTATCATTTCCTTCTTATATTCACAATATTAAGGTTAATTACAAAATAAGAATATAGGTAAATTCATCTACATAAAATTAATTCTTTATATTTAACTCTCCAATTCCCATATTTATATCAAAGATATATATTCGCAAATTTAAACATAAAGAAGTCCCTAGAAATAAAATTATTTTATTTCTAGGGACTTCCCTTTTAGTGAAGGGCGAACAATATTTTCAGGGCTCTATATTATCCTGTCCTTTAGCTAAATAGATTCTTGCAAACTAGATATCAGTGGTTATTTTATAGAATCTTTATATTGTTCCACCTTTCATTAACCATTTCGCCATTTACAGGAGTAAATACTAAATTCTTTTAGCTTTCAGTTGAGTTATTAGGAACTTTTCTTAATTTTGCTTTTTTCAATGAAACTCCTAACTCACTGGCCACTTCATTATTAAATACTTTAAGTCTTTTTTTCTTAGTAGGAACTGAAAGTTTATCCATTATTCATTCCTCCCTTGGCTCATTGGTTTTACAATATTATTTTAACCTTATACAAATTTTCTATACCTTAGAAAGGCTTAATGAATTTTAAAGGCTTTATTATATAGTATTTTCATGAATTTGAACTTTATCCACTTCTCCAGCCATTACTTCTATGCCTTCCTTGAAATAAACAAACTTATCCTGATCTATTTTCTTAAAGATTATAACTATTATTGGAGATTTAGCATTTTCTTTTATTTTTTCTATAGAAAATTCAATTAATGCATCTCCTTGTTTTACCAACTCACCTTCTTCAACTAACCTATTAAATCCATCTCCATATAATTTCATACTATCAATACCTATATGTATAAATATCTCACAATTATCGCCCTCAATATTTATAGTATGATTATTCTTAGAAATATTAGTTATTTTCCCATCAATTGGTGATAATAACATATTATCAACTGGATCTATTGCAAAGCCATCTCCGATAAGCTTCATTGAAAATATTTCATCAGGAACTTCTTCTATCCTTAAAAGTTTTCCACTAACAGGTATCATAACAAGATTATCTGTCTTTATTCCTGCTTTTAAAGGTGCTAACTTTTTTTTCTTTTTAATTTCTATTTCCCTACCTTCAATTAAAGCTTGTATCTGCTCCTTTAATATATCTGAATTTGTTCCAAATATTGCTTGAATATTATTTCCTATTATCATTAATTCTGAACCCACTGCATATTTTAACTTTTCTTTGTCCACTAAATTTATTTCATATACAGTAATTCTTATTCTTGTAATACAAGCATCTAAATATTTTACATTTTTCTTTCCACCTAGAGCTTCTAACACTTCTTTTGCTAGTTCACCATCAGCCAACTCTAATTCAAGCTGTTCCTCTTCCCTCTCTCTTCCTGCAATTTTTAAATCTAATTTTCTTATTATATATCTAAACCCAAAGTAATATATAACAGCAAATATCAATCCAACAAATATGGCTAGCCACCATTTTGTTCTATTTGGAAGAATGCCAAATAAAATAAAATCTATTAATCCTCCTGAAAAAGTTAAGCCTATTCTTACATTAAGAATATCCATTATCATAAAGGATAGACCTGCAAAAACACAATGTATAGCAAATAATGCTGGTGCTACAAATAAAAACATAAACTCTACAGGCTCAGTGATTCCTGTTAAAAATGAAGTAAGAGCTGCAGAGAAAAAAATCCCCATTACTTTTTTCTTATTTTCATCGTATGCTTCGTGATACATTGCTAAGGCTGAAGCTGGTAATCCAAACATCATAAAAGGATATTTTCCTGTCATAAAAGTTCCAGCAGTAAATTCAACACCATCCCTTAGCTGTGCAAAAAATATTTGCTGATCACCAATTATAAGCTCTCCTGAGGAACTTAAGTATTCTCCAAAATGATACCAGAAAGGAGTATACCATATATGGTGAAGACCAAAAGGAATTAATGCTCTTTCTACAAGACCAAATATAAAAGCTGCTACAGAACTGTTAGTAGTTATTACTGTAGTTGTAAAATCTAAGATTCTGTTTTGTATTGGGGGCCATATTATAGCTACTAATAGACCAAAAAGCACTCCCATAATTGCAGAAATTATTGGAACTAATCTCTTTCCTGAAAAGAAACCTAAAAATTCAGGCAATCTTGTATCATAAAATTTTTTATATACTTTCCCAGAAATAAGACCTATTAATATTCCTCCGAATACCCCAGTTTGTATTGTTGGTACCCCTAAAATTGTTGTGAATAATGGATTATTAGCAATTGTACTTTGATTAATTCCAAGGGCAATCCCTGCAGTCATATTCATTGTTTGAAAAGCTACTATTGCAGCTAAAGCCGCAACTCCATCTCCACTAGACATGCCTATTGCAACACCTACTGCAAATAATAAAGATAAATTCCCAAAAATTATTTCTCCTGATGATGACATAATATTGGCGATTATTTGAATATTTTCATTAGCTATTATAGGAAATCTTGCTATTATATCTGGATTTTCAAATACTGTTCCAATTCCCATTAATATACCTGCAGCTGGTAAAAGGGCTATTGGAAGCATCAAAGATTTACCAATTCGCTGCAAGATACCAAAAAAATTCTTTAAACTCTCCATATTCTTCCTCCTAAAGAGTTACTTTAATCAATTTATTTTATGTAATTATTCCATATCTAAAAATTCACAGTTCCCAACAAAGTGCCGTGAACTGTGAATCAAGCAAAATTATCGTATACACTTTTAACTATTTTTTACATATATTAACTGTTATCGTTATCTTTATTCCTTATTACTGAAATAACTCTGTGTATGTGCATAGTTAAATATACAATTTCATCATCATTAACTTTATAGTTATAATTATTTTCTATAAAATGCTTTATTTTCAATGCACAATTGAATGCTTCGGAATAACTTTTAGATGCTAATTCTAGAAACTCATTATTATTATCACAATTTTGGCTATTAGTAACCACTCTTTTAGCAAAATACTTCAAATGAGTTAGCAGTCTATCATAATTTATGTCTTCTTCATCAAACTCTACAGAATAATAATATCTTATAATATTTAATATACCTTTTACTATATTGGTTGCTAATATTGATTCCTTTGATGTTTCCTGATAGCTTGCATTAACAAAGTGCAATGCAATAAATCCAGCTTCATCCTCTGGAAGATTTATTTTTAATTTGCTATTAATGTATTTTAATGCCCATAAAGCTACTTTATATTCTTCTTTATGAATCCTTCTTATTTCATCTAATAAGTCATTTTTTATTTCAACTTTATTTTTATATCTTTTAATAGCAAAAGCCATATGGTCAGAAAGGGAAATATATATTTGCTTATCTAATTTTCTATTTAATTCCTTAGATGCATAGCTGATAATTTCGTGGGCAAGTTCAAAAACCCCATCCGGGATTTCATTAATTAATTTTTTCAACTTATTCCCCATTCTTTTATCATCTACAACAAATACTTTTTCTATTTTATCTTCTTCAATTTCTTGTCCGACTTTTCTTTTAAAAGCAATTCCTGAACCCATGAGTATGACTTCTTTTTTAGTTTTTGGATCAATTGAAACAACAACATTGTTGTTTAATATCTTTTCTACAATCATTAACTCATTCCCCTTGCTTAGAAAAATAAAATACCTAAATCAAGATAAAATAGAAATCTTAATTTAGATATTGGATATTTTTTACAACGACTTATACTGGATATTCGCCTATATCATAACATTTAAATAATATGCTGTCAACATTATGTTATTATATTTAACTTTGTTTAGTCGGAAGGGTAATTATAAATTCGCTTCCTACCCCAGGTTCACTATTTACTTCTATTCTTCCATTATGAAGGGATACTAATTGTTTAGTAAGGGTTAATCCTAAACCACTTCCACCATATTCTTCTGATTTATTGTTATTATATGCTTGCCCAAACCTATCAAATATTTTTTCTTGATATTTCTTATCTATTCCTATTCCTGTGTCTTTAATAGAAATTTTTACCTGACTACCTAAATCATACATTCTAACCTCTATTCTTCCTCCTTTAGGAGTAAATTTAACAGCATTTCCTATTAAATTTATAATACACCTTTCTATTTCCATTGCATCACATTCAATTATTTTTTCTTCTACCTCTGGATCTATAATAAGCTCTATACCCTTTGATTCAATATAATCCTTCATAGATAACACCACTTCTTCTATATGGTATATAATATTATGTTTTTCTATATTAAGGACATAAGAACCTGACTCTATTTTAGAGGTATCAATAATATTATTAATTAATATAAGAAGTCTATCAGAGTTTCTTTTGATTGTATCCATGTATTTTGCAAGTTGTTTTCTTTCTATTCCCTGAGCACTATCATTAAGACTTGATATAAGCTGTTGAGCTGATTTTATAATATTTAATGGAGTTCTAAGTTCATGAGATAAATTAATAAAATAATTATTTTTGTATCTTTCATTCTTAATTAACTCATTATACAACTCTTCATTTTCCTTTAATTTCTTATTTAATTCGGTTGTTCTTTGTTCTATTATGATGTTTAATATCTTTACCCTGTCATATATTATGTAAATTATTATTATTATAGTTAATGAATATATTAAATAAGCCAAAGGAGTTTTCCATGGTTTTAGACCAACTGTAAATTTAACACTTGTTGGATTACTCCACTCCCCATTTGAACTCTTAGCAATAACTTTGAATTCATAATTTCCAGAATCTAAATTAGTATAATTTGCATAATTTCTATTTCCTGAAAATACCCAGTCCTCATCAACACCCTCTAATTTATAAGCATATTCTATATTTTTAGTATTTAAATAATAAGGAAGAAAAAATTTAAATTGTATTTGATTATGCTTATAATCTAAATAAATATTAGAGATATCTTTAATTTCATTATCATTATTGTAAATGCTATCAATTACAACTCGATCTGAAAATCCATTCTTTATTATGTTTTGGGGATAAAAATATGTAAAACCATTTATTCCTCCAAAGAACATTTCTCCCCTTGGACTTTTATAATTAGAAAATATATTATATTCATTTCCTTGTAAACCATCATTAACAGTAAAATTTACAAATTGCTCTTTATCAACTTCAAACTTAGATAATCCATAATTTGTACTTATCCACAAGTTGTCTTCATTATCTACCAAAATACCATTTATAAAATTGTTAGATAATCCTTCTTTTTCAGTATATCTCTCGAAGTTTCACTTTCTTTATTAAATTTATTTAATCCATAACGAGTTCCTACCCAAAGATTATTTTTACTATCAATTGCAAGGGTATTTACTGTATTAAAACTTAAACTTGAAGCATCATTTTCAATATTTTTATAGTTATTCATTTCCTTAGTTTTTGTATTAAAAGAAATAAGACCATTGTTAAAGCCGCATGCAAACCACATTACTCCATCTTTATCTTTAATGATATCAAACACCCAGCTTGCATTTATATTATTATCTTCAAAGACTTCACTAATATTTGTAAAACTTTCCTTTCTATCAAAAGTACAAACTCCTAAATCAGTACCAATCCATAATAGACCCTTATCATCTAAATAAAGGGACTTAACATCATCTGATATCAAACTATTACTATCATTAGGATCACTAAAATAATTGGTAAATTCTTTAGTATTTTTATCATATTTACTTAAACCTTTTTCTGTAGCTATCCATATCTCATTATCTATTCCTGTAATATCTCTAATATTATTACTAGGAATGGTATTGATTATATCTCTATAGTAAGCAATTCCTTCGTACTTTATTCTTTTTATATTTCCATTTTTTCTATCAATTATATTTAAGCCTTCTCGCCTTGTTCCTACCCATAAATAGCCATCTTTATCCTCATAAATACCATAAATAAAATTTTCACTTATTGAATTCTCATCAAAGGGATCATTTCTATAATTATAAAAGGAATTTTCTGGATTAAACATACTTATTCCCTTGCTGGTTCCTACCCAAATAGTTCCTGATGAATCTTCCATTAAACTAAGTACATCATCACTTATAATGCTCTGCAAATCATATATCTTTGATTTAAATGTAAGAAATTCATTTCTTTCTTCATCCAATCTACATAAACCATTATTAGTTGCTATCCAAAGAATTCCCCTGCTATCCCTCAATATAGATCTTACTTCCTTACCTGCTAAGGATTTATTATTATTAGGATCATATAAATATTGAATTATTTCATTTGACTTTATATTTATTTTATTTAACCCATTATTTCCTGTGCCTACCCACAAATATCCTTGGTCATCAGCATATAAGTCATAAATAAAATTATCACTTATGCAATTTTTCCTTCCATCAGAATAATATTTTATTATTTCATTTGTTTCCTTAATAACTTTATTTAATCCATTTATAGTTCCTATCCAATAATTACCATAAACATCTTCTACTATTGAATAAATTACTTGGCTAGATAGTATATCTTCTTTCTCAGAATAGTATAACCTTTCAAAATTATCAGTTTCCTTATTATATTTATTAAGACCATCCGCAGTAGCTACGTATAAATCACCTAGTGAATCAATTAATAACTCGGTAATATTATTATTTGATAAATTACATCCATCTTCCCCTGAAACATAGGTCTTTACTTCATCTGTTTTTGGATCTATCTTATTTAATCCAACTGTTGTAGCAACCCATATATTATTATCATTATCTTCTGCAATTCCTATAATATAATTTCCAGTAATACTGTCAGGAGAGTCTTCCCTATACTTATATACTTTAAATTCACTTCCATTATATCGATTTAGCCCGTCATCTGTACCTATCCATATATAACCTCTGCTATCTTGAAACATATATTCAACAGTTGTTTGAGATAAACCATCTTCACTAGTAATCCTTTTAAAATTCAAGTTTTTCTCCTTGCTTATTTCAAAAGTTTCAGCATTAACATAAAGACTATTACTGTGAATAAAAATAGATATAATAAAAATCATATATAATAATTTTAAAAATATCTTTTTCATTTGATTTCCTTTCATAAACATTTTAATTTTCAAAAGATATAAAAAAATAGAGGAAGACAACTAATACTGTCTTCCTCAACTCTATTATGGCAGGGGCAGTAGGAATCGAACCCACAACCAACGGTTTTGGAGACCGCTACTCTACCAATTGAGCTATACCCCTTTAACAAAAAACATTTTAACATGATATTATAAAACTTGTCAATAATATGTTTTATTAATATATGATCTTTTATTAATATATGATCGTTTTATTGCCTTATATTTGCAAAATATTTGCAAATATATAGTCGGTAAAATTTTCTTACCGACTATTATGGCAGGGGCAGTAGGAATCGAACCCACAACCAACGGTTTTGGAGACCGCTACTCTACCAATTGAGCTATACCCCTTTAAACAGCAACAAACTCATTATAACTTATGTTTATTTAAAAAGCAACTACTTAAATTAATTTATTAAAAATGGTTCATTGTAAAATTAAATGCTACAGATAAAAAATATTAAAACCATAGTGAAAATCATGTATGATATAGGTGTCAAATCCAAACATACAGGAGGTTTTCACTATGGTTCATGATACTGATTATAACACACCTATACGTTCTTTTAAACACCTAAAGCTATATGAGCGTGGGGAAATTTATGCATTGCTTAAAGAAGGTA
>NZ_JAHLPS010000031.1 GCF_018918055.1 Caproiciproducens sp. MSJ-32
GTTGATGAAAAAAATATTAATAACTGGCTTCTGTCTGCTTAATTTTCAAATAAACCATATATTCTTAATACACCTACATTTTTTAAGTTTTACGTAGGTGCCTTCGGCATGCCTTTTTTTCATAACTCCAGTATGATTATAGTTTATTAATTTAAATTACATAAAAAACTGTGTAATCTTGTGTAATTATACGAATAGCTACGCTATTTTTTCATATTTATTTAACACAATCCTCTTTCACATATTTCTTTACAAAATCTTTTTGCATCTTCCTTGCCCTTTGTAATATAAATCCTATATTCCTCATTAAGTTCTTTAAATAAGCTCTCTATTTTTTTCTTAATTTCTCTGAAACATCAACTTTTCCTGCCTTAGGATTTATTACAAAGTAATGTTTAGTTAATCCCATTTTTCCTCCTATCATATATCTAATATATGAATTCAATTTATTTTTACCTATAAAGTATACTACATTAGCCTTTAATTATCATCAGAGAAAATGAAATATTTTTATTAACTTTTGTTTAATATGAATATAAAAAAGGAGTAACTTTACTTACTCCCTAAATAAACAAGAATCCTCTTTATTCTTTAATTATCTTCACTTTAAAATTAGTTTTTAATAATTTCCAATTTATTTATTTCCTTCTATAAAATTTATTACTTCTTCTAGAGAATTTAATACTTTTGTTGTCATATTTAAATATTCTTCACTTGGAATTTTCATATCAGGAATGCAGATTACAGGAATTTTAGCCGAATAGGCAGCTTTTATTCCTGCTTCACTATCTTCTAAAACTAAACATTCCTCAGGCTTTAAAGATAGTTTTTCACAGGCTTTTTGAAAAATATCTGGATTAGGCTTGCCCTTTTTTACTTCATGCCCAAATACAAATTCATCAAAATAATTAATTATATTGTGATATTTTAAAATATTCAAAGCCCTGTCTTCCTTACTTGAAGAGGCCATTGCAATTTTAAAGCCCTTTTCTTTTAAATAGGCTAGTAATTTTTCAGCTCCAGCTTTTAAATCTACTCCCTTTGAAAGATAGCTGGCTTCTTTTTTCATTACAATTTCTAATCCCCTTTCAAGGCTTAAAGGAAGTTTATATCTATCTATAAGATTAGTTACATTAACTCTTTCCGTCTTTCCACTATAATTTTGGGCATATTCTTCTAAACTATAATCATATCCGAATTCCCCTAAAAATTCCTTATAAATTTTATAGGAAATTACTTCACTATCAATTAAGAGCCCATCTAAATCAAATATTACTGCCTTTATCATGGTTTTAACTTACCTCCAACCTACTATTTCGTTACTTAAGTATTATTATTCTTTTAAAAATTCTATTACCTTTTTATGTAAAAGGGGCTGAATTAATGGATAAGTTAAATTTTCTGGGATATCTTCAAATAATTTAATTTCTCCTATCTCAAAATCAAACTTATTATTTAATTCCTCTACTTTAGCATAAAATAGTCCTCCAAAGGATTCTGTAAAGTAAGGATTTTCATCGCTTTCTATAGCATACTCGCATATTGGAATTATTTTATATTTTATTGCTCCAGCTTCCTCAAATAATTCCCTTGAAGCAGCATAGCTGATGCTTTCATTTTCTTCCCTATGGCCACCAGGAATTTCCCATGTAGTTCTTTCCTTATGTCTAACATAAAGCCATTTATCTTTATATCTTGTTACAATTGCAACAAATTTTAATTTACTATCTTCTATAGAGCCTAATTCCTTAAAGCTTACTTTGATCATTATTCTTCTCTTCCTCTAAGGATTTCTTAAACCTTTATTTTCTTTCCTCCAACGTTCAAGAGTTGGTATTACCCTGCTTAATTCTTCCCTAGCCTTTTCTTCCCCAAGGGATCTTCCTAAAATAGGTACAAGAATTTCAATCATTTCTTCCATAGTTAAGTTTGGCTGAAGGAATTTCCCATCTTTATAGCAATTTGTACAATAAATTGACTGACTTCCGTCTGCTTCTTTTACTATAAAATGAGCATGTTCCTCATTAAATGGTAAAGAACAACTTTGACACATACTTACTTTTTCCATATATATCAATCCTTTCGTATATCTGAACTAACTCTTAAATTAACTTGCAATAAGAATTTACAGATAGTTAGATATCTGAACTTATTGCCTTAATATGTTTTATAAGTGCTTACCAAAAGTTTGGGCCAACTCCTACTCTACAGCCAACTTGCCCAATTTAATTAGTTTAAAATCTAAAATATTAGATAGCATATAACTATAAAAACTAAGCTGAAGAAAACTTTAAGAGTTAAATTTATTAAGATTGTGAATATTAAGGCTAGATAACAAGATAAGTTCAATAAGCGAATTATTGCGTAAAGAAGTACTAGGCTCAATATATGCTTATTTAACTTATCCTGTTTATCTTCTCCAATTTATATTCACACTTTTTATTAGTTCACAGTTACTGCAAACTAAAAGATTGCTTCCCAATCCTTTATAAGTAGGAATTTAATTTCGCATTTGAAAGCATAAGCTTTATTCTATTTTCTTGATTTATTACCGATTGGGAAGGATCATAGTCAATAACAACAATATTAGCATCTGGGTTTTTGTCTACTATCTTTCTTATGGCACCTCTTCCGCAAATATGGTTTGGCAGGCATCCAAAAGGCTGGGCACATACTATGTTTTTAGCTCCTATATTTATAAGCTCCAGCATATTTGCAACTAGGAGCCAGCCTTCACCCATCTTTACTCCCTGACTAATATAACCCTCAGTTAATTTTCTTAATTCTTCAAAATCTGTTGGCGCCCTAAAAGTTGAATATTTTTCAATATTAGCATTTACTTTTCTTTGAATTTTTAATACTATCTTATAAAGCATTTTTGCTAATTCGGCCCTTTTAAAATTCTTTTTATATAATTTGTAGTCCATAATATTATCAATAATACAGTAATTGATAAAATCCATTAGACCTGATTGAACTACTTCTGCTCCTTCTTTTATTAGAAATTCTTCTAGATTATTATTACCCATTCTAGAATACTTCATATAAATTTCGCCAACTATTCCAACTTTAATTTTATCAGTCTTCTTTATTTTTACACTATTAAATCTATTTATTACTTCCTTTGAAATCTTGTCCACTTTTAAATAAGCTTTAGTATTAAAAGTATTTTTCAAATACTCTACTGTATCTTCCAAAACTCTGTCAGCATCATTTTCTCTAATTTCATAGGGCTTTACCTGATTATAAAGGCACATTAATAAATCACCATAAATAATTGCATGAAACATTTTAATAATAAGCTCTGGTGAAAAATTAATACCCGGATGATCTTCTATTTTCGAAGCACTTAATCCTATAGCAGGTACCTCCTTAAAGCCGCTATTTTCTAAAGCCTTTCTAATTAAATGGATATAATTAGATGCCCTGCAGCCTCCCCCAGTTTGGGTCATTAAGACTGCTGTTTTATTTATATCATATCTCCCACTTTTTAAGGCACTTATAAACTGCCCTATAACTATCATTGCTGGATAGCATATATCATTATTTGAATACTTTAATCCTTCTTCGATTATATCCCTTACATCATCCTCTAAAAACTCTATATCGAAGCCATCATCCTTTAAAACCTTACCCAATAATTTAAAATGCATTGGCAGCATATTAGGTGCCAAGATCTTATAATTCTTCTTCATCTCCTTGGTAAATCTAATATAATCATTAGTTTCAATTTCTTTTGGCATTATTTTAAATTCACTATTCATACCTATCACCTATTTCTAATTGCTTCAACCATACTTCTAATTCTAATTTTTGATGCTCCTAAGTTGCTTGTTTCGTCAATCTTTATCTGGGTATATAGTCTTCCATTTTTCTGTAATATTCCTTTTAATTCATCTGCTATTATTGCATCTGTTCCACAACCAAAGGAAACTAATTGAACTAATTCCATATTATCATGATTTACTACATAATTTGCTGCGTTAAAAAGCCTTGCTTGATAAGTCCATTGATTTAGAATTTGAACCTTTAAGTTTTCCTTATCTATAGGAATAGAATCCTCTGTTAAAACCACAATGTCTAATGAACTAAATAACTTATAAATGCCATGATTTATTTCCTTATCTATATGATAAGGCCTGCCGGCTAAAATTACTGTGAGTAAGCCCTTTGCTTTTGCATATTCTACTGCTTCTCTTCCCTTTTTTAATATATCTTGTTTATATTTTTTATACTCTTCAATAGCCATATCATAGGCCTTAGAAATATCTCTCTTTTTAATCCATTCAAAGTTATCCTTTAAGGATTTATATAAATTTTCTACTGTACTCTTTTTAGAATTTAAATCTAAATAAGGACTTATAAAATTATAAGACTTTATCCTGCTTACATTATTTTTAATAACTTCAGGATAATATGCTACAACTGGACAATTATAATTATCATCAGATATACCCTCATCAAAATTATAAGACATTGCTGGATAAAAAATATTTTTAACATCCTTATTCATTAAGCTTTCAATATGCCCATGAGTTAATTTAGCTGGGTAGCAGGCTGTATCAGAAGGTATAGTATGCTGGCCTGATAAATATAATTTCTTTGAAGAAAGATCAGATAATATTACCTTTATTCCTAATTCATTAAATAATCTAACAAAGAAAGGCAGGTTTTCATACATATTTAAAACCATAGGAATTCCTATAGTCCCCTTCCTTCCATCATTGTTTGAATAGCTTAATAATTTATTAAATTTATAATCATATAAATTAGGAAGCTCATTTAACTTTTCCTTTCCTAAGGGCCTAGAACAATTATTTCCTGATATATATCTTCTTTTGCCTGTGAAAGTATTTATTGTTAAGTTGCAGTGATTTGTACATAAGCCGCATTTTGCAGCCTTTGAGCTATGCACAAAGTTTCTTAATTCCTCATTAGTTATTATAGAGGACTTGTCCAATTTTTTCTCTTTTGCGTATAAGGCAGCACCATAAGCTCCCATAAGACCTGAAATATTAGTTCTTATAACCTTTTGTCCAAGTTCCAGTTCTAGACTTCTTAAAATTGCATTATTGCATAAAGTCCCACCTTGAACCAGGATATTATTACCTAAGTTTTTCTTTCTAATTACCTTGTATAGAGCGTTTTTAACTACACTAATGGAAAGCCCCGCTGATATATCTTCAATAGTTGCTCCATCCTTTTGGGCTTGTTTAACTGAAGAATTCATAAAAACAGTACATCTAGAACCTAAATCAGCAGGATGTTTTGAAAATAAGCCAAGATTTGAGAAGCTTTCTACGTCATATCCAAGGGAATGAGCAAAGGATTCAATAAAGGAACCGCAGCCAGATGAACAAGCTTCATTTAAAACTATGCTTTTTATTGCCCCTTTTTCTATTTCAAAGCATTTTATGTCTTGACCACCAATATCTAAAATATAATCCACATCCTTATTAAATTTACTGGCTGCTATGTAATGGGCTAAGGTTTCTACAATTCCAAAGTCAAGATTAAAGCCCTGCTTAATAAGTTCTTCCCCATAACCAGTAACAGAACTTCCCTTTATCTTAATTTTGTCTCCATAGTTTTCATATATAAAGTTTAACTGCTCCTTAACAACATCTACAGGATTTCCTTTATTATGAGTATAATATTTATAAACTATATTAGCATCATCATCAATTAATAATAATTTTGTTGTGGTACTTCCTGCATCTATGCCTAAATATACATCCCCATTAAAATTATTTATATCTAGTTCATTAACCCTTGCCTTATCATGTCTTTCTATAAATTCCCTATATTCTTCTCCATCTTTAAATAGGGGCTGAATTAAGTTAATTGATTTTTGTACTTTTCCATCTTTATTTAATAAAGCATTCTTTAAGCTGGCATAGCTATAAACTTTTTTTTCATTGCCAGAATAATAAGCTGCTCCTAGTGCAACAAAAACTTCTGCATCCTCAGGAAGGATAGCATCTTCATTATTTAAATTTAGATTTAAAATAAACCTATCCCTTAAGCCTTTAGAAAAGGTTAAAGGACCTCCTAAGAATAATATTTTTCCTTTTATTTCTCTTCCTTGAGCTAATCCCCCTATAGTTTGATTAACTATGGCATCATAAACACTTGCTGCTATGTCTTCCTTCCTTGCTCCTTGATTTAACAATGGCTGAATATCCGTTTTAGCAAAAACTCCACATCTTGAGGCAATTGGATAGATGCATTTATAATCTTCGCTTAGCTTATCTAATTCTTCCACTGTAATTCCCATAAGATTAGCCATTTGATCTATAAATGCACCTGTACCCCCTGCACAGCTGGAATTCATTCTCTCTTCTAAACCATTTGTTAAGAATATTATTTTGGCATCTTCTCCTCCAAGTTCTATAACAACATCTATTTCATTAAACTTCTTCTTAACAGCAATAGTTGTTGCAAAAACTTCTTGCACAAAGGCTATATTTGAATCATTTGCAACTCCATAGCCTGAAGAACCTGTTATTGCAACTTTAAGCTCCTTATCCTTAATAATATTCTTAACATTTTCTAATTCTTCTAAAATTGTTTCTCTAACTTTAGTTAGATGCCTTCTATAACTTTTGTATATAACCTTGTCCTCTTCATTTAATATTACAAGTTTTACTGTAGTTGATCCTGCATCTATACCAAGCCTATATACCATATAAATCTCATCTCCATTAAAAAGTTTACTTTATTTTTTTACAGCTGTCTCTTTCTACTAGTTTTACTGGAAGAACAATCTTTTTACTTATAGTTCGTTCTTCCTTAATTCTTTCCATTATTGTATTTAAAGCAGTTTCTCCCATAAATTCTGTATATACTTTGACCGTTGTTAAAGCAGGAGTTAAGTACTGGGTTGTGGCAATATCATCAAAACCAACAATGCTAATATCTTCAGGTATTTTATATCCTTCCTCATAAATAGCCTTATATGCCCCAATTGCCATTGGATCGCTGGCAATGAAAAAGGCCGTTGGTATATTTTCTAGTTTTAAAGCCTCCTTCATCAGCTTGTATCCATCCTCAGGATTAAAATATCCTTTAAAAATCCACTCTTCTCTTAAATTATCCATTTTAGCCATAAAATTTCTATAAGCCAATTCTCTATAGTTTATTAATTCCTCGCCATTTTCATTACTATGAGGTACAACTTTTGCTCCTATATAGCCAATATTTTTATGGCCTAAACTATATAAGTATTCTAGGGCTTTTATTGAGCCATATTTTAAATCCACAACTATAGAATCAAATTCCCATTCTTCGGGAGATGAATCTATAAATATAATGTTTGAAGAGATCTTCTTTAGTGTTCTTATTTCCTCTTCTTGAAATATTCCTATTGCCATGATTCCATCTATATCTTTATATTCCTTAACATTATTTGATATTACTTTATTTAAAAATAGAGTTTTAAACTCTACATTATTTTTTAAACAATGTTTTTCAATAGCCATTCTTATAGATAAAAAATATGGATCGCTTAATTCTTTACTTTCAGTATAAGAGGTAATTATACCTATCGTATAATTTTTGCTTTTATTTTTTCTTTCCTTTAAAGTCACATAATTCATTTCTTCCGCAATTCTTAGTACTCTAACTCTAGTATCTTCTGAAACATTTAAGCTGGCATCAAAATTTAATATTCTAGAAACAGTAGAAATTGAAACCTTCGCTTTTGCAGCTATATCCTTGATTGTTGCCATATTTTATCACCTCCAACATAGTAAGCACATCCGAAATTAAAAATTTATATTAAGGGGCTGTCAGTGACAGCCCCTTAGTTATTAATTATTAATTTAAGACTATCTAAATATCTCTCAATAGCCTTAGTATCATTTATTTTTAAAACACCGCAATGTTCTAGAACCTTAGTAAAGACTTCCCCTATTTCATCTCTTATTATTTCATCTACATTGTCTTTATTAATATTTGTGTGTTTTTTCTGTATTTCATGGCACCAATCTCCATGAATTTTCATAACCTCGTCTTCGTATATATTAACCTTTTCTCCAAGCAGATATGGCTTTAGCATTTCCATTTCATCTTTTAATCTTGCAGGAAGAACAGCTAATCCTAGAACTTCAATTAGTCCTATATTTTCCTTCTTTATATGATGAAGTTCCTTGTGAGGATGAAAAATTCCATCTGGATGTTCTTCACTAGTTCTATTGTTTCTTAATACCAAATCTAATACAAATAAGTCCTTCTCTCTTCTTGCTATAGGAGTTATTGTATTATGCTTCTCATTATTAGTTTCAGCATAAACTCCTGCTTCCTCATCAGTATAGTTTCTCCAATGTTCTAAAAGTTTATTTGCCAATTCACTTATTTTTTGTCTGTCTTTTCCTTTTAATCTTAACACAGTTAAAGGCCATTTAACAATAGACAGACTTATATCGTTAAAATTAAATTTACAAATATCCTCTGCCTTGTTCATTGGAAATTCATAGGCTCCACCTTGATAGTGGTCATGAGTTAAAATTGAACCCCCTACTATAGGCAAATCTGCATTAGAGCCTATAAAATAATGTGGGAATTTTTCTACAAACTCTAACAGTCTATCAAAGGTCTTCTTTGTAATTTTCATTGGTTCATGTTTATCTGAAAATACTATGCAATGCTCATTATAGTAGGAATAAGGAGAATATTGTAAATACCATCTTTCATCACTTAAAATCAGAGGAATTATTCTTAAATTTTGCCTTGCAGGATGATTTAACCTTCCCTTATATCCTACATTTTCTTTACATAATAAACATTTTGGATAATTTCCTTGAGGCAGATTTTTAGCTGCCGCTATTGCCTTAGGATCCTTTTCAGGCTTTGATAAATTTATTGTTATATCTATATCTCCATATTGGGTTTTACTTTTCCAAACCATGTTTTGAGCTATTCTGTCAGTTCTAATATAATCACAGGCTTTGCTTAATTTATAAAAATAATCTGTAGCTTCTTTTTTTGAAAGATTATATTTTTCATTAAACTTTCTAATAACTTCAGAAGGTCTTGGCATTAAAGCAGCCATTATTTTTGTATCTAATAAATCCCTATATACAGGTGTGTTAGATTCTAAAACCTTGTTTTCATAAGCGTAATTTAAAATATTATTTAAGATTTCAGTAGGTGTTTCAAGTTCTTCCTTTTCTAGAAGCTTTAATTCTTCTTCCCTTATTTCTTCATAGCTGTCTAGATTTAAAATATCTAATAAGCTATTTCTTACAAAAATCTTATCATCCTCAGTGAATAATTCCTTTTTTAGTCCATATATTAACAGTCTTTCAATTTCTCTATAAATTCCCATAGTTTCACCTACTTTTCAAAGCCATTAGGATTATTTTTATGCCAGTTCCATGCTGAAGCTATTATATCTTCTAAATTTGTAAATTTTGGCTCCCATTTTAAAATCTTTTTAGCTTTTTCTGCTGAAGCTATTAGTCTAGCTGGATCTCCGGCCCTTCTTTCACAAACTTTAGCTGGGATTTCATGACCAGTAACTCTTCTAGCAGCCTCAATCATTTCCTTTACTGAGAAACCATTACCGTTTCCTAAATTAAATACGTCGCTACTGTTCCCTGCCCTTAAATATTCTACAGCAAGAATATGAGCATTTGCTAAGTCTGTTACATGAATATAATCTCTTATACAAGTTCCATCTTCTGTATCATAGTCATCCCCATAAATTGAAATAAATTCTCTTTTTCCAAGGGGTACTTGTAATATTAATGGAATTAAATGAGTTTCTGGATTATGAGCCTCTCCAATAGTCCCACTTACATGAGCTCCTGCTACATTAAAATATCTTAAGGCAACATATTTTAATCCATAAGCAGTATCACACCACTTCATCATTTTTTCCATTGCCAATTTTGTTTCACCATAAGCATTTGTAGGCTCTGTTCTATCATTTTCAGTTATCGGCATCTTTTCAACTTCGCCATAAGTAGCAGCTGTTGAAGAAAATACTATTTTCTTAACATTATTCTTTATCATTACCTTTAGTAATACTTCTGTTCCATGAACATTATTGTTGTAATACTTTAATGGATTTGTCATACTTTCCCCAACTAGAGAATTTGCTGCAAAATGTATTACTTCTGTAATGTCATTTTCCTTAAATACCTTATCTAACTCTTCTTCATTTCTTATGTCTACATTATAAAATCTAGCTTGCTTATGAACAGATTCTATATGACCTGTTTCAAGATTGTCTACAACAACAACTTCTTCTCCCTTTTCTATTAATTGATATACTGCATGACTTCCTATATATCCTGCTCCACCACAAACTAAAATCATTTCTATTACCTCCTAAATTTCTCTAGTTCCATCTCCTACATTTGCTATATAGAAACTAACTTCGTATCCTATTTTTTCTTTATATCCTTGTCCAACTTTATTTATAAAATCTTCTACTTTATCTTTTTTAACTAAAGATATTGTACATCCTCCAAAACCTGCACCTGTCATTCTAGAGCCTAAGGTTCCTTCATGCTTCCATGAAAGTTCTACTAAGGTATCTAGCTCAATACCAGTTACTTCATAATCATCTCTTAAGGAAATATGAGATTCATTCATTAACTTTCCAAATGTAACTAAATCTCCATTATTTAACGCTTCCTTAGCTTTTAGAGTTCTTTGATTTTCATATACAGCATGTTTTGCTCTTTTTCTGTTAATTTCATCAGTAATTAGATACTTATTATTTTCAAATTCTTCAATAGTAAGTTCTCCTAGGGAATTTATGTTTAATACTTTTTGTAGTTCTGAAAGAGCTGTTTCACATTGTGATCTTCTTTCATTATATTTTGAATCTGCTAAACCTCTTCTTTTATTAGTATTACCTATTACTAATACTAAATCCTTTAGTTCTAAAGGAACATAGGAATATTTTAAACTATTGCAGTCTAATAAAATTGCATTATCTTTTTTACCCATTCCAATTGCAAACTGATCCATAATTCCACAGTTAACACCTACAAATTTATTTTCTGCTTCTTGAGCATATTTTACTAATTGAACTCTATCAAGTTTTAAATTAAATAATTCATCCATCATTACTCCAATTAGTAATTCTAAGGAAGCAGAAGAAGATAAGCCGGCTCCATTTGGTATGTTTCCATAAATATATGCATCAAAGCCTCTTTCAATATTATAATCATTTTTCATTATAACATCTAGTACACCTTTTGGGTAATTAACCCAGTCATGTTCTTTTTCATATTTTATAGTATCTAAATTAAATTCTATAACTCCTATTTCAGTAAAATTTTCTGAATACATTCTTACAACTTTATCCTCTCTAAGAGCAACAACTCCATAGGTACCAAAGCTTAAGGCACAAGGAAAAACATTACCTCCATTATAATCAGTATGCTCTCCTATTAAGTTTACTCTTCCTGGTGAAAAAAAGGTCCTCACCTTTTCAGAATAGCCAAAAATTTTTTCAAAACCCTTTATAATATTTTCTCTCATAATAAAGTTTCCCCTTTCATTTTTTATAAGATAATTTTAGCAGAAAAAGAAAACATTTTCAATTATTTTTTACTTAATTTTTACTTGTATTTTTACTATATTTTATTGTTTTTTTACTAAAATTATTTATCAAAATTTAAATCTATCTTTAACTTTGGAAGTTCTTTTTTTAACTCTGAAAATTTATGTTGAAAATATCTTCTATTATAGTTAACTTTATTTATATCGCCACCATGTAAAGCTGCTAATTCGTTATAATAATAAGCTTTTTCGTAATTTTCTATCTTAGAATAACAAACAGTTAAATTTAGGGCAGGCACCCAGGTATAATATGCCTTATTATTAAAACCTAAATGATGATCTGCTGACTCACATCTTAAAGCAGCCTCATACCAAAAAATTGCTTCTTCTATTTTATTATGACTGCTAAAAATATCTGCCAGACTACAGCATATTTCCCCTGTAGGTTTATATTCCTTTAAATATCTTAATATAGTATTTGTTGCCATTTCATCATTTCCTTGTATTCTATAGCACCTAATCAAATTATTATAAGCAGCTTTATTGTCTTCAATCCAGCCCTTGTTTTCTGATAAAAATAATTCATAATTGCTAATTGCCTCCTCATAACGGCCATTATAATAAAGTTCATTTGCAAAATAATACCTGTCTCTTGGGCTAAAGGCCAGCTTATCTTCTATCATCTTTAAAAATATTTTTAAATTTCTATCAGTGGCAGCCTTTAGCTTATCATGTATAATTGTTATATCACTGTCTAAAATATTTCCAAATACTTCCAGATACTCATGAACTCTTCCAATCCATTGAAAATTTCTTTCTCTTTTGACCAGTCTATTTCTTTTTAAAGAGAAACTGGTATTTCCTGCTGCATCCCTGGTTAAAGAATAATCCATTGTAACCGAATCTATATTTTTATTTAAACTTTCTTTTAATAATTTTAATTTTTCCCTATTAATATCATCAATATAATCATCAGCATCAAGCCATAGTACATAATCCATTGAAGCTTTACTAAAAGCAAAATTTCTTGCTGCAGCAAAATCCTCTATCCATTCAAAATCGTAAATTTTTGCCTTAAATTTCTTTGCAATTTCCTTTGTATTATCTATAGAACCTGTATCTACTATAATAATTTCATCTACAATATCTTCCACAGAAGATAGGCACCTTTCCAAAGTAGCCTCTTCATCTCTAACTATCATACATAAACTAATTGTAATATTTGATCCTTTCAAAATTAACACCTCATTATTAAATTAATCTCTTATTATTCTATGAAATCTTAATTTAATATTGAATAAAGAAAAAAAATTAAAAGTTTGTAAAGGTTTGTTTACTTTTAAAAAAATGTGATATAATACTAATGCGTAATTGCGGGTGGGAGAGGGAAAAAGAAAGAGGTTAAAAGAAAGGATGGAGAGATTATTTAATTTTACAAAACATAAGACCAGTTTAAAAACAGAATTAATAGCCGGTCTAACTTCTTATTTCTCTGCAGTATATATTATTGTAGTGAATGCAAGCATTTTAAGTGATGGAGGTGTAAAACAAGAGCCCCTCATAATTGCAACCATTTTGGCATCATTTATAGGATGTTTACTTGCAGCTTTTGTAAGTAATGCTCCACTTATAATTATGCCAGGAATGGGAATAAACGCATTATTTACTTATACAATAATTAATACTTTAGGCCTTAATTTTAATCAGGCTTTAGCCAGCGTTTTTACTGCAGGAGTGCTATTTTTAATTGTTGCATCTACTAGCTTATCTAAAATCTTAGATAAGTCAATACCAAAATCTTTAAAGGAAGCTATTTCAGTTGGTATTGGATTTTTTATTACTTTTTTAGGATTACAAAAAAGCGGTCTTATAGCTGCTGATCCTTCTACTTTTGTAAAAATACAATCCTTTAATAATCCAAGAGTTGTATTTTTCATCGTAATATTTATTATTACTCTATTTTTATTTGTAAAAAATATACCAGGAGCCTTCCTAATCAGTATAATAATAGGTACTGTTTCATCAATTATGTTAGGGCTTACAGAACTGAATTTATCAGGTTTTTCCTTACCAAATTTTAAGGAATACTCATCAATTTTCTTTAACTTAGATTTTACTAACCTTTTTAGTTCACAGTTCTGGATAGCAACCTTTTCATTTACTTTAATTTTAGTATTTGAAAATATAGGAATACTTCATGGACAGATAACAGGCTTATTAAAGGCACCTGAAAAGCAAAATAAAAGTTTAATTGCAGTTGCCCTATCTACAATTGCCTGTGGACTTTTAGGAACAAGTCCATCTGTGTCAACTGTTGAAGGAACTGCTGGCATTTCAGCTGGCGGAAAGACAGGTTTTACCTCGATTGTTACCGCTTTCCTAATTTTAATATCTATGCTTTTTATACCTTTTTTAACCTTGATACCTAATGAAGCAATTGCACCTATATTAATAATTTTAGGCTGCTTAATGGTTAAAAGCATAAAAGATATTAATTTTGAAGATATTTCTGAAGCTATTCCTGCTTTTTTAACTATTGCTTTAATTCCATTCACCTTTAGCATAATAGATGGTATAGCCTTCGGATTTATATCTTATACTTTAATAAAGCTTATAGTTAAAAAGAAAGAAGAAATTTCATTTCCTATGTATATTATTTCAATCATTTTTATAATTTACTTTCTTCTTTCAGCATTATAATGTTTTATATTAAGATAAATTTTAAATAAAAATAATATGTAACATAAGACCTAAAATGTATTTATAAATAAATTAATAAAAAACTACTAAGGCCTTGAGTTTAATATATGCTCTTAGCTTAGTAGTTTTTTTATAATTCCTTCTATCTAGTTATAAAGCTGGCATTTATTCTTATATCTTATATTCTAACTTTTTATAAATATTTATAAAGTCCTCCAGCATCCTTGCTGTCATTCCCCATATTACTTTATCCTTATAAAGATAAAATAAAGTTTCTACTTCTCCTTGATAGAACTTATAATTAGCACCACCATTTATTAAATGGTAAGGAAAGTTATCTCTATTAACTTCAAGCTTGTTTATTACTTTAATCGGCTCAGTCTTTAACAATTCTTCTATTGGAATAATCAATAATTCCTCTACTTCATCCCTATTTATTTTAATTTTTTCAGCTTCCTTTATATAGCCTAAATATGGATGAATTATTTGATTATAATGAGTAACAAGAATATCTAAAGGACAAATTATTTCATAATCTTCCTTGTCTAACCCTATTTCCTCCTTAATTTCCCTTAAAAGAGCCTCTTCTACTTCCTCCCCTTCATCTATTCCTCCTCCAACAAAGGAAATATCTCCAGGCTGAGTTTTCATAGATTTAGCCCTGACTTCAAAAACTATATTTAATTTATTTTCTATCTCAAGAAGCATCACTGCTACTGTTGATCTTTTCATTTTTTCCCAGCCGCTAATGTATGGATTATTATTTTTTAATTTATTGATAATATCCTTAATCATATATTCCTCCCCATTTAAGCTGCTATCTTTTTAATGTATATTATTAATTTTATATTAAAAGGACTGCCAATGACAGTCCTTTTATAGTTCTTTATTTTCTATTATTTTATATATAATTTCTGCTCTCTCAGCTCCTAAGTATGGATAGATTTTAGCTTCTATTTTTCCATCCTGATAAGCTCTTTCACCATTGACTTCAACTATCTTAGTCACTTTCTCTCTTAATTTTTCTTCACTTAGAAGATCTTCTAAATAAGCATCAACTAAATCCTTTAGGCAGGTGCCTAATTCTTTTGGGTTTTTATATTTTGTTCTCATTTGCAACTCCTTTTATAATATATAGTTATATGATTTATGGACTTAAATATAAACTATATTTTAATTTCTGTAAATACTCTTTATTTTAATCCTAAAGCTAATTATTTTTTATTTTAGGATTTGGTAAAAAGGCAAAGAATATTAATAATGAAATAATAATAAATACAAAGCCTGCAAAATACATACTAAAATATCCAAAGCTCTTTTGAAGCCATGCATATATAGAAGGGTAAATAAAATTAGATCCTCCTGTACTTAGCACAGATAAAATTGAAAAGGAAATAGCAACTAAATCACTTTCAACGATATCTCTTAAATATTTAAATAAAAATGTTAAATATATTCCGTATAGTACTCCATGAAGCTGGTCCCCTAAAACTATAAGGGTAACTTTACCAGTTGAGAATAATAATACTTTAATGGAAGCAATAGCTAATGCAGTCATTAAACATTTTTTACTGTTTAATTTACTTGCGTATTTTGAAACTATCATAAAGGAAAAGAATTCTACAACTACCCTAAAACTAATTGATGTACTATAAATGCTGTTTGCTTTATTAGTATCTTGTATAATGTCTACTAAATATGTTGAATAAGCAAAATCTAATCCCATATAACTTCCCATACCTAAAGCTACAGCTAAAAATAAAAATAATACATTTTTATTTTTAAGTAAATCTTTTATTTCAACTTTATTAGAATTTATTGATATTTCCTTATCACTATTAATATTTCTAAATTTTAATAATATTATCAGCATTAAAATAATTAATAATGCAAAAGCTGATAAATGTAATGCCCTATAACTGAAAGTGCTTATTATGATTCCTCCAAGAAAAACAATACAAGCATATCCTATAGATCCCCATTTTCTAATATCTGAAAACTCAAAGCCGCTAAAGGAAGCAAGTTCTTCTATATATATTTCGAATATGCCTGCTAGGGAATTTAAAATAAATCCATAAACAAGGGCAAAATATATTGCTGTATCTAAATTAATAAACATTAAACCAATAATTGCAAGTAAAACAGTTATAAGATAGCTTATTATAAATCTTTTTTTATCTTTTACCTTTGAATAAAAATTAGTTAAGAGTGGTTGTCCAATAATGTTAAATAAAGCCCCTAATGTTACAACCTTACTAACATCAGACAAATTTAATCCTACATTTTGATTTAAATATGGATAATAAAAAGTTACAATTATACTAAATAAACCAAATATAATAAATGTGCTTATGTTATAATATTTCTTCATTACATTCCTCCAATTTTTTAACTAGAAGTGGGATGCCTGCTATTAAACAATGAAATACTAGTATTTCATATTAAAAGGGCTGTCAAGACAGCCCCTTTTGCTAATTAACTATTTTGTAGTCCATAAACCATGAATATTACATAATTCTCTTATTTTTTCAATTTCTCCACTTATTTTAAATTCTGCTTCTGGTTTCTTACTTGGGTCTAATTCTTGTCTATATACCTTGCCGTCTTTTGTTATTACTTCTATCCATTCAATATAATGTTCTGCCAGCATTGGATGTTCAACATCTCCAACTTTAATATATGTTACTCCATCCTTTTCTTCATATACAGGTACATGTTTTTCTACAGCAGCATCAACTGTATTTTCTTGATATAACTTCATTTCCTTTCCACAGCATACTAACTTGCCGCCAGTTTCTCTTAGAGCTTCTACTACGGATCCGCATACCTCACATTTATAAATTCCCAATTTTTTAATCATAATAAACACTCCCTCTATAATCTTTAATTTTCTTTAATATACTCAATCATTCTTAGATTTTCATAATTGACATAATAAAGTACATGGATATAACTTATATTTATAAGAAATATTGGAATCACAGGGT
>NZ_JAHLPS010000082.1 GCF_018918055.1 Caproiciproducens sp. MSJ-32
AAACAGATAAGTTATATCAGTTAATAATGCTTTTCGCGGAGTATTCTGCTTAAACTCTCTATTTAACAAGTTTGGTAAAACAGCATGTTCTTTTGTAGCTTTCATCATTCTTCTATATGAATTTGCTTTTCTATGAGGACAAATAACATTATATTTTTTCATATTTTCGCGTTATTTATATGTTGCAATAAATACATTAATATCGATAACATTAACAATAGGAGTATATAAGTTATTAATTTATTTTGAAAAAATAAATAATAATGATATGGTATCCTTAGAAGGATTAGGAATGACAATGGTTTTTATAGGAGTTTTTATGATGTGTATTGTAACTCCTTTAGAATTATTATTAGGATTTGAAAAGGGGAGATTTGTAATTGTTTTTCTATCTTTATCGCCTATGATCTTTGGAAATCTTCTATTAGAACGAATGCCTTTAATTAATTTAAATTCTATTATAATAAAAATACTAATTTTACTTTGCTTAATAACAATAATATTAATTTCTTATTTTATAACTTCAAATTTATATGCTAAGAAAGAAATGTAATTTATGAAAATAGTAAGTCTGATTAATAACCTGTGTATTAATCAGACTTTTATGTATTAATTATAAAAAATGTTTAAATAAGCTTTTTAATTAATAAAATTTGTGTAAAAATTATTAATGGTAATCCAATTGAAAATTTATAATGTTTAGTTTTATGCCTAAAAGTATACATGCCTATATATTCTCCAAGGCTTCCTCCCATAATTGCAAGAAAAAGAAGAGTAGATTCTTTTATTCTCCATTTACCATGAATTGCCTTACGCTTGTCTATAAAAATAGCTAAAAAAGCTGTTAAATTAATTAAAATTACATAAATCAAAATTATTTCCTTCATTTAAATTCTCCTTGTTATTATATACATATATTATAAACTATATATAAATAAAAGAAGAGTATTTATTAGGAGTTTATTAAAATAAATTTATATAAAATAAAGTGATTTCAAGAATTAACTTAAAATCACTTAAATAATAATTTATTATATTATTCTCCAAGGTAAGCACTTCTGACAGAGTCATTATTTGCTATTTCCTTAGCAGTACCACTTAATACTATTTTCCCAGTTTCTAAAACATAAGCTGTATCAGCTATAGATAAAGCCATATTAGCATTTTGCTCAACTAGAAGAATAGTAGTGCCAGATTTATTTATTTCTTTAATAATATCAAAGATTTCCTTAACTACAAGGGGAGCAAGTCCCATAGATGGCTCATCTAAAATCAGCATATCAGGTCTATTCATAAGAGCACGACCAATAGCAAGCATTTGTTGTTCACCGCCTGATAGAGTTCCAGCCTGCTGTTTTAATCTTTCTTTTAGTCTAGGAAATTTTTCATAAACTTTTTTTAAGTCTTCTTGAATTTCCTTTTTGTCTTTTCTTAAATATGCTCCTAATAAAAGATTTTCATAAACTGTTAAATTAGCAAATATTTTTCTTCCTTCTGGAACATGGGATAACCCAAGACTAACGATTTTATTAGCAGGAATTTTCTTTAAATCTTTTCCATTATAAGTAATAGTACCATTTTTTATTGGGTGAAGACCTGAAATTGCTCTTAATGTAGAAGTCTTTCCAGCTCCATTTGCACCAATTAAAGTTACTATTTCACCTTTTTTAACTTCTATATATAAATCTTTTAAAGCATGTATTCCGTCATAATATAAGTCAATATTTTTTAATTGTAGCAATTTTATGCCCCCTCCCCAAGATAGGCTTCAATAACCTTTGGATTGTTTTTTATTTCTTCTGGTGTACCTTCAGCAATTTTTTTACCGTAGTCTAAAACTACAATTTTTTCGCAAATTCCCATTACAAGCTTCATATCATGTTCTATTAGTAATACAGAAATATTAAATTTATCTTTAATCCAATTTATCATTTCCATAAGATCTTTAGTTTCCTGCGGATTCATTCCAGCAGCAGGTTCATCTAATAAAAGAAGGGAAGGTTTAGTAGCTAAAGCTCTAACAATTTCAAGTCTTCTTTGTTCACCGTAAGATAAGTTTTTGGCAAGTTCATCTTTTTTACTATCTAATGAAAAAGCCTTCAATAGTTCAAGAGACTCTTCTTGTATCTTATTTTCTTCATCTCTAAATTTTTTAGTTCTAAATATAGAATCAAAAAGATTGTATTTTACTCTATAATTATAGCTTATTTTTACATTATCAATTACTGAAAGTTCAGAAAATAATCTTATATTTTGAAAAGTCCTTGCAATTTTCTTTTCAGTAATTGCATAAGGTTTTAATCCGTTGATATCTTCACCAAAATAAGAGATTTTTCCCGTTGTAGGAGTGTAAACTCCTGTTAACATATTAAAAACAGTAGTCTTTCCAGCACCGTTAGGACCTATAAGTCCAACAACTTCTTTACTGTTAATACTTAAATTAAGATTTGAAACTGCTTTTAATCCTCCAAATTCTATTGATAAATTTTGAACTGCTAGCATACTTTATCCTCCTTCCTATTAGCTAAATTTTTAAAAATTTTCAGAGATAATTCTTTATTTCCAAGTAATCCTTGTGGTCTAAATATCATTAATATAATTAAAGCCAGTGGATATATTATCATTCTTAATTCATTTATACTTCTTAAAGCTTCAGGTAAGAAGGTTAATATTGAAGCTGAAATTATAGAACCAGATAAAGATCCCATACCACCGAATACAACAAAAACTAAGATATTTATTGATTGTAAATAATCAAAAGATGCTGGTTGTAAAAAGCCAATATAATGAGAGTATAGGGCTCCAGCTATACCAGCAAAGAATGCTGCTATTACAAAGGAATATATTTTATATTTAAAGGTGTTAACCCCCATTGCTTGAGCAGCTATTTCATTTTCGCGGATAGAAATTATAGCACGTCCATGAGAAGATTTAATTATATTAGAAATTATTACTATTGTTAAAACAGTAAATATAAAAGCTAAAGGGAATTTTGTTTTTATTGGTATTCCTGATAATCCGCTGGCACCACCCAAATAATCCATATTCATTATAATAACTTTAATTATTTCACCAAAAGCTAAAGTAGTAATAGCAAAATAATCTCCTGTTAGTTTTAATGTAGGTATTCCGATTAATAGAGCAAATAGGGAAGCTATAATGCCTCCTATTATTATTCCTAAAATAAGCGGCATATTAGTCTTTAATGTTAATATTGCTGAAATATAAGCTCCAACTGCCATAAAACCAGCATGTCCTAGACAGAGTTGTCCGGTAAAGCCAACAATTAGGTTTAAAGAAACAGCAAGAATAACATTAATTAATATTAAATTAATAATTCCGCTGTAATAATAGTTTATTACTCCTGTTTGAATTAGAGTATTTAATAAAGCAAAAACAGCTATTATAGCCATTAAAGCTTTAAACGAACTCTTTTTTAATATGTCTTTCATATATGTCACCTACACTTTCTCATTAGTCTTCTTACCTAATAGACCAGAAGGCTTTATTAAAAGTATTATTATTAATACTGAAAAAACTATTGCATCTGAGAAACTTGTTGAAATATATGCTTTAGTTAAAGTTTCTATTAATCCAATAAGTACACCACCTACTAATGCTCCAGGAATGCTTCCTATTCCGCCTAAAACTGCAGCAACAAAGGCTCTAAGGCCAGGCATTGTTCCCATATATGGGTTTATACTAGGATAAGCTATTGCAACTAATACGCCCGCAATCCCAGCTAGGGCAGAACCTATAGCAAATGTAGTAGAAATAGTGTTATTTACGTTTATTCCCATTAATGATGCAGCTTCTATATCATAAGAAGCTGCTCTCATTGCCAATCCAACTTTAGTCTTATATACAATAAATTGAAGGAGTAAAACAAGCAATGCTGAAACTCCAAGCATTAGTAATGTTTTAGAATTTATTTGTACGTTTCCTAGATTTATAAAGCTATTAGGAATAAGATCTTTATATGGTTTAGGGTTAGGTCCTACTAAAAACCTCATACCATTTTGCAATAATAATGACATTCCAATTGCAGTGATTAGTAGAGTTATTCTTGGAGAATTACGAAGGGGCTTATAAGCCACTTTTTCTATAATCATCCCAAGAATAGCTGAACCAATCATAGAAATTATTAAAGTTGGTATTAACGATAAATTAAAGGTAGTGGATGCAAAATATCCAATAAATGCTCCAATCATGTAAATTTCACCATGAGCAAAATTTATAAGATTAATAATTCCGTAAACCATTGTGTAGCCAAGTGCTAGGAGAGCATAAACACTACCTAAAGCCAGTCCGTTTAAAAGTTGTTGTAAAAATTCCATTGCTACTCCTCCTGTTTATTGTTTTAAATAAGAGTTATTAAGGGTTAACTTTGTCAACTAAAACTTTTTTATCTCCATCAACTTTGATTATTGTTGCACTCTTAACTGCTGATCTATTTTCATCAAAAGTAATTTTTCCTGTTACATTGTCAAGATCAGTAGCTTTCATAGCTTCAATTATTTTTTCTGGGCTATAATCACCGCTTGCTGCAACAGCATCAAGTAAAATTCTAGTACTGTCATATGATAAAGCTGCAAATGCATCTGGTGCTGCATTGTATTTTGCTGTATAAGCATCAACAAAGGATTTAACTTGCTCATCTTCGTCTTCAGAATAGTAGTGGTTTAAATATAAAGCGCCATTTACAGCATTTCCACCGATAGTAGCAAGTTCTTCAGATTCCCAGCCATCTCCACCTAGGAATTGAGATGTAATACCATTATCTCTAGCTTGTTTTGCAATTAAACTTACAACATTATAATAATCTGGAAGAACTAGTACGTCAGGATTATTTGATTTAATGCTAGTAAGCTGAGCATTAAAGTCAGTATCACCGTTGTTATAACTTGAATAATCAGTTATTTTACCACCTAAAGCTTCAAATTTAGCTTTAAAGGCATCAGCTATTCCTTTTGAATAATCAGAACCAGCATTATAAAGAACTGCGGCTGTTGTTTTTCCTAAACTTTCTTTAGCATATTTAGCTAGCATTTCTCCTTGGAAAGAGTCAATGAAACATCCTCTAAATACATAATCTCCACCTTTTACAGTAATTGTAGGTTCTGTACCAGAAGGTGTTATCATTGGAATCTTTTGACTGGTTGCATTAGGAGCAACTGCCAAAGCAGCACCTGAAGTAGTAGGGCCAACAATACCAACTACCTTATCATTATTTACTAATTTATTAAATGCCTGCATTGAAGAATTTGGATCAGCTTGATCATCTTCGAAAATTAATTCAATTTTCTTTCCGTTGATTCCGCCAGCATTATTAATCTCATCTACATATAATTGAGCACCGTTTTTAACTGATTGTCCATAAGTTGCTGCATCACCAGTTAATGGTCCCAATCCTCCAATTTTTATTACATCTTCATTACTAGCCCCAGATGAAGAACAACCTGTAAGTAATGATAATCCAAGTGTTAGCGATAGTACGCTGCATAATAATTTTTTGTTCATAATAAATATCCCCCTAACATCAAAATATTAATAATTTAAATTATAATCAATTTTGTTGACAAAATAATATAATTAGTCCGAATAATTTAAAAATATATTAACATATAGCGTTAAAAAATACAATATAAATATTTTGATATATTTATTAATTATTAATTTTATAATGTAATCGTTTTATAAAAGTGTATTTTTAAAAAGAAAATGCTAAAATTATTAAAGTGTATCTTATTTGATAATATGTTAGTAAGTAATAGGAAGGAAAAGGAAAATGGAAAGTAAAAAGAAAGAATATGGATTGTTAACTTCAATTGCTATGATTATTGGAATTGTAATTGGGTCAGGGATCTTCTTTAAAAGTGATAATATTTTAATAGCAACAGGGGGAAGCATATATTTAGGAGTATTGGTTTTCTTTATTGCTGCTTTAGGAATTATTTTTGGTGGACTAACAATTGGAGAGCTTGCATCAAGAGATTCTAGAGCAGGAGGAATAATCACTTATACTGAAAATGCATATAGTGAATCATTTGCTTGTTCTTTTGGATGGTTTCATACATTCGTATATTTCCCTTCATTAATTGCGGTAATATCTTGGGTTGCAGGAGTATATATTTGTATACTGTTTGGTATAGAAGGAAGCTTATTATTACAATGTTTAATAGGTTTAGGAATTGCTACTTTATTGTATCTTATAAATATCTGTTCTAAATTTCTTGGAGGTTTTTTTCAAAATGCATCAACTATAATTAAGATTATCCCTTTATTATTAATTGCTATTTCAGGAGTAATATTTGGCAATACTCAAAGTATCAGTGTTAATAATTTTATGGATGCTGATTCTATATCTTGGATTGCGGCAATAGCTCCTATAGCTTTTTCTTTAGATGGATGGATAATATCAACTTCAATTGCTCATGAAATTAAAGATTCTAAAAAGAATTTACCTAAGGCTTTAATTATAGCTCCAATTTTTATAGTGTTAATTTATGTGCTATACTTTGTTGGAATAAGCATTTATGTTGGGCCTGAACAAATAATGGCTTTAGGAGATGCTCATGTAGATATAGCAGCTAATGGAATATTTGGACCATTAGGAGGAAAAATAATTATTACTTTTGTTGTAATTTCAATAATCGGTACATTAAATGGATTAATTTTAGGCTATATAAGGATGCCTTATTCTTTAGCGATTAGAAATATGATACCTAATTCTAAAGGGATTGGAGTTATAAATGAAAAATTTTCAGTATCAATAAAATCAGCTGTTTTATCTTATATAATTTCATTGATTTGGTTATTAGTTCACTATATAACACAAAAATATAATCTGATGCCTAATGGAGATGTATCAGAAATATCTATAGTTGTAAATTATTTATTATACATACTTTTATATTTTAAGGTCTTTAAAATGGGGCTTGAAGGTGAAGTTAAGGGAATATGGAGAGGTAAAGTAAATCCTATTTTAGCTACGTTAGGATCAATTATAACTTTAGTAGGAAGTTTTAGTAATCCTTTATTAATCTTATATCTTTTAATAAGTTTTTCTGTTTTAATTATAGCTTTTATCTATCATAAAAATGTGGTTAAGAATGATTAAATTATAATTTTAAATTGATCAATGGAGAAGGTTATGAAAAGAATATTAAAATTTCTAGTTGATATACTTCTATCTTTTATTGCTGCGTTATTTACACTTTGTATAAGCGTGCTTATAGCATTAAATATAAAAAGTATTTATTCTTATGCCATAGGTAAATATGATCTTTTAAGTAAAGTGGACATAACTAAGGAAATGTTATTAGAAGATTACAAAAGTTTAATTAAGTATTTACAAAATCCTTTTATAAAAAAGCTTAAATTTAATAATTTTATAATGAGCAAATCAGGAGAGTTTCATTTTTATGAAGTGAAAAATATATTTTTGGGAATATATTTTATAGTTATTATATCTATGATAATTTTTCTTATACATACATTAATAAAAAAACATAAATATGAAAAAAATGAAATGCTGAAAATATTTAATAGAGCTGCAAATATTTTAATAACAAGCTTTGGAATATTGTTAGTTGTAATTGTTACTAATTTTTCAAAAGCTTTTGTTGTGTTTCATAAGATATTTTTTAATAATGATTACTGGATTTTTGATGAAAAAACGGATCCAATAATTAAAGTATTACCAGAAGAGCTTTTTAAGTTATATGCCATAATAATTATAGCTTTAACATTAATTTTTGTTGTAATTTTTAAGCTTTTATTTTATAAAAATAAAACAAGCTCAAAAATAAATTTTATTAAAAATAAAGGTTTAGAATAATACATAAAAATAGATTTATTATAATTCTGTAGTATTTTGTAGATAAATTATATATAATAAACTGTGTACCCCGTATTGGTATAGAAATATAGGGAGGTTTGTAATGGAATTAGAAAATGAAAAATTAAAAAAAGATATAATTCTTAGATTAAAAAGAATTGAAGGGCAAGTAAAAGGAATTCAAGGAATGATGGAGAAAAATGTTTGTTGCCCTGATGTACTTGTCCAAATATCTGCTATAAGATCAGCAATAAATAAAGTTGGCGGTTTAACTATTGAATATTATGCTAACAATTGTTTAGGTATAGAGAAGGATTCAAAAGAACAAAAAGCTTTAAAGGAATTGATTAAAACCATAAATACTTTTGTAAAATAAAAAAATTAAAAAAAGTATTTACAATTAAAAAATTAGATGATATTATAATGAACAAGAAATTCAGCGAGAAGTTAAATAGGTAATTTATTAAAAGGCAATGAAGAGAAGAAGTAAAATTAATGATCCTTTACAGAGAGTTCTACATAGCTGAGAGTAGAATAAGGTAGTTAATTTGAATAACATCTCGGAGCCGTACTCCGAAAGATAACAACCAGTAGGCAGTACCGGGTTCACCCGTTATAGTGATAGAGTATAAGATTTTTTAAAATCCCGTACTCGAAGAGGCTATTGTTGTGAGATGATAGTAAATTAAGGTGGCACCATGGAATATACTTCCATCCTTATATATTTTTATATAAGGATGGAAGTTTTTTATATAAGAATTAAAAATCTAGTAAAAAATAAAGGAGGAATTTAAATGAAAATCGAAGGAATAATAATACCAAAGGACTACAAAAGTGACACAACACTAATTGAAACAGAAAAAAACATTAAAAAAATTAAGGATTTTTTTGAAAAAAAATTATCAGAAGCTCTTAATCTTGTAAGAGTATCAGCCCCTTTGTTTGTAGAAGGAGAAAGTGGAATAAATGATAATTTAAATGGAGTAGAAAGACCAGTTAAATTTGATTTACTTGCAACTGGAAAGGAAGTTGAAGTAGTTCATTCCCTAGCTAAATGGAAAAGATACAGTCTTCATAGATATGGATTTAAGGTAAATGAAGGTCTATATACTGATATGAATGCAATAAGAAGAGATGAAGAATTAGATAATTTACATTCTATATATGTAGATCAATGGGATTGGGAAAAAATAATAAGAAAAGAAGATAGAAATATAGATACTCTGAAAGAAACTGTTAAATCAATATATAATGTGCTTTTAGAAACAGAAAAATTTGTAAACAGTGAATTAATTAAAGGTAAAAATAAACTTCCTGAAGATATATTTTTTATAACTACTCAAGAATTAGAGGATTTATATCCAGATTTAACACCAAAAGAAAGAGAAGATGCAATATGTAAAGAGCATAAAGCAGTATTTGTAATGCAGATAGGAGATAAGTTAAAATCAGGAGAAAAGCATGATGGAAGAAGTCCAGATTATGATGATTGGAAGTTAAATGGAGATATATTATTATGGTATCCTCTTTTAGATAGGGCTTTTGAATTATCATCAATGGGGATAAGAGTTGATGAAGAGGCTTTAGATTATCAATTAAGAGTATCAGGAAATGACGATAGAAGACAATTAAAATTCCATAGAATGCTTTTAAATGGGGAACTTCCTTATACAATAGGTGGAGGAATTGGTCAATCAAGAATATGTATGTACTTTTTAAATAAGGCTCATATTGGTGAAGTTCAAGCCAGCGTTTGGGATGAAAAAAATTTAAGTGTATGTAAAGAATATGGTATTGAATTATTATAAATAAAAAATAATTAATAAAAAAATCGTAGTATTTTTATCAGAATACTACGATTTAAAAACTAATAGATTCAATTTTTTATAATATTGGAATGTTTTTAGTTATTTATTATCTAATAAAAATTATTGACAAAAATAAATAATTATTTAATAATATATTTATATTAATCAATTAAATTTATTGTTTGATTTTAAGGAGGAAAAATAAATGAAAGCATTCGTTGATGAAAATACATGCATATCTTGTGGACTATGTGAAGGTATATGTCCAGAAGTTTTCTCATTAGAAACTGGTGTATCTCAAGCTATAGAAGGAACAATACCAGCAGAACATGAAGATGCTGCAAGAGAAGCTTTTGAAGGATGTCCAGTATCAGCTATTTCAATAGAAGAATAATTTTGTAAAATATAAATACTTAACAAATAAAACAAGATGATGAAAAATGACATTTTCATCATCTTGTTTTATTTATTCTAAAAAAATAAAGAATATATTTTGTAAAAAGAAATATAAAAGAAAAATATTATTTGATTATTGTAGAATTTATATATATAATTTTACTAAAAAGTGAAAAGGGTGATAACATGAATTTTGAAGAAATTTCTAAAAATGATAGAGAAATATATGAACTAATTGAAATGGAATTAAATAGGCAGCAAAATGGAATAGAACTTATTGCTTCTGAAAATTTTGCATCAAAGGCAGTTATGGAAGCTATGGGATCTTATTTGACTAATAAGTATGCTGAGGGTTATCCTAATAATAGATATTATGGTGGATGTCACATTGTTGATCAAGTTGAAGAATTGGCTAGAGAAAGAGCTAAAAAACTTTTTGCTGCGGAACATGCAAATGTTCAGCCTCATTCGGGATCTCAGGCAAATATGGCTGTTTATATGTCAATTCTAGAACCTGGAGATACTGTTTTAGGTATGAATTTAAGTCACGGTGGGCATTTAACTCATGGATCAGGTGTAAATTTTTCAGGAAAGTTATTTAATTTTATTTCTTACGGGGTAAATAAAGAAACTGAAACTATAGATTATAATGAAGTAAGAGAATTGGCATTAAAGCATAAACCAAAGTTAATTGTTGCTGGAGCTAGTGCATATTCAAGAACTATTGATTTTAAGGCTTTTAGAGAAATTGCAGATGAAATTAATGCATATTTTATGGTTGATATGGCTCATATTGCTGGCCTTGTTGCAGCAGGAGAACATCCTTCTCCAGTTCCTTATGCAGATTTTGTAACTTCTACAACTCATAAAACTTTAAGAGGACCAAGAGGTGGATTAATTCTTTGCAAGGAAAAATATGCAAAGCAAATAGATAAGACTATATTCCCTGGAATTCAAGGAGGACCCTTGCTACATATAATAGCAGCTAAAGCAGTATGTTTTAAAGAGGCATTAGATCCAAGTTTTAAGGAATATATTAAACAAGTTGTTTTAAATTCAAAAACTCTGGCTGAGGAACTACAAAAATATGGCTTTAAGATAGTTTCTAATGGAACTGACAATCATTTAATGTTAGTTGATCTAACAAATAAAAATATTACAGGAAAAGATGCAGAAATATTATTAGATGCTATAGGAATAACTGTAAATAAAAATACAGTCCCTAATGAAACTAGAAAAGCTTCTATAACTTCAGGAATAAGAATAGGAACTCCTGCAGTTACTACAAGAGGATTTAATACTGAAGATATGAAAGAAATAGCTTCAATTATAAATGATGCTTTATCTAATGAGGAAGCAGACATTCAAAATTTAAAAGATAGAGTTAATAAATTATGTAAGAAGCATCCTTTATATTTTTAATTGAATAGTATTTAAAGTGCGAATATGAGTTGATGAAAAAAGCTCTATATTCGCACTTTTTATATAACCCTTCTTCATAATAATAGATCTTTAAAAGTAATATATTATTATGAAGGTTTGGGAGGGGTTTAATGTCAATTAAAGATGTAAAGAGAAACTTACCTAATGAATTTATTGAAATATTAGAGAATATTTATTCAAATGGACAGTTAGACAAGATTTATTCAAGTTTTATAAAAGGAAGATATACTAGTTTTAGAGTAAATACATTAAAAGGAAATGTTAGTGTAATTGTAAATGAACTAAATAGAAATAAAATAAAGGCTGTAAATTGTTCTTTTATTAAAAATGCTTTTATAGCAAAGGGAACTAAGGAAAGCACCTTAAGAAATTTAGAAATTTACAAGCAGGGGAAAATATATGTTCAAAATATATCTTCTATGCTTCCACCGTTATTTTTAGATTTAAAGGAAAATTTAACTATTTTAGATATGTGTGCTGCGCCTGGAGGCAAGAGTCTATATATTGCTGATTTATTAAATAATAAGGCAACTATTTTAGCAAATGATATAAATGAAGTACGTAGAAAAAGATTGGAATACAACATTGAAAAGCAGGGAGCTTCTTCTGTTATAGTTTTAGGAACTGATGGAAGAACAATTGGTAAAAGGCTTAATAATTACTTTGATAGAATATTACTAGATGCTCCTTGTAGTGGAGAAGGGATAATTACTTTAAAAAAGAATAAAAAATTTCTTTCTTGGAATAAGAAAAAAATATTATCTTTAACTAAAATTCAAAAAAAGTTATTAGATAGTGCCTATAAGGCCTTAAAACCAGGAGGTATTATTGTATATTCTACTTGTACTTTAAATCCTTATGAAAATGAAGAAGTTATAGATTATATATTAAATAAATATAAGGATTTGAAATTAGAAGAAATAGATTTAGAGTTAAAAAACTCAATAAAAGGCTTAACAAAATATAAAGAAAAAGTCTATAATAATGAACTCAATAAAACTATGAGAATTATTCCAAATGAATATATGGAAGGTTTTTTTATAGCAAAATTAATAAAAGTAAATCAATAATAGGAAGAAAGGTTAGGGTTTATAATAAATTCCTAACCTTTCTGAATTGGAAATTGTTCATAGCAATTTTGAATTGATCAGAGGTGTACATGTATTAAATGAAAGGTTATATTATCATTACTCCAGCCTAAATCATAAGGAACTAAAAGCCTATCTGTATTATGGCAGGTTACTAAGGGATATCCCTTTGAATCTAAGCCTGTGACTGTTGATACATGAGTAATTCGTCCCTTCTTTTCATAGGCTACAATATCTCCAGGACGTAAATTAAAGGCTGCTTTATAAATTTTTGAATAAGGACCTTTAGCTATGTATGAAGCTCTACCGCTGCTTATAAGATAGTTTTTGAAACCTTGAGCATTAAGCCAGGCTTTTGTTCCTTCACCATTTGCATAATTCCATACTGAATTTTTTTTGAAGCCCGCCCCTTCATGTAAAATTTGTGAAGCAAAGTTTGCACAGTCTCCACCATCCGGATTATGATTTTTATATTTACTATTATATTTGAAAAGATATTCCTCATCATATGAAATACCACAATATTTATGAGCATATTCAATAAGATTTTCTATTCTTTCACTTGGAGTATAGTCTGGTTTTGTTTGAGCTAAGATATACTGACTTACCTCATCAGATTTTATCTTATTTTTATTTAAAGAATCAGCAAAGGGATCTGTATACCATTCTTTTGTAATAATATATTTATCTCCAACTTTTTTTAGGTTAATATAATGATTTGTACCGATTCTAAAGGAATTATTTATATCAGGACTATCAATGTAGGAATAATTATATTCAGTTGCTACATTACAGGTTACTCCAAAAAGGTTTGCTTCTCTTTCTCTAACCTTTCTAATTTTAATTATTGAAGAGATATTATTAAATTTTACAGCTTGCTTTTCTGACCAATTTATTAAATAATTTGTCTTTTTTACTTCATACTCATAAGCCCATTGACTTACTTTGATATTTAAATCATAAAATTCCTTTAAATTATCAAAATCAGCAGACAAAATTGTTGCATTTCTTTTAGCAAATAAATCTTCCAATAATATTTTAAATTCTTCCTTTAGTTTTGCTTCAGCTGGATCTTCATAAGGATAGCATTTCTTTGATGGTATTAGAAAGAAGATTAAAATAAATGCTAAAGCAAAAAATAAAGATTTATTTTTAAAATTCACCAAATTACCTCCTTTCAAAAGCTTTAATATTAGTTTGTACATTTAATATTATTTTTATCTAAATCTTAAAAATAATTTCTATGTGATTTATATCAAGTAGTTATTAAAAGTCATATAATGTAATATTAAATAATTATTTAAAGGAGATTTATGAGAAAACTATATGACTTATATAAAGAAGCGCCAGAAATAAAATTTGATTATAAAGATAATTTAGTTTTTATTTCTGATGTTCACAGAGGAGATGGAACAATATTCGATTCTTTTATGCAAAATAAAAATATTTATAAAACTGCCTTAGCTTATTATTACAAAAGAAACTTTATTTATGTTGAAATTGGAGATGGTGATGAATTATGGAAAAATAAAGATTTTTCTGAAATAGCATATACTTATAAAGATATGTTTAAAATTTTAAATAAATTTAAAGAAGAAAATAGGATTTATATACTTTATGGAAATCATGATATAATAAAAAGAGAAGAAAACTTCTATATTAGTCAATACAGAATTTTAAAGAAATATGGTCACCGCTATGGAAGGGAGTTTTTAAGCTTTATTAAAAATTTAAGCTTTTATGAGGGAATTAAGTTTATTTTTACTCCCATTAATAAGGAGATTTTTGTTTTTCATGGACATCAACTTGATAGAATGAATTCAAAGTATTGGAAAATGTCGAGATTTTTAGTGAGATATCCATTGAAATTTTTAAATGGAATTGCAGGTTTTAAGGATCCTACAAGTCCGGCAAAAAATAATAAAAAAGGTAATAGAATAGATATCAAGCTAGAGAAATGGTCAGCAGAAAATGATGTTATGATTATTTGTGGACATACTCATAATAGCAGAATGCCTAAAACTACTGAAATACCTTATTTTAATGATGGTTGTTGTGTTCTTCCTTATGCTATGACTGCCATAGAAATTGAAGAGGGAAATATAACTTTAGTAAAGTGGATTATAGAAACGGATACGGAAGGAATTCTCAGAGTAGTAAGAAAGAAAATATATGGACCAAAGAAATTAGAAGATTATCTAATGAAAATAAAAAAATAAAGGAGAATAATAATGAATTCAATAGATTTACATTGTGATACAGCAATAAGATTATTGTATGAAGATTTAGAATTAAGGGAGAGCATTTGTAAGGTAGATATAACTAAATTAAGAAAATCAGGAGCTTTGGCTCAAGTATTTGCTCATTTTGTAGAGTTAAATATAGTTGAAAATCCCTATGAAGAATTTAAAAAGATTAATAAAAAGCTAATGAAAGAAATTGAGAAAAATTCTGATGATATTGAAGTCGTTACAAATTTAGAAGAAATGTATAAAGCAAAAGCTAATAATAAAATAGGAGCTTTTCTATCTATAGAAGAAGGAGAAGTTTTAGAGGGAAGGATAGAGAGATTAAAAGAAGTTTATGATTTAGGAATAAGGTTTATTACCTTGACTTGGAATTTTGAAAACAGCATAGGCTACCCTAATATTAACTTTAAATATAAGGATAGAGGACTAAAGGAAAAGGGAAAAGAATTAGTTGTTGAAATGGAGAAATTGGGAATAATTCCAGACTGTTCTCATTTATCGGATGCTGGCTTTTATGGTTTAGTTAATATATGTAAAAAGCCTTTTGTAGCAACTCATTCTAATGCAAGAGCTATAACTAATCATCCAAGAAATTTAACAGACGATATGATAGTTAAACTAGCCAATAAAGGTGGAGTAATGGGCCTTAATTTTTGTTCTGCTTTTTTAGGGAAAGCAGAAGTTTCTACTATTGAATCTATGGTAGCGCATTTAAAACATATAAAAAATGTAGGAGGAATTGATGTTATTGCTCTAGGAACAGACTATGATGGAATAGAAAATGAAGTTGAAATAAAGGATATAGGCGAAATAGGAATATTAAGAGAAGTTTTATTAAAAGAAAAATTTACTAATACAGAAATAGATAAAATATTTTATAAAAATGCGGAAAGAGTATTAAAAGATTGCTTAAAATAGAAGGTGATAAAATGGTAAACTTACAAGGAAAAATTGCTTTAGTAACAGGAGCATCTAGGGGAATAGGAAAAGCTATAGCTTTAGAGATGGCAAAGGCAGGAGCAACTGTTGTGATTAATTATTCAAAGGATGATAATGGGGCGGAAACAACCTTAGCAGAAATTATTGCTTTAGGGGGATATGGCAAATTTATAAAAGGAGATATTGGCGATTTTAATAAATCAAAGGAAATAATAGATTTTGTTATTAATAATTTTGGAAAAATAGATATTTTAGTTAATAATGCTGGAGTATCTATTGTAAGTTTATTTATGGATACTACTGAAGAAGAAATTACTAATATAATAAGTACTAATCTTTTAGGAGCTATTTATTTAACTAAACATGCCTTACCCTATATGCTTGATAGGGGTTATGGAAATATAATAAATATTTCTTCTATGTGGGGAGAAGTTGGAGCATCCTGCGAGGTATTATATTCTACAACAAAGGGGGGTATTAATTTATTTACAAAGTCTTTAGCTAAAGAGCTTGCTCCTATGGGGATTAGAGTGAATGCAATAGCACCAGGTGCTATAAATACTGAGATGAATTCTTTTCTAAGTGAAGAAGACAGAATAGAATTAGAAAAGGAAATACCAATGGGGAGATTTGGAAATAAGGAGGAAATAGCAAAAGCAGTTTTATTTTTATGTGATGATGAATGTAGCTATTTAACAGGACAGATAATTAGAATTGATGGAGGAATGATATAAAAAGCTTTCAATCTAAAAATTGAAAGCTTTTCATATTGCATGCCCTTTTTTACAGTTTTTATATTTTTTTGTTTTTATGTTTTTTAATGTCTTTTTGATAAAATGAATAATTAACCTTATTAATAAGTAAATACAGAATATATATAAAAAGCCATATAATCCATAAGCTATATCAGCAAATTCCATATTTCCTCTATTAGTTAATTTTTGTTGTATTTCTATAGCAAAGACTATAACTATCATAACTGTAATAGTATAAATGAAAGATATAGCTGTAATGCTATATTTTGAAAGCCATTTAAATAAAACTTGGGTAAAAGCAAAGATTACCATACCAATTATTGCCATAAAGATAAAATGTAGCTGCTTATCATTTAAAGAATATCTACCAAGATTAACAAGATCTAGTACTGCATCATGTAAATCATTTATAAAGTTTGCTGTTAGTTTTAATAATTTTACCATTTTATCATCCCCCAAGATATTTTATGTGTTATTATATCATTAAATAAAATAACTTAGTGTAAAATAATTGTAGGAAAAAATATAAAAAAGAATAGCCTCATATGTTATGATAGAAATGTTCAAATATAACATCAAAACATAGAGGAGGCTATTCACATGAATACAATTATA
>NZ_JAHLPS010000068.1 GCF_018918055.1 Caproiciproducens sp. MSJ-32
CCTCCAATGATAGTTTTATTTAATTAGGGATAAGCTTTGCAAAGCCTTATACCCCGTATTCTATCAGGAGGTGCTTTTTTTATCCACTCTTAAATTATTTCATTACAGGAATGCTCCTTTTAAATATTAAAATTCTTCCATTAATTTTATTTTACAATTTTATTGCTTCTTCTGCAAGGGAAGATATATACATATAATCTCTGACATCAAAGTAAGCAAAAGTTATTTTAACCTTTAATTTATTGATATATTCCTTTAATTTTTTTGCTAATATCTCAGAATTCTTACTAATTTCACTATTTTCTCCATTAAAGTAATTTACAAGAGCTAAGTTTGATAAATAGACCTTAATATCTTCTGCATCATTTAACTTTAATATTTCTTCTATCCCATAAAACACAGCATATATTTGAGCTTCACAGCATGTTCCTGCACCTAAAGTTTTTGAAAAAGAGATCTCTTTTCCATCATCGTTAATTATTACTCCTCCTATGCCTATGCTCCCTATCAGCTTTCTTGTGTTTTTGCACTTCCCATTTACATAAAGTCTATATTTCATATATCCTCCACTTATAATCTTCTTCTTTCTTAAAAATATTCATATAAAAATAGAATTATTCTAAAAGGATATATTAAAATATAAATAAGAAGCATTTATTATATATAATTTCTTAAAGCATAAAATTATATACCCTATTGATAAATTTAACAAAAATTTTGGAGGTAAAAATGAAACAAATGTTAAGAAAAGGTGATAAGATAGGTTTAGTTTCCTGCTCTAATGGATATGATTTAAATAAAAAAGATGATATTTTAAATTTAATAAATTTACTAACTTCTATGAATTTAAAGGTTGTTATTTCAAGTTCATTATTTAAAGACAATAATAATAATACTTATGATCCAATTAATAGGGCTAGGGATCTTATGAAAATGTATGAAGATAAAGAAATTAAGGCTGTTTTTGATGTTTCAGGGGGCGATTTGGCAAACGAAATATTAGATTATTTTGATTTTGATTTAATTATTAGAAATAATAAGCCCTTATTTGGATATAGTGATCTAACTGTTTTGCTGAATTCTATTTATAAAAAATCTAATATAGAAACATATAATTATCAAATAAGAAATTTAATAAGAGACAACACTAATATTCAAATAACAGACTTTAATAATACCTTTCTAGAAGGTAAAAATGATTTATTTGATTTTAAATACTATTGGGTAAGGGGAAAGGAAATGTCTGGAATCGTTATAGGAGGTAATATACGCTGCTTATTAAAATTAGCTGGTACAGAATATATGCCTGATTTTGAAAATAAACTGCTATTTCTTGAAGCCTTAAGTGGAGATATAAATAAAATATCTACTTATCTTACCCAATTAAAACAGCTAGGTGCCTTTAATAAAATCAAAGGCTTAATTCTTGGAGAATTTACTGAATACGAAAGAAATGAAAAAAATATTAAAATAGAAGATCTTATAATAAAGAAAATTAATTTAGATATTCCAATAATAAAAACATCAGAATTAGGTCATAGTCCTAATTCCAAGGCAATAGCTATTGGCAGGTTTATGAAGTTTAGCTAAATTAGGCTGTCTTGCAAAGAAAATCCTAAAAGTATATAATTTTTCTAGTAACTAAATATATAAAGAGGTGAAATAATGTTAAAAGAAGAATTAAAGAAAAACGAAATTGCAGCTATGAAAGCTCGTGATAAGCAAACAGTAAATGTATTAAGACTTGTAAACTCAGAAATTAAAGCCTATGAAGTAAATGAAAGACAAGAGGCTAGCGATGATGTTGTAATTAAAATTATTGAAAAACAAATAAAACAATTAAAGGAAACTCTTGAATATTCTAAGCAATTAAATGATGAAGAAAAAGTTGCTGAAGGAACTTTTGCAATTAACTTATTAACCCCATATTTACCAGCTCAATTAAGTGAAGAAGAAGTTGAAAAAATGATAAGAGACATAATTTCTGCTAATAATTACACTAAAGCAGATATGGGCAAGATTATGAAAGAAATTATGCCAAAAATTGCTGGTAGATTTGATAGATCAAAGATTAATCCAATGGTTAAAAATATACTTGGTTAGTAAAAAAAGAAGATTGTTATCAATCTTCTTTTTTTATATAAATTTATATAAAAGAAAATGCTTCTTATTAACTTAATAATTTTTTATTATATCTAAAAATATAATAAGAAGCAGAAAAAATAATTATATATCCTATAAAACTGTATAGATCAGGTAAAGTATTAAAAATAACAAAACTTATTATTGCTGAAAATATTATATTGCTATAATCAAATATTGATATTTCCTTTGCTGGTGCATATTTATAGGCTAAAGTTATTCCGAATTGGCCAATACTTGCAAAAAATCCAGCTAATAATAAATAAACTAATTGTAAAATGGTCATTGGCTTATATACTGATGCCATAAAAGGGAAAATAACAATTATAGAGAATAAGGAAAAATAAAATACTACTGTATAGGTATTTTCCTTTCCTCCTAAAACTCTTAAACAGGTATAAGCTCCTGCAGCAAAAACTGCCCCTAAAATTCCTATAATAAAAGGCATTATTTCAATATTAAAAGTAGGTTTAATAATAAATAAAGTTCCTATAAAAGCTATTAAAACTGCAGATATTTGCCTTATATTTATCTTTTCCTTTAAAAATAAAGCTGAAAAGATGATTACAAAGAAAGGACTTAATTTATTTAACATATTAGCATCAGATAATACTAACCTATCAATTGCATAATAATTAAAAATTACGCCTACAGTTCCTAAGGCTGACCTTAATAATAAAATCTTTTGACTGCTTTTTTTACCAAAAAAACTATGTTTGTTTTTAAAAATAAAAATTAATGCAACTATACATGAAACAAGATTTCTAAAAAAAGTCTTTTGGAAAGAAGGCAGATCTCCTGCTAATTTTACAAAGGCAGACATCATTGCAAAGCCAAAGGCAGAGATTATTATAAATATTATTCCTTTATAACGATTATCTAACTTCTCCATTGTAATCCTCCTTTATTATTACTAATATAGTGCTTTATAGCAAAATAAAATTAATAGAATATAAATTACTTATCCTATTAATTTTACTTTATTATTTTTCTTATTCTATTGTTCTAAATTTTCTTCTATTTTTTTTATAAAGTTTTCTTCAGTATCTTCTTCAATAAACTTTCCATCTAGGTAACCAATTACTGAGCCTTCTATTCCTCCGCATTCTCCTAAACAGCAAGTATCAATATTTTCCTTGCCAAATTTTTCTTCTAATACTTCTATATCTATTCCTGAACAGGAAGGACAAACTAAAATCATAATTACTCTCCTTATTTTTTAATATTTTTGATAATAATATTCTACTAATAATAATTATTATTTTCAAGGGTAATTATATTTTAATTCCTATAAATTTTTCCTTTCTTCTAAATATATAACATCATTACTAATCTTTACAAAAATAGACTGCTAATAATATCAGCAGTCTATTTTTTTATATTATTTATTTAGAAGCTTAACTGTATCTCTTGCAATAACTAATTCTTCATTTGTTGGTATTTCATATACCTTAACTTTTGAGTCTTTAGTAGATATTTCTTGAACTTCCCCTCTAACTTCATTCTTCTCATCATCTATATTAAAACCTAAGAACTCTAAACCTTTTAATACTTCTTTTCTAGCAAAGGATGAATTTTCACCAATACCAGCTGTAAATACTATAACGTCAACTCCACCCATTATTCCTGCATATGAAGCAATTTGTGCACGAATTTTATAATTAAAGATATCTAAAGCTAATTTTGCTCTTTCATTTCCTTGTTCTGATGCCATTTGAACATCTCTAAAGTCTGAAGAAACTCCTGAAATTCCAAGAAGACCAGACTTTTTATTAAGCATTTCATTAACTTCTTCTAATTTATATCCTTGTTGTTCAACTAGGAAAGCTATTACTGATGGGTCAATGTTTCCTGATCTTGTTCCCATCATAACTCCAGCTAAAGGAGTGAAGCCCATAGAAGTATCAATTGACTTACCACCCTTAACAGCTGCTAAGGAACATCCATTACCTAAGTGACAGGTAATTATTTTTAAATCCTTAATATCTCTATTCATTACTTCAGCAACCTTTTGTGAAACATATTTATGAGATGTTCCATGGAAACCATACTTTCTTATTCCATATTTTTCATAAAGTTCATATGGAAGTGGGCAAATATATGCTACCTTAGGCATAGTTTGATGGAATGCAGTATCAAAAACAGCAGCCATTGGAGTATTTGGCATAAGCTCTTTACAAGCTTCTATTCCTATTATGTTAGGCGGATTATGTAAAGGTGCTAGCGGAATGCAATCCTTAATTGATTCTATTACTTCATCATCAATTAATACAGAATCAGAATATTTTTCTCCTCCATGAACAACTCTATGACCTACAGCTGTTATTTCATCCATTGATTCGATAACTGCATGATCTTTGTTTAATAAGGCTTCTAATACTAATTTTATTGCTTCCTTATGATTTTTCATATCTTGTTTAATTATGTATTTATCTTTACCTTCCACCTTTTGAGTAAGTATTGATCCACCAATACCTATTCTTTCAACTAAACCACTTACTAAAGATTTTTCTGTCTCCATGTCTATAAGTTGATATTTTAGTGATGAACTACCACAGTTAATAACTAATACTTTCATTGTAACTCTCCCTGTCTAAATTTTATCTTTTTAATTATATAATACACCAATAAAAATTTTTTTCAAATTTCATCCTGTGCTGAATTCTATACTGATTCCAGATAAAAATAGATTATTCTGCTTCTATTGCTTTTTTCTAATAAATATAATGTTTATATTATTTGTATATTATAAATATCATTTTTTCAATATTATTATGCTTATTATAAGCATAGTTAATTCATTATCTTAATATAGATTGAGACATTCTTCTATAAGTATGTCTTATTCCCCTTATTGCTGTTGATAAGGCCATAATATTTTCAGGTAAGGCCATGCCAAAGGTTCCACAGTCTCCAATATGCTGAATATCTGCCCCAGCCATCTTGGAATTTAAAGCAATAGCTTCAATAATGTTCTTACTTGAGCCTTCCTGAGATGTACCTATTGTAGTCATTGCTAGGGCATTATTTTCATGAATTAATTTTATCATGCTTTTCGCTAATTCTAAATCAAATCCTGCTACAGTACCAGGTGCAGGAATTAAAATTACATCTGCTCCAGCATCAATAAATCTTTTAATTACATTTTCATCGTATATATTTCCACTGCCAGCTCCATGCATTTTACCTGCAATTATTAAGATATCCTCATCTAAAATATTTTTTGCCAGCTTTATTCCTTCCTCTATAGTAGTTTCATTTACACCTGTATTTGGATTTCCTGTTATAACTATATAATTAAAACCATACTCCTTTACCTTTAAAAGATTATTTTTATTTAATGTATATCCTCTGTTATAGCTGCTTCCTTCTGGAACAGGCTCTAAATTTACTCCAATAATCCTTCCAACAAGTTTCCTTATATTTCTTATATAATCTTTGTTATTTAAATTTTCTTTTACTGCTTTTTCTATTTTTCCTTCATCAAAACCTGATAATAAATCTATAACGCCATCAATTCCGCTAATAAAAGGCTTTTCAAAATTAAAAGTATTTAAAGTTATCATATCTGCACCAAAAGCAGCTGAGAGCTCTAAATTAGATACTTCCCTTATAAAAGGTGAACAGCTTACAATATTTTCTGAAACTACTGTTCTTCCCTCTGAATTCTTTATAATTTCTTTTAAACTCTTCTTATTTAGTCCTTCAATATCACTAGTAGTTAATTCAAATATTCTTTTCATAAATCTCCTCCCATAAATAAACTTTATTATATTAATTAGCTGATAAATCAGCTAATTCAAATCTTATAACCTTACTTAATTCTTCTAAGCTTAATTCTACTTGATAACCAATTTTTCCGGCACTAAAAATAATTGTATCAAAATCCTTTGCACATATATCGATTGTAGTAGGAAAATACTTCTTCATGCCTATTGGGGAACATCCTCCATGAATATAACCAGTCAAAGGCAGCAATTCCTTTGATTTTATCATTTCTATAGATTTCTCACCAACACTTTTTGCTGCTTTTTTTAAATCTAATTCCTTTTCGACAGGTATAACAAAAACATAATTTTTCTTAGACTTTCCTACTGTTACAAGAGTCTTAAAAACCCTCCTTGGATCCTGATCTAGAACTTTTGCAACATCATGTCCGCTTATAGCATCTGTATTAACATAAGAATAGCTTTTATAATTAATTTTCTTTTTATCTAATATTCTCATTACATTTGTCTTTTCATCCATTATTATCCCTCCGAGTAATTTAATTATATCACTTTTTAAATTTACAGTACTAAATAAAAATGAAATTTACAAAAATAAATGGACTGCCAGAGGCAGTCCAATAAAATATATTTAATTTTACTTATCCTCTTTTTATTATATAATATAATAGCTACATAACTTCTACTATATAAAAACTGGAGGATAAAATGAAAAAATTTATAAAGAAAATACTTTTAGATAATTGGCTTTTAGTTACAAGCTTTTTAATTCTACAAATAAAATCAATGCTTTTATTATCTATGTTAAGAACGCCTAGCTCAAAAAGTATAAATTTCTTTTCAATATACTTTTCTGATCCTGCCTTATGGGCCCATTTTCTAATTATTTTATTAATTTTAAGCATTACTTGTCTTTTTAAATTTAGAAGATCTTTAAAAGTAAGTTTAGGAATTGATTTATTTATAAGCATATTATTCACTTTTGATATTTGGTATTACAGGGCAAATGGTTCTTTTATATCCTTAAGACATTTTATTTATCCTGAAATATTTAATCCTTCAAATAGAAGCTTATTTAATTTTCACTTTGTTGATATATTGTTTTTTATAGATTTTATTGCTTTCTTTCTTTTGAATAAGTTTACTAGAATTTTTAAATTTGAAGATTTATCCCAATTTAAAATAAGATTAATTAAATCAGCTTCCTTATTTTTTATAAGCACCTTATCTCTTTATTTTAGTCATTTATTTATAGATATTAATAATAACCTAGAGGGTATAAGATTATTCAGCTTATCCTGGGCACCTTATCAAAGCTATAGTGATATGAGTCCCCTTGGCTACCATGGATATGATATTTTTTACACTCTATCTAAAAACTATAATTTGAAAAATGAAGATATAATTGAGATAGAGAATTGGTTTGAAAATAATAAAGAAGATTTAGAAGATAATAAATACTTTTCTTTGCTGAAAGGTAAAAATTTAATTGCCCTTCAGGTTGAATCATTAGAAAACTTTGTTATAGGTCAAAAAGTTTATGGTCAGGAAATAACTCCAACCCTGAATAAACTTCTTAAAAACAGTTTATACTTTAACAATATCTATGAGCAAAATGGTTCAGGAACAAGTTCTGATGCAGACTTTTTAGTGAATGCTTCTATCTTTCCTATAAGAGAAGGTACAGCCTTTCAGGGTTATCCTTGGACAACATATAAGAGCCTCCAAAAACTTCTTGAAAATAAAGGTTATAAAACTATTTCAACCCATGCAGAAATAGGTGGAAATTGGAATTGGGCTGAAAATCATAAATCCTTTGGTGCTGATAAAATTTTAGATATTAATGAGTATAATATGGATGAAGTAATAGGCCTTGGTTTATCTGATGAATCCTTTTTAAAGCAAGTAGCTAACAAAATTATATATGAGCCAAGACCCTTTTATACTTTTGTAACTACATTAACAAGCCATGGCCCTTTTGAAATTCCGGAAAGTAAAAAATATCTACAGCTGCCAGAGGAATTAGATAAAAACATTCTCGGTGCTTATTTTCAAAGTATAAGATATACAGATGAAGCTATAAAATTGTTTCTAGAAGAATTAGAAAAAAATAATCTTTTAGAAAATACTGTAGTTATGATCTATGGAGATCATACAGGTGTACATAAATTCTATGAAGATGAGATGCAGGATGCTCCTCTAGAAGGAGATTGGTGGAAGGAAAATGATATGAAAATTCCTCTAATTATTTATAATCAAGAAATTAAGGCTGAAACAATATCAACAGCAGGTGGACAAGTAGATTTTCTTCCAACTATATCTTATTTACTTGGAATAGAAAGAAAAAGTTTTGAAAATAGTTCAATGGGACGAGTTCTAGTTAATACAAATAGAAATTACACAATTCTAAATAGTGGAGAAATTATTGGAACTCCATCAAATAAGGAAGAATTAAAGAACTTAGAAAATAGCTTTAAAATTGCAGATTATATAATTAAGGGAAACTATTTTAAATAATATAAATAAAGAGTGAAGGATTCTTTTTAATAAATGATGTCCTTCACTCTTTATTTTTTTCCCTATACTAATAATAATTTAAAACAATTTTCTTCTTTAATTTATACTTTGCAAAATATCTTCGCTAGGCTCTTTATCAATTTCTAGAAGCTGATTATCAATTATTTTATATTATAAATTTTATAATATTTATTTTTTAAATAGTCTATAAAGTATTTTGGATTTAATTCTTCACCAGTTATATTTTTTATCAATTCATTTGGTGTATAAAGGGCTCCATGTCTATGAACTTTTTCCTTTAACCATTCATTAATTTCGATAAACTTTCCTTCTTTTAAGTCCTCAAAAATATTTCCTTTTCCTTAATTAAGCTATTTAAAAGCTGAGCACCATATAAATTTCCTAGTGCATAGCTTGGGAAATATCCAAAGGATCCGTCAGACCAATGCATATCTTGTAAAATACCTTCTGCATCATTTTTAGGCTCAACACCAAGGTATTCTTTATATTTCTTATTCCATAATTCCTTTAAATCATCTACATTAATTTTTCCATTTATTAATTCCTTTTCTATTTCATATCTTATAATTATATGAAGTCCATAAGTTAATTCATCTGATTCAGTTCTTATTAAAGATGGTTCTACATAATTCATTGCCTCATAAAACTCATCTAAAGAAACCTTATTAAAATCTTCAAAATACTCTTTTGCTAAAGGCAGTAAATATGAACAGAACTCCTTACTTCTTCCCAAAATATTTTCATAAAATCTTGATTGACATTCATGAATAGCCATAGATGCGCCAACTTGAAGACCTGTACCTTCTAAGTCATCACTAATATTTTGTTCATAAATACCATGTCCACCCTCATGAATGGTACTAAATAAGGCTGATGTAAATTCATCTTCATGATAGTTAGTAGTTAATCTAACATCCTTATTCCCAAAGTTTGTTGTAAAAGGATGAACACTAACATCTAATCTTCCTGCCTTAAGGTCAAAGCCCGTTTTTTCTAAAACCTGTAGTGAAAGCTCCTTTTGTTTTTCTGCATCAAAATGACCATATAAAAAGTCTCTATTAATGCTTTTATTACTTCTTTTTATATTATTTAAAATTTCAATTATGCCAGCTTTTAATTCATCAAATATTTTATCTAACTTTTCTGTTGTTAATCCTAATTCATACTTATCTAATAGGGTGTCATATTTGTCATTTTTATATCCCCAATATTCAATAAATTCCTGAGTATATTTAACAACCTGTTCTAAATAAGGCTTAAATATTTCAAAATCCTTAGCTTCTTTTGCCTTTTCTCAGGCTATTTCTGAATTACTGCATATTCCAACGAATTCAACATACTTTTCCTGAGGAATTTTTTTAGTTTCATTATATTTTCTTTCAAGTTCTTCTAACATTCTATATTGAAGTTTATTCATTTTATCTTTGTATTGAGATAAATCTTCTATAAAATTCTTTACTGTATCACTTGTAAGCATTTTAAAGCTTTCTTCTGAAAGATATTGAAGAACTTTCCCCCTGCTTTCTCCTGCCTTCTCCGGCATATTAGTTCTCATATCCCAATAAATTAATGCTATAGCTTGATTTAATTTTTCATATCTTTTTAAATATTCCTTTAGTTTATTTATTTTCTTATCCAGCATCCTATTTTCCTCCTAACTCCAAACTGTTACATTTCTCTCTGCCAAAGGGTTATATTATCTACAAATTTAAAGCCTATCCATTTATATAAATTTATAGCTTTTATATTTTCATAATCTACTCTTATAAATAATTCCTTTATTCCATATTTTTTAGCTTTTAGGATAATTTCATGTAATAATAACTTCCCAAGTCCTATACCTCTTAACTCCTCTATAATTCCAAAATTTACTATAGTGTACATATTTCTATTATCTATTATTTGCCCATATCCTATGGGTTCATCACCTAACATTCCAAAAAAACATAACTCTCCAAGATAATAGTCTTGACTCATGTCCATGTATATATCTTCAATAGTTAAAGGCTTTCTATTTAAATCTGCAAATATTTGATTTTGTATATCGCAACGAAGACCTTCATCCATGGCTTCTTTAAATTTTCTTATTCTGAATTTAGGATTATAATGATAAAGCTTATTTTTTATTAAATTATCCTTTAGCTTTGAATATATATTCTTAATTTCCTTATCCTTATTATAAAACTCTAGATCTAGACTCATCAAAATTGAATATCTGCTTTTATTAAAGCCTAATTTCATTAATTCAGTATTTCTCTTACTTTTATTAAAAACCTCATAATATAAAATACTATCATTAAAAAAATCTAAAACACTTTCATTTAATAAAGAAATAAACTCTGGCTCTATATACAAGGCCCAAACCCTTACATATTTATCTACTGGGGGTTCATACCATATATATCCTGCACATTTATTATTAATTTTAATTATTTTTATGAATTTCTTATAGAAATATTTCATTATAAAATTTTGCTTATCATAAAATTCAAAAAAATCCTTATCGTAATTAATTCTTTTTTGACTATTAGCATGAAGTTTTCTCAAGGTCTCTATATTATTTATTCCTATTTTCTCTAACATCTCAAAACCCCTCTAGTGTTGAAAAGAATACAATAGCCTTATTAATATTCTGTACCAAATACATTATATTATAAAAGAACACACATATAATAATATGCGTGTTCTAAAAACATTATTACTACTCAGCATCTTTAATGCTAAGGGCAATTTTCTTATTTTCTGCATCAACAGATAAAATTAAAGCCTTTACTTCTTCTCCTATGGTTAAAACATCTGCTGGTGTATTAATTCTATCATGTGATATTTTTGATATATGAACTAATCCATCAACTCCTGGCTCTAATTCAACAAAAGCTCCGAAATCTGTCATTCTAACTACTTTACCAAGAACAACTGATCCTTCTGGATACTTTTCTTCTACTCTGCTCCAAGGTTCTTCAGTTAATGCCTTAATGCTTAAAGACAATCTATTTGCTTCTCTATCAGCACTAATTACTTTAGCATCCACTATTTGCCCCTTTTTTAATACACTTTCAGCTGATTTTACATGGCTCCATGATATTTGAGATAAATGGATTAACCCATCAATTCCATTTACATCTGCAAAAGCACCAAAATCAGTAAATCTCTTGATTTCTGCCTTTACTATATCTCCTTCTTTTATAGAACTCCAAGCTTTATCTTCTATTTCCTTTTGTCTTTCTTCTAATATAACCCTTCTAGATGCAACAATTTTTGATGGATTTTCAAAAGAGAAATCTATTAATCTTACTTCTATTTCACTTCCGACTAAATCACTTCTGTCTTTAGAAAATCTTATATCAACTTGAGATAATGGTACAAAAACTCTTACTCCTTTATAATATCCTGTTAAACCCTTTTCTTTTGCTTCTTTGATTTTTAAGTTAAAGCTTTCTTTGCTATTATATAATTTTTCAAGCTCCTTTAAAGCTTCTTTCTTTTCGTATTCTAATCTTGAAAGTACAACATTTCCATCTTCATTTTTTAACTTAATAACCTTAGCTTCAATTTCATCTCCAACTTTTAAAGTTGAAAGATAATTTTTTAAGTTTTCTTCTACTGTTAATTCTTTAAAAGGTATTATTCCATCAACTTTATATCCAATTAGTGATACTATAACTTCGTCTCTATTTATTGACAAAATTTCCCCTTTAACTTCATCCCCAATTTTAAATTTCCTATCCATCTCTTCCATTAATTTTAATTGATCTTCCATTAATTATTTCCCTCCATAATATCAATAACTTCTTTTATAATCCAGTCAGGAGTTGATGCACCAGCAGTTATCCCAACTTTTTTATCTTTATTTGCTTCAATAAATTCTTTTGTAAGCTCCTTAGCATTTTCTATATGTATAGTATTGCTACAATTTTTCTTAGCTATTTCATATAGCTTGGTTGTGTTTGAACTATTTCTACCACCTATTACAATCATAGTATCAACATTTTTTGATAATTTATCAACGCTTTCCTGTCTTACTTCTGTAGCTTGGCAAATAGTGTTAAATGCTAGCACTTCCTTAGAATTTAAAGATAAATTTGTAACTGTATTCTTCCAGTTTTCTTGTTTTTCTGTTGTTTGGGAAACTACACAAATTTTATTAGGTAGCTTCTCATCAAAACTTCCATCCTTTGTTATAATAGCACTGTCATTACACCATCCATTAATTCCAATGACTTCAGGATGATTTTTATCTCCTAAAATAACTATATTATAACCCTTTTCAGAAAATTTATTTACTTTCCTTTGTATATTAGTAACATAAGGACATGTTGCATTAACAACAATTAAGCCCCTGCTTTCCAAGTCTTCAATAACTTTTTTAGTTACTCCATGGGATCTTATAACTATAACATCATCTTTTTCTAATTTATCTATTTCACTATAATCTATTGCAAATATATTATTGTCTTCAAGGTATTTAACAACATCATTATTATGTATTAAAGGTCCTAATGTATAAATCTTTTTATTGTATTGTTTTTGTACTTTAATAGCCTCTTTAACAGCTCTTTGAACTCCAAAACAAAAACCTGCATTTTCTGCTAAAATTACTTTACTCATAAAAACTTCTCCTATAATTTATATTTTAAATCTGCTATTTTATCCCCTTTATAAAAACTTATAGATTTTTTTCAATAATAGAAGAGATTTTTTCTGTTACTTCCTCAATTGATAAATTTGTTGAATCTATTTCTATTGCATCCTCTGCCTTTCTTAATGGGTCAACTTCTCTATGACTGTCATAATAATCTCTTTTTATTATATCTTCAAGAATTATATTATAATCTACCGCTAACCCTCTGTCCTTTAATTCCTTATATCTTCTTTCTGCTCTTGCTTCAGCTGTTGCTGTTAAGAAAAACTTAAACCTTGAATCCTTAAGAACTACTGTACCTATATCTCTTCCATCCATAATTACATTAAATTTCTTTGACATTTCTCTTTGAAGTTTAACAAGTTTTTCTCTAACTTCTTTTATAGCAGCATACTTAGACACAATTCCGCTTATTTCCGGCATCGTTATCTTATCTTGAATATTCTCCCCATTTAAAAATAAATCATCATCTCTAAACTCCATATTCATGGTATCAATTAATTTACATAATTCTTCTATGTTATTTTCATCTATATTATTTTCTTTAGCCACTAAAGCTACGGCTCTATACATAGAACCAGTGTTTATATACATTAAATTAAATCTCTTTGCTACTAATTTTGCAATAGTGCTTTTTCCTGCACCTGCTGGTCCGTCTATGGCAACTGATATTCTCAAAATTATATTCCACCTTTCAAAATAAAAAACCAAAAAACATTTTCTATTAAATTATATTATTTTTATATGCTTTTAACAAGTTATTTTAGATATTAGTTCCTGCCAAATAACCAGTTGAAAGGGCAATTTGTACATTATAACCGCCGGTAAAAGCATCTACGTCAATTACTTCACCAGCAAATGATAAGTTACATATTAATTTAGACTTCATAGTAGAAGGGTCAATTTCTAAAGTATTAACTCCTCCTGAAGTTACAATTGCTTCTTCAATAGGTCTTAAACCTTTAACTAAAAATTTTATATTTTTTAATAGCTTAACTAAATTTTTACGCTCCACTCTTGTTATCTCATTGACTTTTTTATCTTCTTTTATATTTGATAATAAAATTATAAAGTTTATTATTTTTTTAGGTAATAAATCATCTAGTGAATTTTTAAAATCTTTATTTATATATTTTTTAAAGTCTTTTTGTATTCTCTTATCAAGTTCCTCTTCTGTTAATGCAGGTTTTAAATCTAATGTTATGTAATAACTATTTTCTTCATCAATATACCTTGATGCCTTTAAAGCTAAAGGACCTGATATTCCATATTTAGTAAATACTATTTCTCCAAGCTCTTTAAATAAAACTTTCTTGCTATTTTCTTTAAAGACACTTATCTCTATATTTTTTAAATTTAAACCTACTAGTTCTTTTTCTAAAGACTCTTTAAATTCTATAGGTACTAAGGATGGCTTTAAGTCTATAATACTATGCCCTAATTTTTTTGAAAATTTTATTCCATCTCCTGTGGAACCAGTCAAAGGATAGGAAACACCACCAGTACAAAATATAAAGTGATCTCCCTTTAAAATATATGAATCATTAATCTTAACAGCAGTTATTTTATTTCCTTCAAAAATAATATCTGTGACTTTACTATTTAATTTTATATCAACATTATATTTTTTAAGAGCATTCATAAGGCCCTTTATAATATCAGAAGATTTATCTGACTGAGGAAATACTCTTCCTCCTCTTTCTGTTTTTAATTTTATTCCTTGAGTTTCAAAAAATTCTATTGTATCTTCATTAGTAAAACTATACAATGCACTATAGAGAAAATGAGGATTTCCAATAATATAGTCAAAAAACTCAGAAATATCCTTTGAATTTGTTACATTACATCTCCCCTTTCCTGTGATAAATAGTTTTTTGCCTACCTTTTCATTTCTTTCTAATAAAATTACTTCATTATCATTTTTTGCAGCCGAAATTGCCGCCATCATACCTGCTGGTCCAGCACCAATAACTATTACTCTTTTCATTTCATCCTCCTGATTTAGCTATATATTTAATAATATAGCATTTAGCTTATTACATATCAAAAAAACAGAAAAAGTGCTAAGTATAAAGCTATACTCAACACTCCCAAATTTCAAACTACTAATCACCAACTCAACACTACTAACTCCACAAAATTAACTCCACACTACTAACTCCTAACTCCTAACTAATCTCTAATCGTCCGCAACATTTCTATTATTATATGAATATACATTATAATTTGTCCATATTTCTTCAAGATTATTAAATATATCTGTAATATTTTTCTTTTCCCTCATACCAACTGAAATTATTAATGCATTAATAACAGATAATGGTGCTACTAATGAATCAACAAAAGAAGCCATATTACTTTGTGCAATTAATGTATAGTCTGCTTTTGCAGCAAGAGGAGATAATAAACTATCAGTAATTGCTACTACAACAGCTCCTCTATCTTTTGTAAAGGATAGGGCATCTATTGTTCTTGAAGCATATCTAGGAAAACCAATTCCAATTACTAGATCCCCTTCACCAACATTTATCATCTGCTCAAATATATCAGAAATTCCATAACTGACAGTCTTAACATTTTGAAGAATGATATTTAAGTAAAATCCTAAAAATTCAGCTAAGGCTGTTGAACTTCTTAAGCCTAAAATATATATTCTTTTGGCTTCGAATATTTTATTTACAACATCTTCGAAAGTATTATAATTAATTTTTTCAAGAGTTGATCTTATATTTTCTATATCCGCTTTAAGTACTGCTCTTAAAGCATATCCTGCATCTGAATATTCTTCTGATAACTCCAATCTTTGTACTGTAGTAAGTTTATTCTTAATTAATTCTTGTAGGGCTTTTTGAAGTTTTGGATAACCTGAGAATCCTAATTCAGTTGCAAATCTAACTACGGTTGATTCTGAAACTCCTACAGCGGCACCAAGCTTTGCTGCAGTCATAAAGGCAGCTTTATCATAATGTTTTAAAATATATTCTGAAATCAATTTCTGACCTTTACTTAATCTTGGATATTTAGATTTTATTAAACGTAATAAATCCTTTGAATCATCTTTTAAAGTATTATCCATCTGCATCCCTTCTTTTCGTAAAATTTAACAATCTTTTAAATATATATTAACATCTTTTGAATAATTCATCAATTAAAATTTCATTTTGTGAATAATTTCTATAAATTCATATGCTAAAATATAAATTTATAAATTTTACTTTTTTTCTACAACAG
>NZ_JAHLPS010000113.1 GCF_018918055.1 Caproiciproducens sp. MSJ-32
AATAAAAGATTAAAATTGATAAGTGAAATTTCAAAAAATATAAAGAGACTTTCAGATGAAGTCGGCCAAACAATTTCCGATACAAGCTTAAAGGTTTCAGAAAAAATTTCTCCTATTAAAGAAGATTTAAATATAGGCATATTGAAACTTGATGAACTGAGATCAAAATATAAGGAATTATTTGAAAAAAATATACGAAGTCATAATAGAATATTAAAAGCTTTTCCAAGCTTAAGATCAAAAAAATATAACTTAATCTTAGAAAAGCTGAAAAATTATCATATAAAAAAATAAATATTTGGTGCAGATGGCGGGACTTGAACCCGCACGAGGCTTCCCTCGTCACCCCCTCAAGATGATGCGTCTGCCATTCCGCCACATCTGCATATTTTGCATAATTTATTTTAAAATATTTTAATAAAACTTTCAAGAGAAATAATAAGTCAATTTATCTTTTTATAAATTTAAATAAGGAGATATAAAGCCATTGTATATCTCCTTATTTTTAACTTTTAAAATGCTAAAATAACTAATTTAAATCTATTAATTGTTAATTGATATAACAATTGATCCATATGGTCCTAAAAACGCCTTACTTCCTTCAATTTTATTTTCTTTAGAATTAGTTAAAAGAACTTCATCTATTTTACTCAATTCTTCACATTCTACAAAGGTACTTTCTTCATAAAAATTACATAAAACCATAATTTTTTTATCATCTTTTTCCCTTATATAAGCTAACACTTGTGAATGATCTTCTAATATAGGTATAAACTTTCCTTCTGAGATTACCTCATTTTCCTCTCTTAATTTAATTAGCTTCCTATAATAATTTAAAATTGAATTTTCATTTTCTTCTTCTGATTCAACATTTATTTCATTATAATTTTTAGCTGCATCTATCCAAGGAGTTCCTTTTGTGAAACCTCCATGCTTTTCCTTATTCCATTGCATAGGTGTTCTTGAAGTATCTCTTGATCTATTGTTTAAAATATTTAATACTTCTTTTTCTTCTATTCCCTTTTTTAATAATATATCATAAGCATTTAAAGATTCTACATCTCTAAATTTTTCTATACTTTCAAAGTTTGGATTTGTCATTCCTATTTCTTCACCTTGATATATATAAGGAGTTCCTCTCATTAACTGAATTGCTGTACCTAACATTTTAGCTGATTCTTCCCTATATACTGTGTCATTTCCAAACCTTGATACTATTCTTGGTTGATCATGATTGCACCAGAATAAGGCATTCCATCCATTTCCCTTTTCCATTTCAACTTGCCATGTAAATAGTAAGTTTTTAAGCTTTTTAAAATCAAAAGGCATTAATTCCCACTTTTTATCGTTTTTATAATCTACTTTTAAATGGTGGAAATTAAACACCATATCTAATTCTTGATTATCAGGATTGGTGTACTTAATACAATTTTCTATATTAGTTGATGACATTTCCCCTACAGTCATTATACTTTCATATTTTGAAAATACTTCCTTATTCATAAGATTTAAATATTCATGAATTCTAGGTCCATCTGTATAAAATCTTCTTCCATCCCTATTGGCATTTGTATAATCATCATCTAAAAATCTCTGATCCTTAGATAAGAGATTTACAACATCTAACCTAAAGCCATCAACTCCCATATCAAGCCAATATCTCATAATTTTAAAAATTTCTTCTCTAACCCTTGGATTTTCCCAATTTAAATCAGCTTGAGTAACATCAAATAAATGTAAATAATATTTATTTAAACTCTCAACATATTCCCAAGCCGCTCCTCCAAATTTTGAACTCCAGTTGTTAGGCTTATCTCTCCAAATATAGAAATCATGATATGGATTATCTTCCCCTTTTAAAGCTTCCTTAAACCAATAATTTTCTGTTGATGTATGGTTAACAACCATATCCATTATTAGTTTCATACCTCTTTTATGAGTCTCGTCTAAAAGTCTCTTAAAATCTTCAATGGTCCCAAACATTTTATCAATGTTATAATAATCTGCTATGTCATATCCATTATCATTTTGAGGTGACACATAAATAGGTGTAAGCCATATAACCTTTACCCCTAAACTCTTTATATAATCCAATTCTTCTATTATTCCTGCTATATCTCCTATTCCATCTCCATTACTATCTTTAAAACTCTTTGGATAAATTTGATATACTACTGATGATTTCCACCAATTATTATTATTCATAACTTCACCTCTTGCAAATAATAGGTGGTTGCAGCGAAGCTACAACCACGTTAATTTAATTCATTGTTGCACTTTCTTTAGCTTCAACTAACTCATCAAAATCTTTTGAGTATTTTTTATCAAATACAAATGTTAAAGCTGCTGGAACGATTACTGCTACTATCATAGCGATTATAAATTGTACCCAATATTGAGGTTGTATTGCTAAGAAGCCTGGTAATCCTCCTATACCAATTGAGTTAGCTAAAACTCCAGTAAGTATTGATACTACTGCTGCTGATGCTGATCCAATTAATGCTGCATAGAATGGATATTTATATTTTAAGTTAACACCAAACATTGCTGGTTCAGTAACTCCAAGCCATGCTGAAATACCAGCTGATGCAGCTACAGATTTAAGTTTTGCATTCTTTTTATAAATAATTAACATTGCAACTGCTGCTGAACCTTGAGCTATATTACTTAAAGCTATTAGAGGCCATATCATTGTTCCTCCATTATTTGCGATAAGTTGTAAGTCTACAGCTATAAATGTATGATGTAATCCTGTAATAACTAATGGTGCATATAATAATCCAAAAATTATTGCTCCAAGTAATTTAATAGGTCCAGTTAATAAATAATTAAATACAAGTGCTATATTATCACCAAGTACTCTTGATACTGGTCCTATAACAATATAAGACAATAATAAAGTTACTAGCAATGCTACAAATGGTATAATAATCATTTTTAATACATCTGGTATATACTTACGTAAAGAAAGTTCTAATTTGCTTAGTAAAATACCTGATAACATAGCTGGAATTACTTGTGCTTGATAACCAACCTTATCAATTGTAAATAGTCCAAAATCCCAGAATGGAACTGTTCCTTCTTGTACAGCTGCTGCATAGCCGTAAGCATTTAAAAGTTGTGGTGATACTAAAGTAATACCTAAAACAATACCTAAAATTTCTGAACCACCAAACTTTTTAACTGTTGACCAAGTTATTGCAACAGGTAAGAAGTGGAATATCGCTTCTCCTAATATCCATAAGAAACTATGAATTTCTGCTAACACTGGATATAGATCTGTAAGAGCTTGAGTTCCATCTCCAAAGATCTTCATGTCACCTATAATATTTCTAAAACCTAATATTAAACCACCTGTTATAATTGCTGGTAAAATTGGAACGAATATTTCAGCTAGTCCACTTATTACTCTTTGTAAAAATGACATATTTTGTTGAGCAGCTTTTTTAGCTTCTTCTTTTGATACTCCTTTTACACCAGATACCTCTACAAATTCATCAAAAAATGCTTTAACTTGATTTCCAATGATAACTTGGAATTGTCCAGCATTTGTAAATGTACCTTTTACAGTTGGTAATTTTTCAATTTCTTTTACATTTGCTTTTCCTTCATCTTTTAATACAAACCTTAACCTTGTCACACAGTGACTAAGACTTGCAATATTTTCTTTTCCCCCAACAAGTTCTAATAGGTCTAAGGCTTCTTGTTTAAATTTACCCATTCTCCTCACCTCATATATAAAATTAATATTTTTGATTACGATTACATTATATCTTGTTTAAACATGCTTGTCAATAGTTGTTTAAACATGTTTTTAAGAATTTTTTAAAATTTATTCAATTTTTATTTTGCTTTATAGATGCTATAATATACATAGACTATTTATTAAAGGAGAACTGTTATTCTATGAAACAAGTTAAATACACAGAAATATATGACTACTTAAAGAATAAAATTATTTCAAATGAATATAAGGCTGGTGAAAAAATTCCTTCTGAAAATGAATTAACAGCATTATTTAACGTAAGCAGAAATACAGTAAGAAGGGCCATAGATAAGCTTTCCTTTGAAGGCTTTGTAACAAGTGTTCATGGAAAGGGAGTATTTGTTATAGAAAAACATCAACTTAAATTTCTAGTTGGTGGACTTCAAAGCTTTAAGGAAGCCTCTGAAACAAATGAAGTTTTATATTCTACCAATTTACATACTTTCGAAGAGATAATAATAGATGAAAAACTTTCAAAAATTACTGGTTTTCCTTTAGGATCTAAAGTTTTTCATATTATTAGATCAAGAAATATAGATGGTGAAGAAACAATTCTTGATATCAACTATTTCCTAAAGGATGTTGTAAATGGACTTTCAAAAGATATTGCTGTAAATTCTATTTATGACTATTTAGAAAATACTCTTTCCTTAAAAATTGCAGGCGCACAAAAAATTGTTTCTGTCGAACCAGCATCTAAATTAGATAAAAAATATCTAGAGCTAAAAAAATATAATTTAGTAGCAATTATTAAAAACTATGTAAATTTAGATGATGGAACATTATTTGAATATACAGAGTCTAGACATAGACCTGATAAATTTATTTTTTCTACATATGCCAAAAGATTATAACTTAAAAAGTGCACTGCGCTTTTTAATGTAGAATGTACATTGTACATTCTACATTAAAAAAAGACTGCCTAGACAGTCTATTTTTTATTATCTTTTAATCTTTTCAAAGTATAATAAATATCTTCTAAATCCTTATCACTTAAATCATCTATATTATCTAAATTATATTTTATAAAATCTATTGTATTTTCCCTAAATCCTCTCTTTTGATTTTTATAACCTTCTTTATTTATAATATATACAGCTATTGTACTTGTTGTAACACTTATAAAACCTACACCTAATATCATTAATAATATGGCTACAATTTTTCCTAAAGGACTTTCTATTAATACATCCCCATAGCCAACTGTAGTAAAGGTTACAAAAGTCCACCAAATAGCATCTATAAAAGACATTTCTTCTAAAAGCGAAATAACAACAGCTCCTAATACAATTATTATAATTGTTAAAATTAATAGATAATTAAATTTATTCTCTTTAACTAAATATTTTATATTATTCTTAAACTTTAGTATTAGTATAAATAAAATAAATAAATTAAATATCAAATTTATATTATAGCCCATAATAGTGAAATTAGATAATTTATCAATATATTTAATTGGAATTGATGAAATTAAATCAACCTTATTATTTAATATAAAATAAATTATATTTTTGCTTTTAAATATTCTAAAAAAATAATCAGTGAAGAAAACAATACATATTATAAAATTTATATATAATAAGGTCTCTTTCACAATATAAGGCATCTTATACATTAATTTTATAATAATTATTACTGAATTCATCAAAGATAATAAAGCAATAAAAGTTTTATGTAAATTAACTTTGCTCATAGTTATTCCCCTTTTAATTACTATTCTCTATATATTCTATAATTCTATTTTTAATAAAATGATATAATTATTGGGAAGTTAACTTACAAAATAAAAAGTGCAAATATAAGGACTAAATTATCTTTGTCAACTTATATTCGCACTTAAGCCTTTTATTATATTATTTTTCCTCTAATATAGAAAATTTATAAACAGTTTCTTTAAAATATTCTTCTCCTTTTCTTAATATAGAATATTTTGTGAATATATTATTTTCTCCAATAGGAGGGCTTTGAGTTTCAATTGCAATGGCATCTCTTTTGTTAGCCTTTCTTCCACAAGCCAATGTCTTATCATCTGGAAAATTTAATGTATATAAAACTACAGATTTTTGATTTGTATATACATCCATTACTCTACCAGATTCTTTATGAACCAATCTTAATTTTAAATTTCCTTCTGGATTTAATATCCAAGGATGATCATAACCTTGTCCAATTGCTAATTGTGGATCATCACTATTTATATCTCTTCCTATTTTCTTTGCAATATTAAAATCAAAAGGTGTATTTTCTACATATAATAATCTGCCAGTAGGAACTTGATTATTATTTAATTCAACTAAAAAATCGCTATTTACATATAGATAATGATTTAATATATCTCCTTTACAATTTCCACTTAAATTAAAATAAGAATGATTAGTTAAATTTACTAAAGTATCTTTATCACTTACCGCTTTATAAGTTATTTTAAACTCATTATTTTCATTTATAGTATATATTATATTAACTTTTAAATTTCCTGGATACCCCTCTTCTCCATCCTTACTATAATAAGATAATAAAGCACTAACTTCATTTTCATTCTCACGAACTTCTACATTAAATATTTTAAAAGTAAATCCATTTGGTCCCCCGTGCCCTTGATTAACTCCATAATTTTTATTAAAGGTTAAAACTTCATCATTTAACTTCGTAGTTCCATTTGCAATCCTGCCTGCAGTTCTGCCAACTATTGCTCCATAATAAGATGGATTAGTAACATAAGTCTCTAAATCCTCATATTTTAAAACTACATTTTCAATATTACCTTTCTTATCAGGTACTAGTATATCCGTAATTACTCCTCCCAAATTTAAAAAATCAATTCCAAATCCCTTAGAATTTCTTAAACTAAAACTAATTATTTCACTATTTTCTCTCATATTTATAAAAACCTTTTCAATACACATAGCACTCTACCTTTCATTAACATTTATAATTTAAATATAATCTTTTTTCCTATTTAAAGTCAATAAATAATAAAAATAAAAGAGATTCCCTAACTTCCCTTAGGCAATCTCCTTAACTTATAAATATTATTAAATTATTTCATTTATATTCTAAGTCTTTTAATGAGGCTTTTTATATTTATAACTGATGCAACTGCCATGCATATTAAACAATCAATTAATATAAAGGAACCATTATATATAAAAGAATAAACTATCGGTGTCAAATTATAATCTGCAGCATAACTTCCCCAGAATATTACACCAGCAGTAAAGTTAAATACAAACATTCCAAAGAATCCTACTGCTATGGCAATAAATTTATTATTTTTAAAGAAACCAGATAAGCCCACTGCCATGAAAGGAAGAATATAATCAAATATTACCTGAATAGGATGTAAAATATATGCAGGCCCTATAATAAAATTTAGAATACCATACAAGAATCCTGTAAAAATTCCTATAATAGGACCATATATTAATGAAATTAATATTATTGGAAGCATTCCCGCGATTGATGCACTTCCTCCAAATGGCAATTGAAATACCTTAATCATCTCTAATACTACCGTCATAGCAAGAGTTATTGCAATATGAGCAATAAGCCTTGAAGTAAATTCAACTTTTTTCACTTTAATAAATACAAAAAAAATTATTAGCAAACCTATTATGCTTGCTATACTTGTCCAATTAGACATAATTTCTTTAATGTTTTCTAAAATTTTCATAAAAAATCCTCCTTCTCTTGTGCTAAGGAGTAAATATACCTTGATTGTTAATAGAAAAAGCCGTGTTCGCGGGAACACGGCAAAATAAGCAATATACACTTTAATTACTTATTTATGGCTTCCCTACGCTAGTATTATCTATATCAGGTATAAGGGTTAATGATTAAAAAATCATTTCTCAGCCGAAGCACCCCTAGCACATAATTTGATATGATATTATATTTTATTTTCACAAATATAATATCATATTTTTTTGTGTATTTCAAATATATATATTTTTTAAAAGCTTAAATTTAAAAATAACTCATAAACTTTTTATAGAGTCTATGAGTTATTAATTTATAAATATTTTAAAATGATTTTCCCGGAATAATAGCATCTATGATTCCAATAACCAATGCTGCTAATAATGCTCCTATCATTGTAACTCTCATATTAGGAACAATAAATTGTGCAACATATATAATTATTGCTGATATTACAAATCCTTTTAATCCTCTTCCAAATGGAGAAATCTCATCTCCCATCATTTTTTCTACCAAATAATCTAATACAGTAATTACAACTGCTGCAATTAAAAATGACCATAAACCATTTATACTAAATCCCGGAGTAAAAAAAGATGTAATTGCTAAAATTACCGCTACCATTAGAAGCCTTAATATCCATGACATTGCGCCACTTTCTACTTTATTATGTTCCATAAATATTCCTCCTATGTTTTTTTAACTTTAAGCTTTACTAAACAATTATAGTATCTGCATAATTTAAAAAAATATTTATGTTTAATTTTTCTTAACAATGTCATTAGTTACTTTTACTATTAAATCATGTATAAAATTTGAACCTCTACTGACCAATATTCCTGTTAAAATTATTCCAAGATAAGGAATCTTATTATTAATTTTTAATAGTTTGAAAATATCTAAACCCGTAGAAATTGTTATAAGTATAGAAATAACTAAAGCACCTATCTTATCTACACATAACTTTCCATCCTGCCAAACCATTTTTAATGTTTCCCATATACTTTCTGCAAGTATAGAAATTACTATAACAATAAATAAATTTTGCATTTAAACTCTCCTTTTATATTTAAAACTTATTAAAATTTATTCTAAAAAAAGTATTTAAATGCTATTTTTAATATTTAAAATTATTATTTATTTCTAAATTTATTTAAATCTAATTTCCATAAGATTCTTAAATATTAAAAAGAGGTTAACATTAAACATGCTAACCTCTTTGCTTATAATTTCTAAAATAAATAAGGACTTAAAAATAAGGTAAATTTACTTTCGCCTTATTTTAAGTCCTTATATTACTTTGTTGCAAGCAAGCCGTAAGCGGAGTTCTGTATTAAGCAATCATCTATCTAGGCTTATTGTTACCAATAAGCTCAAGCGGCACACCCGGAGACGGAGCGGGCCACCCCATAATGTCTCCCTATTCGGCCTTGCTCCAGGTGGGGTTTACATAGCCATCATGTCACCATGATGCTGGTGAGCTCTTACCTCACCTTTCCACCCTTACCTTAATATTAAATAAAATATTTAATATTAAGGCGGTATATCTCTGTTGCACTTTCCTTCAAGTCGCCTTGACTGGACGTTATCCAGCACCCTGCCCTATGGAGCTCCGACTTTCCTCTCCTAGATCAAGTCTAGCAGCGATTGCATGTCTTACTTGCAAAAAGTATCTTATCATAAATAATTTTATTTTGCAAATACAATTTTTAGTTTACAAAAATTGAAAAATAATAACTAACATAATTAAAATAACCCAGGAATAAAAACCTATTCCTGAAAATAGTAATGTTAATACTATAAGAACAATAACACATATTTTAGCTGCAGTATTTTCTGATTTTGGCGTGCATTTCCCTGCTATAATTCTTTTATTTATACCATGAACAAATTCCTTAAATGTATCTTGAAGAACTTTTGTCCAAGGACTTTTCTTCTTTCTGTAATAATATTTACTCACAATTCTCTCCATAACAAATACTACTCTTATTATTTATATTATAAATTTACAATAATTATGTGAGAATTATAAAAATATATATGGATCCTTAGATTTATTAGATATTAAAACTTCTACATCATTAAATTTTTCTTTTATTTCTTTCATAACTTCTTGAAATACTATCCATTCTGAAGCAAAATGACCTATATCAATAATTGAAATTCCCATTTCTTTATAATCTGATGCAAAATGATAAGTTGTATCCCCTGTAATAATACAATCTGCTCCTTTATTATAGGCTATATTAAAAAATGATGATCCACTGCCATTTATTATTGCAAGCTTTCTTATTTTTTCTTTTCCAATAACTGCTTTTACAGCTTCTATATTTAATTTTTCTTTAATAGAATTTATTAATTCTTCTATGCTTATATCTTCCTCAAGACTTACTAATCTTCCAAGCCCTTCTGATTTATTATCTCTTGAATTTTTATTTATTTCTAACAATTCCCCTTTTCCAAAGCCAAAAATTTTAACAATTGTTTCATTTAGTCCCTTTTCTGCTGAATCTAAGTTTGTATGACTTGAGTAAAGGCTTATATCATTTTTTATTAATTCAATTATTTTTTTACCTAATAAAGTATCAGTTGTTATAGAACTTGGTTTTTTAAAAATTAAGGGATGGTGTGTTATAATTAAGTCCACCTTTTTTTCTTTAGCTTCTTCTATAACTTCTAGAGTACAATCTAAAGCTAATAAAATCTTATTAACTTCTGCTTCTTTATCTCCAACCATTAATCCAACATTATCAAAATCTTCTTTTAAATTTACTGGAGCAAAGTCCTCCATTATATTTATTATATCTTTAACTTTTCTCATAAATCATCATCCTTATAAATAATTTATTATATTAGAAATCAAATCAATTTTATTTTTTATGACTTCTTTTCTTATATTAGCATTCTCTGTATCCTCATTTATATAACTTAAAATGCGTTTATAATTTTCTATTTTTAAATTTAAATAATCTTTTAATAGTGGATGTTTTTCCATTATTAATTTAGGACTTACTTCATAATATATAGGGTCTAATTTAGTATTTTCTCCATTTTTTCTTTTAACCTTGAAAAGTTCATAATAAATATTTTCATCTAAACAAAGATCTTCTTTTATTATTTCATAATTATTATTATATAAATATTCTCTTAAAACCTCTGGATTTTGAGCTGGTTGCAAAATAAGATAATCTAACTCATTAACTTTCTTAATACTATCTTCTAATATATTTACTATTAGGTTACCACCCATTCCAGCTATTATTACCCCATTAGCTTCATTATTGTTTAAAGGCTTAAGTCCATTTCCTAATCTAAATTCTAGTTTATCATCTACTCCCTCCAAAATTGCATTTAACTTTGCCTTATCTAAAGGAAGTTTATTTACATCTGTTGCAATTGCCTTTTTGCAAAGATTATTTTTTACAGCATAAATTGGTATATAACCATGATCTGTACCTATATCTGCCAAAACATCAATATTCTCCATATTATTAATAATAAATTTTAATCTTTTGCTTAGTTCCATTTTTCTACTCCTTGCTAAATAAAATTAGCACCCTTTGGTGCTAATCTAAATAATCCTTTAATTTTTTACTTCTTGAAGGATGTCTTAATTTTCTAAGAGCTTTTGCTTCAATTTGCCTTATTCTTTCTCTAGTTACATTAAACTCTTTTCCAACTTCTTCAAGAGTTCTTGCTCTACCATCATCTAAACCAAATCTTAGTCTTAATACCTTTTCTTCTCTAGGTGTTAATGTATCTAATACATTTATTAATTGTTCCTTAAGCATTGTAAAAGCGGCAGCTTCTGCAGGTGCTAAGGCATCATCATCTGGTATAAAATCTCCAAGATGTGAATCTTCTTCTTCACCAATTGGTGTTTCAAGAGATACTGGTTCTTGGGCTATTTTTTGAATTTCTCTTACCTTTTCAACTGGTAATTCCATAATCTCAGCAATTTCTTCTGGGTGTGGATCCCTTCCTAATTCCTGTAATAATTGTCGTTGAATTCTGATTAATTTATTTATTGTTTCAACCATATGAACTGGGATTCTAATGGTTCTTGCTTGGTCAGCAATAGCTCTAGTTATTGCTTGCCTTATCCACCATGTTGCATATGTAGAAAATTTAAAGCCTTTTCTATAATCAAATTTTTCTACTGCTTTTATTAGCCCTAAATTTCCTTCTTGAATTAAATCTAGGAATAACATTCCTCTTCCTACATATCTTTTTGCAATACTAACAACTAGTCTAAGGTTTGCTTCTGCTAATTTCTTTTTAGCCTTTTCATCTCCTTGTTCTATTCTTGTTGCTAGTTCTATTTCTTCTTCTGATGATAATAAAGGTACTTTTCCTATTTCTTTTAAATACATTCTTACAGGATCATCTATTGCTATACCTTCTGGAATAGTTAAGTCTAAATCTTCTTCCTCGATATTATCCTCGGAAATTTCATCACCAATTATTTCTATCCCCATTGATTCTAATACTTCATAAATTTTTTCTATTTGTTCAGGACTTAATTCTATATGATCAATTTCATCTATTAATTCCTTATATGTTATAGAACCTTTGCTCTTAGCTTTGTCTAGTAGATTTTTAACTACTGCCATTTTGCTGCTTTTGCTTTCACTATCTTTTTTAGCGTCCTTAGCTTTTGTTTTTCCATCTACCATTTTTTTACCTCCTTCCGCTTTTACCACTTAATTCACACCTTTCTTAAGTTGCTCGTTTATCTTATTAATTTCCATTGCTATTCTTATTGTCTCCTCTATTTTTCCTTGTTTTTCAAATATTCTTTGCTTACTTTTCAAGGTCTCTAAATCCTTATTTAATTTATAATTAATTATCTGCTTTATTAAATCTCTAATTAATTTTTTATTATTATTTCCTATTAGAATTTTTTCTTCCTTAATTTTGACTATTTCTTCTAAAATTTTTGCATCAGTAAATCGGGTTTCTAAATAACCTACTATATTATTTATTTTTCCCTTTTTTGCTTCTTTAATTATAGAAAATATCTCTATATGCTCCGGTACAATAAAGTCTTCAATTTTTATTAAATTTTCAATTTCTTCAAAGTATTCATCTTCTAGAGATAATTTTAATAAAGCTCTTTCTGCTTTTAAAAATGGTGGTTCTACATATAATTTTGTTCCATTTTCTTCCTTATTATTCATAAAATTATTTTTATTTATGTTTTTTGTCATTTCTTTTGTTAATAAATCAAATAATGTCTGTTCTCTTATTCCTGTTTTTTCTGATATATTTTTAATATATATATCTTTTTCTAAAGGATTTACATCAGCTAATATCTCAGTTACTTTCTTACCATACTTAACCAAGTCAGTATTATCGTCTAGATTTAAACCTTCTCCAGCTTTTCTAATTCGATAATCTATTAAATTTTCTGCATTTTTAACCAATTCTAAAAATGCCTCTTTTCCATTGTTTCTAACAAATTCATCCGGATCCTTTCCATTAGGTATATTTAACACCCTAACATCAAATCCTACCTCTCTTAGTATATTTAGCCCTCTTAAGGTTGCTGTCTGTCCCGCTACATCAGCATCGTAAGAAATAATAACTTTATCAGCATACCTTCTTAATAAGCGTGCTTGCTCGTGAGTTAAAGCTGTTCCTAAAGATGCAACAACATTTGTTATCCCCTGTTGATGCAATGATATTAAATCCATATAACCTTCTACAATAATAAAATATCTTTCATTCATTTTGCCTTTTAAAGCAAAATTTAATCCATAAAGATTAGTTCCCTTTTGGAATACTAATGTTTCTGGAGAATTTAGATACTTTGGCTTAGAATCGTCTAATACCCTTCCCCCAAATCCAATAACCCTGCCTCTATAATCAAAAACGGGAAATATTACTCTATTCCTAAACCTATCATACTTCTTTCCTGTTTTTACTGAAGCAGAAACTAAACCAGCTTCGTATAATAAATCTTCTTTAAAGCCAAGTTTTTTAAGATGAAGAAGTAGACTGTCCCAGCTATCTTTAGCAAATCCTAAACCAAATTTTTTTATAGTTTCTTCTTTTATTCCTCTTTTTAAAAAATAGTTTTTTGCTATTGTTGAATTTTTTAAATTTGAATAAAAGAATCTTGCTGCTTCTACGTTGACCTTATAAAGTAGATTTCTTTTTTTAGCCTTAGGATCTTCATTTTTTCTATCAGTATCAATTTGAATATTGGCTCTATCAGCTAAATACTTTACTGCGTCAACATAGGGCAAATTTCTATTCTTCATAATAAATGTTATTACATTCCCTGCTTCTCCACAGCCAAAGCATTTATATATCTGCCTTTCTGGTGATACTGAAAATGAAGGTGTCTTCTCATTATGAAAAGGACATAATCCCAAAAAATTTCGGCCAGATCTTTTTAATTTGACAGTTTCTGATATTACATCAACTATATCATTATATTCTTTGACCTTTTCTAGAATCTCTTCAGAAATCTGCAAGGAGATTCACCTCCTTACTGTAATTTTCGTCAACTTTTATTATTTTCGACATTTTTTATAGAATTCCTTCTGAAATTTTAAAATTTTTTTCTATATATTCAATCTTCTTTATTATTATTCTTTATCAATTTCAAAATTCCTCTTATTTTTTTATTTTATTTAATATATAACTAATTTCGGCACAAAAATCGAATTAAAGGTATTCAAGCAATAATCATCACTCATTCCAGCAATATAATCTGCTACAGCTCTTTTTATTCCTTCTTCTTCTGCAATTTTTCTATATATTCCCTTCAGCTCATTTTCATGACTACAATAATATTCAAGCAGATTTTCTAAAATAAATTGAGCCTTATTTCTCTCCACCCTTAAAATATCCCCTAAGTAAATATTTTTAAACATAAATTTCCTTAGTTCAATCATAGCTTCAAAAACTTCATTACTAAACTTTATATCAATACAATTATTCTCAATAGATTTTATTGAATTATGAATAATATCATTTACTAAAGTATCTATTCTTTCTGAATTGCTTTTTCCTAAAACTTTAATAATTTCTTTTGGTATATCATCTTCACTTAATAAACCTACTCTAATAGAATCATCTATATCATGATTTAAATAAGCTATTTTATCACTTATTTTAACTACTTTTCCTTCTAAAGTTCTAGGATTATTTTCTCCCTTTAAATTAAGACCACTGTGATTTAATATACCATCTATTACTTCTTCTGTTAGATTTAATCCTTCACCATTTCTTTCTAATTTTTCTACTACCCTAACACTTTGCTCACTATGTCTAAATCCTCCCTCTAAAAAGTTATTTAAGACTTCTTCCCCACTATGAGCAAAGGCTACATGCCCTAAATCATGTCCCAAAGCTATAGCTTCAATAAGGACCTCGTTTAATCCTATTCCAACTCCTATAGTTCTTGCAATTTGTGATACTTCCAATGTATGAGTTAATCTTGTTCTATAATGATCTCCAAAGGCTTTAATATATACTTGGGTCTTGTGTTTTAATCTTCTAAAAGCTTTACTATGTATAATTCTATCTCTATCTACCATATAACAGGTTCTGACTTTATCTTCTTCTTCAAATTTTTTTCTACCTTTACTTGCGCTGCTAAAGGCAGCCTCTTTTATTAATGTCAACCTTTCAAATCCTTCTATTTTATTCCTTAGGTTCATATATCTCACCTCTATATTACTTATTCTATATTTTTCTCTATTTTCCTTTAATTAAACATATTTTTAAAATATTTATAAATGAGCAAATTTCATAGCATTATTTACCATAAAAATTGAATAGACTCCTCCTAGGCAATTTTTAAGGCTTGAAAAATTTGCTCCAAGGGCACTCCAGCCTTTGATTGTTCATA
>NZ_JAHLPS010000102.1 GCF_018918055.1 Caproiciproducens sp. MSJ-32
CATTCTCCTTTGTTATGTTTTGTGTGAGAACTTAATTATAACAAAGTGGTGCATAAATGTTTTTATTTTTTATTAATTTTTGTATGGTAATTTATTCATGTGTTTTTGCTCGTTTATAGTATTATATATTAATTTGTATTAAAACCCCAAATTTTTAATAATATTACATAATGATAAAATAAAAAACTCTCCTGCTTTTACACAAGAGAGTTAAATCTATCCCTATACAACTCCACACTACTAACTCCACACTCCTAACTACTAACTCCTAACTCCACACTCCTAACTGTCTAAGGAAATTTTTTCTCCTCTTCTCAGCTTTGCCCTCATATTATTTATTAGCTCATCCATCTTTTCAAGCTCTGCTAATACTGCTTTTTCTTCTTTATCTGTTTCGATTATTTTATGAATTCCACCATTTTTAATTACTATTCTTTTATCTGCTATAAGGGCAAGACTTGGATCATGAGTTGCCATAAGAACTATTTTTTCTTCACTTACTAGAAGATTTAGGGCCCTTTTTCTATCTATACCTGCATTTTCAATTTCATCTATTAAAACTATTGGAGAAGTACTTAATATGGCTGTATCAGCTATCATTAAAGCCCTTGATTGACCTCCGCTTAATCTTGTTATTGGAGTATCTAAATCAAACTTTTCTCCAGCTAATTCATTAGCAGCAGATATTATTTTTTCTATAACTTCCTCTTCATTTTCTATCATTCTGCTCTTAGCATGAAGTTCTAAAAATTCCCTTACTGTAAGATCCATTACAAAATTCATATTTTGAGATAACTGAGCAACCAGCTTATTGCTTGTAGAAAATCTAAGGCTTGGGTCCGCCTTTTCTCCATTTAGTAGAATAGTTCTTCCAGTAGGAGTATCTTTATTAGCAGCCCATTCTATATCTGCAAGAAGCCTGCTCTTTCCTGAACCTGTTGGTCCTACAATTGAAATAATTTCACTTTTTTTAATAACCAGTTCTGTAAAGTTTTCTGGATTACCACTCTTGTCTTTTCCTGCAAGTATGGTAATAGAATCTACTCTTTCTTTATCTAGTCCTAAAAATTCAATCATTTGATTAAGATATAATTCTAAGTCAGCCTTAATTTTATCTATATCTATTGCCCATTCCTCAAGATCTTCTGCTGTAAAATGATTTAAATATTCTTCTAGGCTGTAATCTTTAAAATCCTCCACATCTAACTTATTATTTTCAAAAAAGGATAAAATGAAAGGATATTTGTTTTCCAATTCTCTTATTTTTTGCTTTTCTAATTCCTTTATCTTAATCATTATTATCACCTATTTGTATCTTTCTTACATTTCCCATTTGATATTCTGAGCCTATTCTTGTTTCTCCTAGGCAGTAAGAGCATAAGGCTGAAGGCATTGGGAACTTTAATTGTTTACCCCTAACTGTATCAATATTTAAATTCTCATCATATATCAAAGTGCTAAGTTCATAGGCCCCTTGACCTGTAAGACCATTTACAAAGATAATTATTGCTTGAGGATTTACAGAATTTACCCTTGAGGCAAAAACTTCCCTTTCAGCCTGAGAAACAATATCTCCCTTTGTAATTACTATAATATCAGCAGTTTTAAGCATTGGACCAATCTTTTTAGGAGTGTTTATTCCACTTAAATTGTCTATTACACATACTGCCTTTATTCCCTTTATATATGGAGAGCATCTATTACAAAGACCAGCACTTTCAGTAATTAATAAATCTAGCTTTTCACTTATTCCCCAGTTTACCACTTCTTCAATATTGCTTGCAAAATAGTGATCTGGACATAAAGATCCTGATAGGCCCTTTTTCACTGGAATACCAGATTTTTCATATAATAGGTCATCATCTGTATAAAGGCAGTCAAATTTAACTACTCCTACAGATAGCCCCCTACTCTTTATTGATTCGATAGTCTTTAATATTACAGAAGTTTTTCCTGAAGATGGAGGACCTGATACATTAACTAAATTCATCTATTATTCCCCCTTAACACTATTGTAGAATATATCTTCGCATTTCTTAATTAAGCTTGAAATATCATTTTCCTTGATAAAATCCCAGCCAAGCCACATATACCTGTTTTCCTTTGGAAGCATATTATCAACTTCTGGATTAACGCTTGGGAATTTTCCTTGATGGGCTAAAATTTCTCCCACTTCTTTTCCTGCAAAGAAATCAACTATAGGCTTTAATTCTTCCTTCTTTTCTTTCTTAGTAAGCATAAATACCGGGCTTATAATAGCACCTTCTCTTGGCCATACTGCTGTCATTGGGCCGCCTTCTTTAACCATCCAAGTAAAGAAATAAGGCATAATAGTTATTACGGGCTTATCTCCAAGCTTAATATGTGATTTTACCATTTCTGCTGGATGCATGCTTCTCTTTAGATTTCTGGCTAATCTTTTAATACCATCTTCTCCAAATCTTCTAAAGATATTTAGTAAGATAGAATTAAATAAATCTAGGTCCTTCATTGGTAAACTTATGCTATTTTCAAATTCATCCTGTAAAATATCTTCCCAACTTTCAGGTGCCTTTCTTCCTTTTAGCTCATCTTTGTTAACTAAAAATATTGCTGGGACAACTGATAAAATTGAATATTGTCCATTAGGATCCTTTAAATTTATATAATCATTATTAAAGTCCCTATTATAATTTTCTATACCTGTTATATCTTCAAAAAGATTTTCTGCCTTATATTTACCAAATAAATTTTTATCAAAGAATATATCAAAGCCTGCTGATATAAACATATCTGGCAGCTTTTCTACAGCATCATTTTTAAGCTCTTCAATTATCCAATCTACTCCCATTGAAGCAGCCTTTAATTCATATTCTAAATTATAAGGTAAATTACTTTCCTTAATAAATTTTTCAAAAGCTTCATTTAAAGGCACTTTAACCGGACAAGGCAATACTCCAGCAATCTTTATATTTTTATTATTGTCCTTCTTTTCCTTAATTTCATCTTCTTCAATTTTTTCTACTAAATTATTAACAAAGCTTTCTAGATTAATTTTTTTTAACTTTAAGGCATTTTCTAAAGTAACTGCCTTTCCAAAAGTCTTTCTGGCATTTTCATCCTTTATATTATCAAAACCTGCAGCAACTAATAAATTAATGGCAGCTGGATATTTTTCTGTAATATCATATAAACTATCTTTTATATTAAAATATTTGTTCTCCATTTTACTTCTCCCCCACAATAAAATATATAAACATTTTACACATTATTTACCAAAAAATCTGTAACTTTCGTTACAATTATTCTTTAAAGCTTGCAAATATAAATTTAAACTAAAAAAGAGGCTGTATCAGCCTCTTTTTGCACTACTCCCTCCACACTTCTCCAATAACATTATCTATTTTCTCAACAGCCTTTTCTATAGCCTTCCTTCTTTCTTCTTCGCTATTTCCTGTTCCATCTACTAAGAGTTCTTGGAACCTCTTTATTCCCATCATTTTTACTAAATCTTCTACATAATTTAAGCCCCTATTTAAAACTGGCCTTAACATCCATGGAATTTTTCCTCCAGAAGATTGAACATAGATCATTCCTCTTGGCTTATCATCTAATAAGCCCTTAACCTTATCATCAGTAATACTTATTGTTTTTCCATTCATAATCACACAGTCTAAATATTCCTTAAGAGGAGATGGGAAAGATAAACTCCACATTGGAGCAGCTATAACATACATATCTGCTTCTTTAAATTGGTCTGTTAGTTTAACTATTTTATGTATTTCTTCTTGTTGATGAGGAGGCAGATCCTTAAAAGCTTCTTCCTTTATTAAAGCATTTCTTCCCTCAAAATATTGATATTCTAATCTTGGAATATGGCATTTATAAAGGTCTAATTCCTCCAGAGTAAAGTCAGGATATATGCTTAAAAATCTATTGACTACTGCCCTTCCAACTGTTTTACAAGATGACATTTCTTCTGGCTTTGAGTTAACTGTGATATACAATAATTTTTTCATAAATTTCACCTCTACTAATTAAAAATATTATCTTTTAATTAGTATCTTCTTAATTTATAAAAAAATTCTTTTAAAAATCAAATAAGTATAAATTTAATTCAAGATTTTTCTAGCAATATCTTTAAGTTCTTCAAAGGAATTAATAGAATATTCTGCATCCCTTACAGTACCAAAGCCATATTTTGCATGTACAAAAGGAACTCCTGCAAGTTTAGCTGCCTTATAATCTCCTTCTGTATCTCCTAAATAAAGAGCTTTATCTAAATTATTTCTCTTTACAACAAGTTCTATATTTTTATCTTTATTTAATTTTGTTCTTCCTGCATTTTCATAATCTTTAAAATAGGAGCGTAATTTATAAAAGTCTAAAAAGTCTTGGATATAACCATCCTGGCAGTTACTTACTATAAAAAGTTCATAGTCTTTTTTCAATTCTTCTAAGTTTTCTATAAGTTTTGGAAATAATACTCCACCCTTTTCCCTTATAATTTTTTCTTCTTCCTCAAAGCATTTTTTCATAATTTCCATAGCCCTTTCTTCTGTAACCTTATTAAATAGAGTTACCGCAATTTCCTTTGGAGTTTTTCCCATAACAGATCTTACATCCTCTATGGTTAATTTGAAATCTATATCTTCACATTCTTCTATAGCTTTATTCCAACCTTCAGTTATTTGTGGGCATGAATCCCACAGAGTTCCATCTAAATCAAATATTATTCCTTTTTTCATCATTTTTCCTCCTACTAGTCCTTAAATTAAAATTTCAATCGTACATCTATATTTATTATACCCCAAGGAATAGTTATATGAAACCAAATGCTGTAAAATAAGCTGATCTATTCCTTTTAAAGAATATAATCAGCTTATTTTTATTTTATTTATTTTTTTCTATATTTAAAACTACTGGAGTAGAGCGATATCCCATTCCCATACGGTCGATTCCTAAATCAATAAGCTCTAAAAAATGTTCCCTTGTTCTAATACAACCTGAGCCCTTAATTTTACAGCGTCCCTTTGCAGCTTCCATCATAACCTTTATTACTTCTACTGTAGCTCCCTTACTCTCTCCTCCTGTATAAAAACCTGTAGAAGTCTTTACAAAATCTGACCCAGCATTACATGCCACATCTGTTGCCTTTGCAACCTCTTCTAAGCTTAAAACATCTGTTTCAAGAATCACTTTTACTGCTACTCCATATTTATGGCATACATCACAAACTGCCCTTATGTCTTCCTCAACTTTGTCCCATTTTCCACTTCTTATCCAGCCATAATTTGCAACCACATCTAGTTCATATACATCTCCGCTCTTACATATTTCCTCTGCCTGCATAACCTTAGATTTTGTAGTTGAAGTTCCAAAAGGAAAATCACATACTACACATATTTTTGTTTCTGTACCCCTTGTCATTTCACGAGCTATATCTAAAGAAGATGGGTTAATACATACAGTTTTACATCCAAAGTCTATTCCTTCTTGAATATATTTTCTAATCTCCTCCCCTTTATTAACCATATAATATAAATATACATATTTATATTAATATATTTACAGGAATCCACTCTAATATATTCCATAAAAAATCACTTTATCTTCTTTAATAGTTATTCTGCCTTCTTCTTCTAATTTTTCAAGATAAAGATGAATATTTTCTCCAACCTTAATTGTTTTTCCCTCTCTAAATTCTACATCATTTTTAAAGTAAACATTCTCAAGGTCATCTAAAGTAATTCCTTCTTTGTGTCTTTCTAATAATCTTATTATTTCTTGTTCAAAATTCATTGCATCTCCCCCTTTTTATACCTTCTATTAATTATTCTATAAATCTTTTAAAATTCCTTTATTTTAAAAATAAATTTCCCCCCTAATAATTGTATATATTAAATTAAAGTCATTATCAATTATTAACAAATCAGCATCTTTATTTACAGCTATGCTTCCCTTTCTATCAAAAACATTTATGTATTTAGCTGGATTTATACTTGCCATTTTTATAATATCAAAGATATCTACTTTTGAATGTTTTATAATATTTTTTACCGAATCAATATATCCCATTTCAATATCCTTAACATTTTCATACAAACTATTATCTATTATTTCTTCCTTGCCATCAGCATGTTTAATCATTAATCCATCTTTATGAGGTATAAGGGTTATCTTTCTGATATAATGATGAAAAGGCTTATTAGTTTTTGCTAATCCGCTGCAGTCTGTAGATAGAATTATTTTATCACTAGTTTTTATTCTTAAAGCAATATCAAAAGCTTCATGTTTTACTGTTAAGCCAGTTTGCTTAGCAAACTCACAATACATATCATCAAAATATAGGGCAGCTCCAGCTACTCCTAATTCCCTATGATGAAAAGCTTTCATTCCACTAAAAGTATGAGTAAATCCGCTAAAACCATATTTCTTCATCTCTTTAATTTTATCAAAGCTTGCTCCAGAATGCCCAATTGAAAGCTGTATTCCTTTTTCTCTACAAAATTCTGCTACTTCCTTAGCTCCATCCAACTCTGGTGCCATGGTCATCAACTTTATTAAATCTTTTGACTTCTGCCTATTATAAAAAGCCTTCATAATATCCAAATTAGGAGCTATGCAGCTTTCTTCTTTTTGCATTCCCCTATATTCTTTACTTATAAATGGCCCTTCTAAATGAAGTCCTAGCATTTCGGCTCCCTTCTGCTTTGATTCATATATTTTATTAGCTTCATCTATTGCTTTTAGAAGTTCTTCTAGGTCATCTGTTACTGTTGTTGGAAGAAATGATGTTACCCCTGTCTTAGGAAGATGTTTTTGCATTTCTAAAATTGATTCTGCTGTCTTTTCAAACCAAAATGATCCTGTTCCCCATCCATGAATGTGATTATCTATAAAACCTGGAATAATAATAAAATCTGAATAATCAATAATTTCCTCATCATCTTCCCAGCCTAATACCCTTACAATATAATTACTTAAGTAATCTTTTGTTAATTCATAATCCAGTTCAGCTATATCAGTAATTATTGAATCTTTAACTTTAATAAATCCACTTATTTTTTTATCTTCTAAATATATATTTTTAGAGTAAATTATCATGCATATCTCCCCCTTAATTTTAATTTTTAGTTTTTACAAAGGACATAAACTTTATAAAAATAAGTTCTACACCCCTTCTTTGGTGCAGAACTTATTTTTAATAAATATTATACAAGTTTATCTAATACTGAATATCCTATTGTATTTTCTGGCATCTTTAAGCCAAAGTTATCTACAATTGTAGCTCCTACAACTGCAAAGGTATCTGCAGTTTCCATTAAACCGCTTTCCTTCATTGATGGAGAATAAGCTATAAATGGAACATGTTCACGAGTATGATCTGTACCAGAATATGTTGGGTCATTACCATGATCTGCTGTGATTATTAATAAATCATCTTCCTTTAATTTTTCTAATAGTTTACCTAAATTTACATCAAATTTTTCTAATTCTTCAGCATATCCAACTGGATTTCTTCTATGTCCCCATAGGGCATCAAAGTCAACTAGATTAACAAAGCATAAACCATTAAAGTCCTTATCTGCGATTTCTAAAGTTTGTTCCATGCCATGAACTGAACTCTTAGACTTATGAGCTTCTGTTATACCTTCTCCATCATATATATCATTGATTTTTCCAACAGATATTACATCATATCCATTTTCCTTTAAAGTATTTAGTGCAGTTTTCCCAAATGGTTTTAAAGCATAATCATGTCTATTGCTTGTACGTTTAAATTCACCCTTTTTCATTCCAACATATGGTCTTGCAATAACACGACCTACTTTCCATTCATCTTTAAGAGTTAATTCTCTAGCAATTTCACAACATCTATAAAGTTCATCTAAACCAAAAGTTTCTTCATGACCACAAATTTGTAATACTGAATCTGCTGAAGTATATACTATCATATCTCCAGTCTTAATTTGATGTTCACCAAGCTCATCTAAAATTTCGGTACCGCTTGCACTTTTGTTACCAACAATTTTATGACCAGTTCTTTTTTCTAATTCATCTAATAATTCTTTAGGAAAACCTGTATCAGTAAAAGTTTTGAAAGGGGTTTCAATTTTGAGTCCCATCATTTCCCAATGACCAGTCATTGTATCTTTTCCTAAACTTGCTTCTTTCATTTTCATAAAGTGTGCTAAAGGTTTTTCTACTGGTGGAACATTTTTAATAGGATGTAAATTTGCTATACCTAACTTTTGAAGGTTTGGTATGTTAAGCTTTTCTACTGATTCAGCTATATGCCCAAGAGTATCTACTCCAATATCTCCGTACTTTTCAGAATCATCCATTGCTCCAACACCAAGAGAATCTATAACTATTGTAAAAATTCTTTTATACTTTCCCATAACTTCTCCTTTCTAATTAAAAAAATATTTTATTTGTATATATTCATTATATCATTTTTTGCAATATTAACCTAGTATATGCAGAATTTTGCGAAAAAATTTTTTTATTATTTAGCAGCTCTTCCTATGTGAAATAAAAGAATTATCAAAAATTGATAAAAGAACAACAAGGGCTAATGCTGATATTATTTTTAATTTCGCTAATTTAGAAATACCTATTAATTGTAACTTTATTTTTATTTACGAAAATAATTAATGGCTAATTTATGATATTACTAATTTAAAAGCTGGAGAAGGAAGCATAACAAATTATATTTAATTAATAAAAAAGTGTAGCAGAAAAAAACTGATACACTCTTTTTATTTCTTATTATTCTTATACTGCATATATTTCAATAATAAAAATTCATTTATCACAAAAAATTGGGATACTGTAAAAACCTCTAAATCTTCATCAATTTTTCCTACACAATGGGAATGATATTGAATGCTTATATCGCTTAATTGGGATAATTTATTATTACCAACCTTGGTAATTGATACAATTTTTACTCCCCTCTCCTTTAACTTTATAGCAAAGTTATTAATCAAGTTATTATCACCTGAAAGAGAGAATAAGAAAACCAAATCATTTTCCTTAAAATATTTTCCTATTATATAAAGCTCGTCTTTTCCTTCTAATACATTTATCAACTTCCCTACTGTAAGGAAATTTCTTTTTAATTCAACTGCTGCATTAGTTTGTACAGCTCCTGTACCATAGGCATAGATTTTATTAGCCTTTTCCATCATTGAAAAAAGTTCTGTAAAATCTTCCTTCTTTAAAAGGTCCATTGTTTTAATATAATCCTTATAGGTATTATCAATTTCCTCTTCATTGAAGGAGTAATTATCCTTATTCCCCCACTTTAAATATATCTTAAGCTCACTATAGCCTTCTAAACCTAACTTTTGGGCAAATCTTAATATAGTTGTATGAGAAACATTACAATTGCTGGCTAACTCCTGCATTGACATAGAACTACAAGCTTCTTTATGACTTAGAATATAATTCCAAATATATAAATCATTTTCATTAAGTTTTTTATAGTTTTTATATATTAAATCTTCAATTTTCATTTCTCCAGCCTCCTATATATTCAACATACTTTAAAAATAAAATCTCAATTAATATAAAATAAGAGGTAAGAGATTTATATTCCATAACATCCAAAACTTCAGGAAATGTAACAGATGATATATATAAATTAAAGTTACTTAATTGTGATAAGGAATTTTCCTTCAACTGAGTAATAGATATAATAGGTATATTCTTTACATTTAGCTTCTTTGCCAGCTCTAAAATAAATTCATTCTCTCCTGAAACTGAAATTATTATAAAAATATCTTCTGAAGCTGCACTATTTAAGGCATACTCAGCCTCCTTATAGCCGCTTACATCATAAAGGGTTTTTCCTGCCATCATAAATACGCGCCTTAATTCCTTTTTAATTGAAGATTGTATCATTCCAACGCCATATACATATATATTTCTTGCATCATCAATAGCCTTAAATATTTCTGTACAGTCTTTTTCCCTTATATTTTGTATAACCTTTTCATAATTGCTGCAAACTAAATCAACATTATAAGTATTTTCCTTTGTAACTTCGTTATCTAATTTTAAATATAATTTTAATTCACTATAGCCTTTTAAAGATATCTTTTTAGCAAATCTAAGTATTGTTGATCTGGAAACATTACATTTAGATGCTAATTGGTCAATTGATAAATTTTCACATTCTTTTCTATGCTTTGATATATAATTCCAGATATAAAAGTCATTTTCACTAAGCTGATTATAATTTTTATTCACCAATTCATCTAATTTCATAATTTGCCCCATCTTTCCTAAAGAATTTTAATATTTATACATTATTTAAATTTTACATTAATTTATAATTTTTGTCTAATAAATGAAAAAGAGAGTTAATCCTATTTCTAGGTCAACTCTCCAAAACTTGTCTTATTTTTGATTATTTTAATTCTGGCCAGTATCCTTTGTTTGCTTCTATTAAATCATCTAAGATTAATTTTGCAACCTTTGCACTTGGTACAGTCTTAGATAAAGTAATCGCTTGCCACAATTTTTGATAGCTTCCTTCTATCCATGCTTCAACAACTAGCTTTTCTACGCTTACTTGTTGTTCCATTAATCCCTTTTGGAATTGAGGAATAGCTCCTTGACAGATCTTTTCATATCCATTCTTTCCCACTATACATGGAATTTCAACCATTGCTGTTCTATCAAAGTTTTCAATTGCCCCTTCATTAGGTACTATTAATAAAAATCTTTCTAATGTATTCTTAGCTATTGCACAAGCTAGATCTACTATATAAGTTGCATGGGCATCAGCTTCAAAACCACCTTCTATTTTGCTTGTACCTTTTTCAATTATTTCTTTACATATTCCAAATACATATTTTTCTCTTCCATCCATAACTTCATTTGCTCTTGTGTATTCTGGATTAGAATGTTCTACTACATAATCTGGGAATAAGTAATATTTTAAATAAGTATTTGGTATTGTTGATGGATCAACAGCATATACATCTTTAACCTTTCTAAATGTTTCCATCCAGCTTTCATCTACGTGTTGATTTGTATCTGATAGGGCATCCGCAAATCCATTTCTTGCTACATGTTCTTTTATTTTTGGCATTAAGTCATTTCCATCTTTATCATAGATTTTTGTCCACCATCCAAAGTGGTTTAAGCCATAGTAAGATACCTGCATTTCCTTTCTTGATTTTAGTCCACATATACGAGCCATTTTTTCTTCTAGGTCTATTGGCATATCACAAATATTTAATATCTTTGAGTTTGGTCTTAATCTTCTTGTTGCTTCTGCTACAATTGCTGCTGGATTTGAATAGTTTAACATCCATGCATTTGGTGAGTATTTTTCCATGTAGTCAAGAATTTCTAATACCCCTCCTATAGAACGCATTCCGTAAGCTATTCCTCCAGGACCACAAGTTTCTTGTCCAACTACTCCATATTTTAGAGGAATCTTTTCATCCTTTTCACGCATTTCATATTTACCAACACGAATATGAGCTAATACGAAATCTATATCAGTAAAGGCTTTCTCTGGATCTGTTGTATATGAGAAGTCTATATCTGGAGCATTTTCCTTTATATAAATTTCACAAGCCTTTGCTACTATTTCTTGCCTTTCTGCATCATTATCATAGAATTTTATTGAACGGATTGGAAATCTATCTAGATTATCTAGTAACATTAATACTATTCCAGGTGTAAATGTACTTCCTCCGCCAGCAACTGTTATTGAATACTTTTTGTTTTCCATTTTTAATTCCTCCTATTTATGTAAATTTAAATTTTTTCTGTCTATGCTTACATATTACACTCGCTGAAAACCGATTACAATAGATTGGAAACCTTTAGAGAATAGGTCTATACATCTGTTTCTTTTAACATTTTCTGTGACTTTTCACACAGATCATTTAGTGTGGAGTTTGGAGTGTAGAGTTTGGAGTGTGGAGTTTGGAGTGTGGAGTGTAGAGTTTGGAGTGTGGAGTGTGGAGTGTGAAATGAAAGAATGTTTTCAGTTATAGATTAATAATTCTCAATTTCTGCATACTAAAAAGCTGCATAAAGAAGTACTAGGCTCGGAATAACTACTATGTAAAGAGTTTTAGCAGAACTCGCTACGATCAGACAAACCTAAGACTCTAAGTCATATTGGAGCAAAATTGTAAATAGTGTTATTATAATATTAAGTAATTACCAAAAATTACAATGAATTGTAAACTAACTATTTGTGAAGGGAGAAGGTTTTTATTAAATTTAAATATTCTATTTCAAAATCTATATTAATAATTTTCCTTTTAGGCATTACTTTTTTCTTGGAAATAAATATAGCGAATATAAGCAACATAAGGAAGATATGGAGTTTTTTCTTAATAGAATATACTTTGAATTATAATATTTTCTGGCATGGATTTGAATTTTTTGATAATTGTTTAAAATACTTATATGTTTATAATTTTTGCCACATGCAAGAACAGACATTCTCATCAGAACAATGTTTTATTATTTTTTTAATAAGTATTTCCATAAAGTTTTAGGTGGGCTATAAAATTAAAAACGAGTGATTTATAATATTAAATATAAAAATACTACGATAAATAGGATATATGAAATAAGCATATCCTATTTATCGTAGCCTTGTTATTTTAAATATTAATTCTCATCATAGCAAAGGAGCATATACTAGCTAAAGCAATAATAAAAACACTGCCTGAAATAGTTATTAAAAACCCTTTTGTAAGCTTCTTTTTAAAGCTGTTTATAATGTTTATCTTGTAGACCTTTAATGTTTTATATAGTATAAAGACAAATAATGCAATGAATAATATATTTTGTAATAAAAGCTCTGCTAATAAAATTAGGACTAAATTCACTACTGCATATTCAACATCATTATTATTGATTTTATTGTGCATAACTTTTAATAAATAAGCTATAAAAGGGTTTATCATAGAAACTAGAAACACTATACTAAACTCTGGATTATTTGTAATTGCTTCCGATATAGTTAATCCAATAGTTGTAGCTTTTAAGGATAAATACATAATACTTATAAAGGGAGACACTAAAAGAATTAACTTTAAAATATCAAAGTATTTATTTAATGTTTCTATCTCTTTTTTATTTATTTTCTGCATTGTTTTTACCTTGCTCATTTATTCCTCTCCTAAACTAAAGCTTCATTTTCACTATTTAATAAGTTTTCAAAATCCTCTCTTACTTGAGGTACTTTTAGTCCAATAATAACTTGGAAGGACTTACCGTTAACAGAGCAGCCATGAGCCCCAATTGATTTAAAGTAAGTGTCATCCTTACATAAAGTTTCATCCTTAACATTTACTCTAAGTCGGGTTGCACAGTTTGTAACATCAACAATATTGTCCTTTCCACCTAATCCTTCTAAAATTAGCTTTATAAATTCTGCCTTGCTTTCTCCATTTTTAGCATTTTTCTTTTCTCTATATTCTGCCTTAGAACGGAATTTAATATCTTCATCATCTTCCCTTCCTGGAGTCTTAACATCAAATTTTTCTATTAAAAATTTAAATACTACAAACCAAATTCCTGTGAATACTAATCCAATTACAAGCATTAATAAGTATTCTTTCCAGTGATTTCCCATTAATGGTATCCAGTTTAATGATGCCATTTCTATAACACCACCAGCATGAATTCCTACAATACCTGCAAGATACATAACAGTTGAAAGAGTTGCTGCCAATAAAGCATGTACACCAAATAACCATGGAGCAACAAATAAGAATGTAAATTCAATAGGTTCAGTAACACCACAGAAGATTGAAGTTAAAGTAATTGGTATTAAAAGACCTAATATCTTCTTTCTCTTTTCTGGTTTTGCAGTTACATAGAATGCAAGGGCTATACCCGGAACACCAAAGATTTTTGAAAAGCCTGTTGATGAAAACCCTGCTTCTGGTACTAAAGATCTTAAAGAAGCAGTTGATGCTGCAATCTCTGGTAAATTATTTGCCCAGTAAGAATATAAGCCTCCTTGAACTACTACGTTATCATACCAGAATGGAGAATATAAAATATGATGTAATCCAAATGGTATTAATATACGTTCTAAGAATACAAATACCCAAACTCCAAAAGCTCCTGCATTCTTAATAAAGCCTTGGAAAGCTGCCATTCCTAACTGAACTTTAGGCCATATAAATGCAGCTAAAACAGCAACAGGTATCATTACAAAGAAACCAATCATAAAGATAAAAGTTGAACCACTAAAAGTTCCTAACCATTCAGGTAATTCTGTGTCAAAGTAACGATTGTGAAGATAAATAACAATTCCTGAAATAAGTAGGGCTCCAATCATTCCCATGTCTAAGGTTTTGATATTTGCTATCATAGTAAGACCGCTTGTCCCACCTACTTCTTGAGCAAAATCAACACCAAAGAAAGTTCCCCATTGAGCAAGTATTGTGCTTAAGAAATAATGGAAAGCTAAATATAGAACTAGAGCTTCCATAGCACATCTTGCATTTTGCTTCTTAGCCATTCCGATAGGTAAACCAACTACGAATAATAGCGGTAATTGATTAAATACGGTCCACCCACCTTGTAATACTACATTCCAACATTGATACCAAAAACTATCTGGAGCTGCTAATGATCCCATTATTGTTTCAGTTGTAAATAAGGTACCCACTCCAATTACAGTACCTGCAAAAGCAAATAATAGTACCGGGGTGAACATTGCACCTCCAAATTTTTGAATTTTCTGCATCATAACTATCCTCTTCCCTTCTTTTTTAATTTTTAATAGTAGTTATAGATAATAGCTTTATCAAATCTATCAATTTGATAAGTAAATGTTATCAGAGTTCTTTTTGAGGCTCAATACGTTTTCATGCTTTAGGTAAAGGGTTTCTCCTTCTATTAAATTGAACATTTTTTGAAATTTCTCACAGGATAATCGAGTAGGAGCTGAATAATTATTTTATTCAGCGTCCTCTCACACCACCGTGCGTACCGTTCGGTACACGGCGGTTCAATAGAAATTAATGTACAAATGAATAAATTTCAGATATTG
>NZ_JAHLPS010000035.1 GCF_018918055.1 Caproiciproducens sp. MSJ-32
TAATAATCAAGTATTTAATAGAATAGAAAATAATCTTTTTGTAGATGGCAATAAATTAAGTGGAACAATTAAAAATACCCTTGGTTATGATATAAGAAATTTAATCTTCCTATCAAATAATAGCATATGGGAGATTGGAAGCTTAAAAAAAGATGAAGAAAAGACTATAGAAAATTTAAATGTAAAAGTTGCATATGGATTAGAAGGTTATGGAGGAAGCTTAGCTGAAAAATATTATAATACTAGATTTAATTCAAAAGGTGATACAAGTGGAGAAGAGTTCAAAAATATAATAAGAAATTCTACATTATTTCAAGTTGCTTCTTATGAATTAAATCTTGAGGGCTATAAGCTTATAGGAATTACAGATATGCCAATAGACTATGAATTAAATTTTGATAATAAATCAGTTTCTAAATTTGATAGCACTTTAATAGTACAAGATGTAGATTTGAATTTAGTAAAAAAGGATGGAATTATTTATTATCCAGAAGGATATTTTAAAGGAATAGTGGATTCCTACACTTCAAATGTTTATTATCAAAATCAAACTAATTCTTTTTATGGTGCTGGTGATGTTTTTATAAATTATAATATTGATAGTAATCTTGAAATTACAGAAATAGGACTAAGAAATATTCAGGTCTATGATTATATGCAAAGTACTTTAGATTCCTATGTTTACAATCATAAAACTGGTGAATATGAAAAGTTTGTTATTGGTACAAAAGCAGAAAAACTAAATAACCTTAATGATTATTTAGAAAATAATACTTTAAAGATAAAATTAACCATAAATGAGAATAAAGGAGAAACAGGAATGCCTGTAATCACTGTAACGGGGAGGGAAAAATAATGTTAGTAATAAAGAACCTTGAAAAATCCTACGGTAAATTTAAAGCATTAAAAGGAGTAAATTTAGAGATAGAAAAGGGAGAAATATTTGGTTTTATTGGTCCAAATGGAGCTGGAAAAAGTACTACAATGAAGATTGTATCAGGTCTTTTATCCCCAGACAGTGGTGAGGTTTATGTTGATGGAATAGATGCTATAAAGGAAAATAAGCTTCTTAAAGAAAAAATAGGATATATGCCAGACTTTTTTGGGGTATATGATAACTTAATGGCAATAGAGTATTTAGAATTTTATGCTTCTATATATGGAATTGTAGGGGAAGAAGCAAAAAAATTATCAATGGATTTATTAGAGCTTGTAAATCTTTCAGATAAATATGATGCATATGTAGATGGATTATCCAGAGGTATGAAGCAAAGGTTATGTCTAGCAAGATGTTTAGTTCATAATCCAGAACTATTAATTTTAGATGAGCCGGCTTCTGGGATGGATCCAAAGTCTAGATATGAAATGAAAGGAATATTAAAAAATTTAAAATCCATGGGTAAAACAATAATAATATCTTCTCATATATTATCTGAATTAGGTGAAATATGTTCAAAAGTGGGAATAATTCAAAATGGCAAGATGGTCTGCCAAGGTACAGTTGACGAGGTTAGTCTACTAGCAAGAGGTTCTGCACCAGTAACTATAACTGTTATTGATGAAATTGATAGAGCAATAAAAATAATAAAAGAAGCTCCAAATGTAAAGAATATCTCAGCAGATGAAAATAAAATAAATGTAAGTATTATAGGTGGAGATATTGAAGCTAAGAATTTATTGAAATCTTTAGTAGTTAAAGATATACCTGTAATAAGCTTTACTAAGGCTGCTGGAAATTTAGAAGATGTGTTTATACAAATAACAGAAAAAAGTAGTGAAGGAGGGGAAAAATAATGAGAATCAATCCAGTTCTTAGAAATGAGGCGAAAATTACTGTAAGAAACAAAAGATTTACTTTAATGTTATTTTTCTATATAGTTGTAGTTTCAATTGGAGTAGTTTTATATTATAAAAGCTTTACCAGCGAAATATATGTAAATGGGTTGTATATGCAGTCAACTACAACCTTATATGTTTTAATGTCTATAGTTCAAGCTATATTCTTAATATTTATGGTTCCCTCATTAACATCAAGTGCAATATCATCAGAAAGGGAAAAACAAACATTAGATATATTGTTATCTACAAAACTAACTCCATTTCAAATAATAATAGGAAAGTTACTTTCTTCTTCACTTAAAGTAGTGATGTTAATTATCTGTACTATTCCCCTCTATGGAATATGTTCATTGATTGGTGGGGTAAGCATAGTAAATATATTGGAACTTGCTGGATTTTTCATTGTTAATACAATCTTTGTAGGAGCTATAGGAATGCTTATTTCTACTTATGCAAAAACCTCAAAGGTTTCAACTACAATAACATATTTTTTAGTATTATTTATCTATATTGGAATTCTTATAATTGCTTATATTTTATTTATGTTTTCAATGAGAAATAATTATATGAATCCCAATATTAAAGTAAATCCAATTATCTATTTAAGTCCTGTTACAGGTTTTATTAGTTTATTATCAAATCAATTAGGAGCAAGAGAGACAATATTTTATTTTTTCCAATATAGTGGTATTTCATCATATACAGAATATATTTCTATTGGTATACAATTAGTACTTTCAGCTATATTTTTATATCTTGCTTCTGTAAAGTTAAATCCTTTAAAAAAAGAAAGAGTTAAAAGAAAAAGTAAGAAATTAAAGGAGTAAAGGAATGAATTCTTTGAATAAAGAAATTTTAAGCTTTATAAAAAAAGCATCTAGAAGGATAAAGGCAGAATTTATATTGAACTTTGGATTAGTAGCTATAAAATATCTGCTATCCTTAGTTTTAATTCTACTTCTTTTATCATTATTCATTATTTTTCCAGGGGTTTATAAAGTAAGTTCTTTTATTGGATTATTTGGTTTAATTGCAATTTTAATTGTTGGATTTTATTTAAGTCCAAATAATAAAAAGGTTGCTCTAATCGTTGATTCTAAGGGCTTAAAAGAAAGACTTATAACTTCTTTAGAGCTTATTAATGAAGATGATAATATTTCTAGAGCTCAAAAAGAAGATACTTTAAAGCATATTAAAAATTTTAATTTAAAAGAAAAGCTTAAAATTAAAATTGATAAAAAACAGCTTTTATTAGTTTTAGGAGTTATATGTCTATGTTTATTAACTACAACAATAAAGACTGAAGCGGCTAAGGAAGCAGATATAATTCGTAAATTTGATAAAACTCAGGAGGACTTTGTTAAAAAGGTTGAGGAAGAAAAAAAGAATATTGAAAAAATAAAAGAACTAAGTAAAGAAGAAAAAGAAGAGCTTAAAAAAATATTAGAAGATGCAAAAAAGGAAATTAAAGATAGTAAAGACAAAAAAGAATTAGATAAAGTTTTAGAGAGAATGGAATTAAAGCTTAAAGAAGCTGAAAAAAATAAGGACAATGAAAAAAGTAAGGAAGCTATTAAAAATACAAGGAAAAATTTATTAGAGGAATACAATAAAGAAAAACAAGAAAATGCAAGAAATGATATAAATAGGCTTACAAATGAGCTTATCAAAAACAAAGCAATGAAAGATTTATCGGAAGCTATTTTATCTGGTGATAAGGAAAAATTAGAAAAGGCTCTTGCAAATTTAAAGTCTTCATTAAAGGATATGAGCAGCAGCGAATTAAATGCTTTATCAAAATCCTTGGCCAAAGCAGCTAACTCAGTAGATGATGAAGATTTGAAAAAATCCCTTGAAGAAGCATCAAAATCAGTTTTAAATGGTGAACTTGATGAAGATGATTTGAAAGAAGCTATAGAAAATACTCAAAAAGATGCTGATGGAAGCAGCAGTAATGATAATGAAGGGAATGAAGGCAGCGATAATCAGGGTGGAAATCAAGGGGATGAAGGAAATAATGGTGAAGGTCAAGGCGGGGGAAATGGTAATGGAGATGGAGATGGTGAAGGCCAAGGAGATGGAAATGGCAACGGTAATGGTAATGGACAACAACCAGGGCAAGGTTCTGGTGGAGGCCAAGGCTGGAATATGGGAAGTTCTGAAGGAAAGGAAAATGATATAGATAATAAGACAGGGGAAAAGGTTTTTATACCAGGAAGAAAGGGCGGAAATGATGAAAATTTAACTGGAAATAAAAATCAAAATGGTAATTCTCAAACTGTTGAAAGTAAAAATGGTTTTAATTTAGATGGAAGTAAAGTAGATTATGAAAAAGTAATTGGAGATTATACAAATAGTGCTTTAGAAGGAACGAATAATAGTAATCTTCCAGAAAGTTTAAAGGATATAATAAAAAATTATTTTGAAGGGTTAAATTAGAAGGTGGAATTATGACGATAAATGAAAAAGATATATTAGAAGTTTCAGAAAAAATAAGATTATGTGAAGAAGAAATAAGTAAAGGTATAATCGGACAAAAAGAAATTATCAGAAATGTTTTAATTGCTATTTTTTCTGATGGCAATGTTTTGCTTGAAGGCATGCCTGGTATGGGTAAAACTCAATTAGTAAAAACAATAGCTAAGGTTTTAAATCTAAAGTTCTCAAGAATACAGTTCACGCCAGATTTAATGCCAGCTGATGTAGTAGGTACTAATATAATTGTTAAAGAGGGAGATAATACTCTATTTAAATTTGAAAGAGGGCCAGTTTTTACAAACTTGCTTTTAGCTGACGAAATAAATAGAGCAACTCCTAAAACTCAATCAGCCTTACTTGAAGCTATGGGAGAAAAAACAGTAACAGTAGGCAAAACAACTTACGAAATGGATAAACCCTTTATGGTTTTAGCAACTCAAAACCCTATTGAACAGGAAGGGACATATCCCCTTCCAGAAGCTCAGTTAGATAGATTTCTATTCAAGCTTTATGTAGATTTTCCAAATTTAGAAGAGCTTAAAGAAATTATGAATATAACTTTAACTAATAATACACCAATTATAGAAAAGCTTTTAGAAGGAGAAGAAATATTAAAAATAAGAAATATAATAAGGGAAGTTAAAATAGCAGATTCAGTACAGGAATATGCATTAAAGTTAATTTTAGCAACTCATCCTGAGCTAGATGATAGTCCAGAAATAGTTAAAAAATATGTGGAAGCAGGAGCAAGTCCTAGAGCAGGACAAGGAATAATTGCTGCTTCAAAGGTAAGGGCTGTTATGGAAGGAAGATTAAATGTAGCTTTTGAAGATATACAAACTCTTGCAAAGCCTATTTTAAGACATAGACTTATTTTAAATTTTGATTCTATTAGTGAAAATCTAAGTACAGATGACATTATAGATAAAGTCATAGAAGAGTTAAAGGTTGTGTAATCATGGCTGAAAGAATATTTAATGAAGATTTCTTTTCTAAATTAAACAAAATTAACTTAAGTATTAATTTAAAATTGTCCTCAGGAACTCAAGGTGGTAGAAAATCAAAAGCAAAGGGAGTTTCAGTAGAATTTTCTGATTACAGAGAATATATGCATGGAGATGACTTTAGAAGAATAGACTGGAATGCCTATGGAAGATTTGATAAATTCTTTATTAAAGTTTTTATGGAGGAGAGGGAAGGAATATTTAATTTTTTCTTAGATACAAGCAAATCTATGGACTATGGGAAAGAAAATAAAAAAAATATGGCCCTAAAGATTGTGGCAGCATTAAGTTACGTGGCTTTAAATAATTTAGATAGGGTAAATATTAATCTTTTAGATAGTGGAAATATACAAGTCTTAAAAGAAGTTTCAGGAAGCAGAGCCTTTCAAAGGATAATAAAAGATTTAGAAAATATAAGCTTTGATGGAACAACCAGCTTAACTCAAAGTATAAGAAAGAGACCAATAAAAAATAAGGGAGTGTCTATTGTAGTATCCGATTTTCTCGATAATTTAGGATTAAAGGACTTAGAAGAAGCTTTAAAATATCTAGCATTTAAAAAGCAGGAAATAATTTTAATACAAGTTTTAGCACTTGAAGAAATAAAGCCGGAACTAAATGGTGAAATAACCCTGATAGATTCTGAAACAAATGAAAATATAAAAATAAGTCTTACTCCTAATTTAATTAAGGAATACGAAAAAACACTTTACTCATATAAAAAATCTATAGAAAATTTAGTAAAAAAATATAATGGAAAGTTTATTAGTGTAAATTCATCTATGGAAATTGAAGAAGTTATATTAGGTGAACTTTCAAAGAAAAGAGTATTGTATTAGGAGGGAGTTCATGGGATTTACAGCTTTTTGGCCCTTATTTTTATTAATTACAATTCCTCTTTTAATACTGCTTTATATTTTAAAAAGGAAGTATAGGGAAGAGGTATTTTCTTCAACTCTTCTTTGGAGTGAAGTTTATAAAAATACAAGGGCTAATACACCTTGGGAAAAGTTTAGAAAAAATATTATGCTCTTATTGCAAATATTAGCGATTTTAGCTTTGATTTTCTCTTTAATGAAGCCCTTTTTAAACTTTGGAGGAAAGAGTTACAAGAATATTATTTTAGTAATTGATAATACTGCCAGTATGAATATTACATACGGTAATAGCACAAGGTTAGAAGAAGCAAAAAGATTAGCTAAGGAATTAATAAATTCTATAAAGGAAGAGACTAATACCTTTATAATAAGCTATGATAACAGTCCAAAAATTCTTCAAAAAGAGGAAATTAACAAGGATAAAATAATAAAGTCTATTGAAAGCATAGAAAAGAGTTATTATCAAGGAGATATAAGCGATTCTATAAATTTTATAAAGGCAATTGGTCAAAGCATAGAAGAAGATTATGAAGTTATTTTATTTACTGATAAGGAAATATCCTTGGGAGATTTAAATGGCACAGTAGTAGCTTTAGGTAATACTGGTTTAAACGGATCTATCGATAATATTTCCCATAAATATTTAGAAGATAAAATAAAGGTAATAGCAACAGTAACTAATAGAGGAAGTGAAGCTTACGAAGGAGATTTTTCTTTATATGATGGTGATAAGCTTATAGCAGTTGAAACTTTAAACTTAAATGTAGGGGAGAATAAAACTTTAACTTTTGATATTCCTGCAATAGATAATGAAGTATTAAAGGGAGAGCTTTCAAGGCATGATTTATTAGAAGAAGATAATATTTATTATCATGTTCTTGGAAATAAGAAACTAAATAAAATTTTATTAGTAACAGAACAAAACTTATTTTTAGAAAGGGCTCTTAGCAATATTAGAAATTCTGAAGTTTATAAAACAAACAGTTTATCAAATTTAAGCAGCAGTGATAATTATGATTTATATGTATTTGATAATGTAACTCCTACTACAATGCCTTCCAGCGGAAGTATATTGTTTATTAATCCAAGTTCTAATGAATATTTTAAAGTATTAGAAGGGGGACAAGGGAGTGAAGCAAAAGCTGTAAGGGGAGAAGTATCTAATTATTTAGAGGCCGTAACCTTTACTTTAGCAAAGTACAATGAAATTGATGTGCCTTACTATGGAAGAAGTTTTATTAATGTAGATGAAGTATCAATTGGATTTAAAGGAACTATAAATAATAGAAATATTGCAGCCTTATCCTTTGATCTTCATAATAGTGATTTTGTATTAAAAAAAGAATTTCCAATATTGATTTATGAACTTGGAGAAAATTTAATTTCCAATGGAATGACTGGTAAGAGTAATTATAAATATGGAGAAAAAATTATTGTTAATAATAACAATTTAAATAGTGAAATGACTGTAATAACTCCTAATAAGGAAACTTTTGAAATAAAATCTGGAGAAGAAATAAAGGGTAAAATGCAGCTTGGTGTTTATAAAATAGAAAGTGAAAAAGAAAAAGAACTATTTTCAATAAATTATCCATCTGAAAGAGAAAGTGATACCAGTAAAGGAAGTATTGGTGAAATGAATAATAAGATTAAAGAAATTGAGCTTAAAAAAGGATTTAATTTAAGTCCAATATTTATTTTAATGGCAATTGGTATAGTAGCTTTAGAGTGGTCTATGTATAAGAAAGGTAATTAGGAGGCAATAAAATGAAGATAGAAATAGGAAATTTGTACTTTTTAATATTAATACCAATTATTTTTGCCTTTATTTACTATAATTATAAAAAATATAGACCCTTTTCAAAAAATGAATTTAAAGTTCTTATTAGTAGAATTGTAATTTTTATATTGTTAATTTTAGCTTTTGGAGAAATAACTTTAAGCATAAAAGGGAGAAATATATCAACGGTATTTTTACTTGATCTTTCTGAAAGTGTAGAGGGCTTTGAAGAGGCAGGAAAAGATTTTATTTCCCAGGCAATAGGAAATATACCAAAGGGTAATAAATCAGCTGTTATATTATTTGGAGATAATTCAAAATTAGATAAGGGCTTAAACAGAAAAAAGATTTATGAGACCCTTGGGGAAAGACCAATAGTTACAGCTACAAATATAGAAAATGCAATAGAAAGTGCTTTAGCTATTTTTGAAAAGAGTAGTGCCAAAAGGATAGTCTTATTAACAGATGGAGAAGAAAATAAAGGTGATATTTTAAAATCTATTCCAATTATAAATCAAGAAAATATAGATCTTAAGGTTTATAAAATTTCTGAAAAGAAGGGAAATGAAGTTTACGTAGATAATATATCTGTTCCGGATAATATATCAGTAGGAGAGGAATTTTCTGTTTCTATAGATGTAAAATCAAATTATGCAACAGATGCAAAATTAACCTTATTTTCTGGAAGAAATAAAGTTGGAGAACAAAATGTAAAAATACAAAAGGGGACAAATTCCTTTGTTTTTAAGGATCAGCAACATTCTGGAGGCTTCAAAAGTTATAGAGTATTAATAGAAGCAGCTGATGATCAAATAAAAGTAAATAACGAAGGAATAACTTTTACTAATGTAACTGATAAACCTTATATTTTATTAATTAATGGAATAAATGGAGATTCTCAAGCCATAGAAGAGATACTTACAAGGTCTGGAGCTAATGTAAAGAAAATAGGACCTGCTTCTGCTCCATCAACTTTAAACGAATTTTTAGAATATAAAACTGTAATTTTAAACAATGTTCATATAGATGATTTAGCAAAAGGATTTGTAGATAATTTAGAAACTTATGTTAAGGATTATGGTGGAGGAGTTGTTAGCTTTGGAGGAGAAGATGCCTATGCCCTTGGAGGATATAAAGATACTAATTTAGAAAAAGTTCTTCCAGTTTATATGGATAAAAGGGGAAAAAATGAAGTTCCTTCAATAAGTATAAACTTAATTATAGACAAATCAGGAAGTATGTCTGCTGAAGGTGGAGGAGTAAGTAAACTTACTTTAGCAAAAGAGGCTGCAATTAAAGCTTTAGAAAATTTAAGGGAAATAGATGAGATTTCAGTAATTGCCTTTGATGATATTTATGATATAGTAGTTCCCCTTCAAAAGCTTACAAATAAGGAGGAAGTTGAAGGACTAATTTCGGGTATTCAGATAAGGGGAGGAACTTCAATATATCCAGCTTTAGAAGAGGGCTATAATATTCAGAGTCAAAGCTCAGCTAAAATAAAACATACAATATTATTAACAGACGGTCAAGATGGATATAACTTAGATAATTATTATGATTTACTAAATAAGTTTAATAGTGATAACATTACCTTATCAACAGTGGCAGTTGGAGAAGGTGCAAATGCAGAGCTTCTAAATAATTTAGCTTCTATAGGAAAGGGAAGAAGCTATTATACAGATATATATACTGATATTCCAAGAATATTTGCAAAGGAAGTTTTATTATCAGCTGGAACTTATATAATAAACGAAGAATTTACTCCCCAAATATTAAGTGCTCATGAGATTCTATCAGGAGTTAAAACTTCAGAGGGAATACCAAGTTTACTTGGATATATAGGCACTTCCATTAAAGAAAATGCTGTTGAAATTTTAAGCTCTAACCATGATGAACCCGTTCTAGCTGCTATGGAATATGGTATTGGAAGAACAGTAAGTTTTACTTCTGATATAAATGGACAGTGGAGTAGAAATTATTTAACCTGGGAATATGGTCCACAGCTTATAAAAAACATGGTTTATTATACAATACCTAAATATGAGGGTGAAGGTACTTTAAATATATATCAAGAAGGCAATAAGGCTGTTGTAGAATTTTATAATGATAATGTAGATAAAGATGGAAGAGTTATAGGAATATATAATGGAGAGAATGGAGAGGAAGGAGAATTTGAATTAACTCAAGTTGAGCCGGGAAAATATTCTGCAGAAATACCTTTAGAAACAATAGGTTTTTATAACTTTAATATAAGAGAAGAACTTAATGGAGAAGTAAAAAGCAACTATAAGGGTGGATTTGCAATGCAGTATTCTGATGAATACAAGTTTAATTTAAATGCAAATAAATTAGATGCAGTAGTAGAAGATACAAATGGATCCTTTATAAATTCACCAGAAGAAGTTTTTACAGGAAAGTTAGAAAAACATTATAAAGATATAAATCTAACAACTTCTTTATTATTAATAGCTATATTCCTATTTATGCTAGATATAGCCTATAGAAGATTAAACTTAGACATTGGAGTATTATTTAAAAAGCTTAAAGGTAAAAAAACAATAAATAAGGATAATAAAAGAAAAGAAAATATAAAAGTGAAAAAAGAAAAATCAGAAAAAATATATGAAAACAATCTTAAAGATAAGGTTCTTGTAACAGAAGAGGTTAAAGAAAAATATAGTAAAAAGGTAAAGGAAGAGAAGAAGCCTGCTAAGAATAAAAAGACAGAGAAAAAATCAAAGGTTGAGAAAAATACCTTAAATACAGATATGTTGCTTAAGAAGAAAAGCGATAGAAACAAAATCTAAAACTTAGTGTGGAGCGGAATACAGTTTTCGGTTTTCAAGTTTCAGATTTCAGTTATAGTAGAAAAGCTTGAGGTTTTGGGACTTCAAGCTTTTTTACAATATAAACATCAAAAGAATAGCAGTAATTGTCCAATTTGTTTTTCCTACATGATATTTTTCTTAAAAAACATTAAAGTCTAGTTTTTTATTAGAATGTCGAATTAGTAAAACAGAAATAGTTAGCCAAAGCAAAGAAACAATTAAAAGATATTAAGAATAAGTTTATAAGAAAAGGGAGTTAGCTTAGCAGCTTCTTTTTTTATAGAAAGATAACCTAATATTAGAAATTGTTGTAAAAATAATTGATGATTTTTATCAATTATTTTCAGAAAAGATATTGACTTTTTATTAAATAATAATTACTATTAATACATAGTAATAATTGTTAGTAATTAAGGAGGAAATTTTATGTCATTAATAGGAAAGAAAATCGAAGATTTTAAAGTTCAAGCTTATCACAATGGTAGCTTTAAGGAAGTAACAAAGGAAGATGTTTTAGGTAAATGGTCAATATTCTTCTTCTATCCAGCTGATTTTACATTTGTTTGCCCAACAGAATTAGGAGATTTAGCTGATCACTATGAAGAATTCCAAAAGATTGGTGCTGAAATATATTCAGTTTCAGAAGATACTCATTTTGTTCATAAAGCATGGGCTGATGCAAGTGAAACAATTGCAAAAATTAAATATCCAATGTTAGGAGATCCAACTGGAAGATTAGCAAGAATGTTTGATGTTCTTATAGAAGAAGAAGGATTAGCTTTAAGAGGAACATTCATAGTTAACCCAGAAGGAGAAATCCAAGCTTACGAAGTTCATCAAAACGGTATCGGAAGAAATGCTGAAGAATTATTAAGAAAAGTTCAAGCAGCTCAATTTGTAGCAGAACATGGTGATCAAGTTTGCCCAGCTAACTGGACACCAGGTGAAGAAACTCTAGTACCAAGTTTAGACCTAGTTGGTAAGTTATAATATAAAAACATAAATCAAAAGATAGCGAGGAAACTCGCTATTTTTTTAAAAATAGCAACGGATAATAATTATTAGTTAATAATATTGTTAGGAGTAAAGGAGAAATTTATGAATAAGATATATGATTTGGTTATAATAGGTGGAGGACCTGCAGGATTATCGGCAGGTATATATGCAGGCAGAGCCAAGCTTAAAACTTTAATAATTGAAAAGGAACATACTGGTGGTCAAATCAATAGTACAGCTGAAATTGTAAACTATCCTGGTATTATAAAATCTACTGGACCTAATTTAACAGCAGCTATGAGAACTCAAGCTGAAAATTTTGGAGTAAAGTTTCAAACAGCTGATGTAATTGACGTTGATTTTACTGCTGATGTAAAGGTAATTAAAACAAATAAGGGAGAGATTCAAAGCAGAGCTGTAATTATAGCTACTGGTGCTTCACCAAGAAAATTAGGTTTTCCAGGGGAAATTGAATATGGTGGTAGAGGGGTTGCTTATTGTGCAACTTGTGACGGAGAATTTTTTAAGGATTTAGAAGTTCTTGTAATAGGAGCGGGTTTTGCTGCAGCAGAAGAAGCTATGTTTTTAACTAGATTTGCTAAAAAAGTTATTATAATTGCGAGAGAACCAGACTTTACTTGTGCAAAATCTATAGGTGATAAGGTAAAAGCTAATAAAAAGATAGAAATAAGATTTAATACTGAAGTTGTAGAAGCAGTTGGAGATGATCTTTTAAGATCTGTGAAATTAATTAATAATGTTACTAAAGAAACTTCAGAATATTTCCCTCCTAAAGAAGATGGAACTTTTGGTATATTTGTATTTGTTGGCTATGAACCACAAACAAAGATATTTAAAGGCAAAGTAGAAATGGATCAATACGGATATATTATAACTAATGAAAATATGCAAACTAATATTAAAGGTGTGTATGCTGCCGGCGATTTAAGACCTAAGTTATTAAGACAAGTAGTAACAGCAGTGGCAGATGGTGCCATTGCAGCAACAGATGCTGAAAGATATATTACTGCCGAAAAAGAAAGACTTGGAATAGTTGAAGAAGAGGCAGAGGAAAATCTAGTAGAAAGTAAGAAGGAAGAAGTTAATATAGATAATAAAGCTTTAGCAGGAAAAAGCAATTTATTAAATGATGCATTAAGAAATCAATTAAAAGCTATTTTATCTAAGATAGAAAATAATATTTCCCTAGTTTCAATAGTGGATGAAAGTAATAAAAAATCAATTGAATTAAGAGATCTAGTTCTAGATATATCAGACTTAAGTGATAAAGTTTCTGCAATAATTTATAAAAAGGGAGAAAATCCTGAAATGGAAGCTAAGATCAATGCAGATAAATATCCAGTAGCAGCATTACTAGATAAAGATAATAATTATAGTGGAGTGAAATTCCATGGAGTTCCTGGAGGACATGAATTAAATTCATTTATAATTGCAATTTATAATTTAGCTGGTCCTGGTCAAGCAATAGATGAAAAGTTACTAAATGAAATTAGGTCAATTGATAAGAAAATTAACATTAAAGTTGGGGTATCTCTTTCATGCCATGTTTGCCCTGATGTAGTAATGGCAGCTCAAAGAATAGCTATAGAAAACCCTAACATTGAAACAGAAATGTTAGATTTATCAAACTTTAAGGATATAAAGGATAAACATAAAATAATGAGTGTTCCAGCATTAATAATAAATGATGAGAAAGTTTACTTTGGTGGTAAAAAGCTTGAAGAAATAGTTCAATTACTTAAATAATATAGTTAAAAGGTATTATATAGATATTTACTATCTATATAATACCTTTTTTATATTATAAATTATTGTGTCTTTTTATATTATAAATTATTGTGTCAAAAGAATCCTTCAGCAATATGTATATAGTAAGAACAATTTAAAGGAGATATCTTATGGAAATGATAAATATGCTGCTCCAGGGTTTAATGGGGAGCGGAATGCCTAATATGAATGGTGGAATTCCCAATATGGCTTTTGGGAATCAGATGAGTGGTCAAGCTGGAGGAAATCCACTTTTTAATATGTTATTAAGTTCTATGATAGGTGGAAATCAAATGAGTGGAAACCAGATGAATGGAAATCAAATGGGTGGCAATTCAATGAATGAAAACCTTAATTTAGGCAATTTAATGGGAAGCCTAATGGGAAATGGACAAATGGGTAATAATCCAATGCAAAACAACCCAATGGCTGGACAAAATATGATGAATAACCCTCTTTCATTTCTTATGAATGGAATGGGTGGTATGAATGGTGGAAATTTATTAAGTAGTTTAGGTCCTCTTATAAATATGTTTATGGGTGGTATGAATACACCTAATAATCAGCAAAACAAAAAATCAAGTAGTAAAAGAAAAAGCGCTACAGTAGATATGGATAAATTGATGAGTATGCTTACCTCATCAGGAATAGATTATACTAACACTAACAATTCAGTTAATAACGATTTAAGATCTTTAGCTATGTATCTTAATGCTATGAATAATGGTAAAAGGAAATAATTTAATAAGTTAGCATTAAAATAAGTATTAACTCAAATGAGCTAATACTTATTTTTTCTATGCTTTATATAATACAAATTTAGGTTATATTTTATAAGTTTATTTATATTTAACTATTATAATTAATATAGATATTAATTAAAACATAGCCTATTCTTTAAAATCCTCTTTTTTTGCTTCTATTCCACTTTCATTAAGTTCAGGTTCCTTAATAGTGAAATTATAGCTATTATTTGCTCTTTGATTTTGTGTCTTATTTGTATGTCTTAGCCCATTTTCTTTTGTATATGTTCTTCTATTATCATTTTTCATAAGATTACCTCCTAAATAGTAATACAATAATAGTATTAGGAAATAATCAAAAATTATTAGAATTCAATCAATATTAGAAGAGGAAGTTAAAGGATGAAAATTAGTATAGTAAGCAATTATGAAAGAATAAATTAATCTAATTATAAAATTACTACCGAAAGGTAAAAAGAAAAAAACATCACCCTTGTTGTTTTTTTCTTTTTACCTATAGAGAGTATTTAAGCAATTGTAGTAACGACATCATCATACATTTGGATTTATGTCAATATAGTAGACACAAAAACTCAAATTTTTATGCAGTTTTTCTTAAAGCATCTTCAAGCTGTTGAGGAGTCATATAACCGATACTGCTATGAAGCCTTTTTCTGTTG
>NZ_JAHLPS010000106.1 GCF_018918055.1 Caproiciproducens sp. MSJ-32
CCATTTTTTGTTTAAAACAAGCTTTCTAAATCAATTTTTTTAAATTTTAAAGAAAAACTGAACAATATTGTGTAATTATACATGTAGCTACGCTATTTTTTCATATTTACTTTACACAACCATTTTTTAACTTCTACTTTATTTATTATTTTGTTAATTCCTTCTATTAATACTTTACCCTATGGAGTTCACTCTAAGTCAATAGATTTTAAAAAAATTTAAAATTTATTTAAAAAGGCACCTGTATTTCTACAAGTGCCTTTATAGGGGATTGGATTTAATATTGTACTAATTAATTTTATATGAAATCTATAAATAATTCAATATTATAGCTATATTTCTCAATTTTATTAATTTATGAGTCATCTCCCCTTGTTGCTACTTGAAAAAATCTAATACTTAAGAGCACTGATATTATATAAATTATAATTAACTGCATTTTGCACCTCTAATAAGCTTTAAATCTTTTTTCAAAGCTTATTATTTCTAACTTTTTAAATTTTATTACTTTTTCTTAGATTTTATTTCTACCAACTCAAATCTATATTCCTGTCCATATTTATCAAACTGTTCTTTACTGCATCTTTCAGCAAACATACTTGCAGGTCTTACAAAAGTGCCATAGTCACCATACAAAGCCTTATAATAAATCATTCTTTCATTAGTTTCTGTATGAATCACATTAGTATCAAGGATTAAGTATAGATCTCCCTTAAAGTGTTTTACAATTTTACCTTCCCACTCTTTAATAATATTTAATCTATTATTTTCTTCCTTATTATTATCCTTCACAAAAATTCTCCTCCTTATTCATTTTATCAATTTAAATCATATAACTAATAAAAGCTGAATTTCTTCAGCCTTTAAAAATTATTTTTCATTATTTATTATTTCCTTATAAGGAAGGATTTCCTCTTCCTTTATTTTATTAACTAAATAAATTCCACAACAGACAAAAATTAATGCGATAAGTATTTTAATATCAAATATATTTTCCTTAAGCATCATAGCTGAAAGAATAGTTCCAAAGACAGGAATTAAAAAGTTAAAAACCGAAATCACTCCAACCTTATTATACTTCATTAACTGGGACCATAAGGCAAAAGCCACTGAAGAAAGTAAAGCCATATATATTAAAAGTAAGCTTGATCTTACTGTGAAATTTGCTAAATGTCCGTCAAAAAGATAGCCTAAAAAAATTAAGGAAAGGCCCCCAATAGTAAGCTGATAAGCAGTTACTGTAGAAGCATCCTTATCCTGACTTATTTTTTTGCCATAAATTGAAGATATTGAAGTTAATAAAGCTGCAATCATTATAAAGCCTTCTCCCCTAAAGGAAAAACTTCCTGATAAAATGGAGCTTCCTCCAAGATTTACTATAACAACTCCAGCAAAGCCAAGGACACAGCCTATTATTTTATTAAAGCTTAGTTTATCATTTTTATAAATAAAGTGGGCTAATATTATGCTAAAAAAGGTTGAACTTCCATTTATAATTGAACCTCTTACCCCTGTCGTATAGGTCATTCCTATATAAAAAAATATATACTGAAGGGTTGTTTGACTAATACCTAGAAGGGTAAATTCCTTTAAATCCTTTTTATTTATCTTAAAGACCTTTAATTTTCTTATTATCTGGATTAAGAGCACAAATAATCCTGCTAGGAAAAATCTATAGCCAGCAAAAATAAACTTTCCTCCTATATCATTGGCTTCAATCTTAAAAATCTCATAACCAAGCTTTATAGCTGGAAAGGCACTTCCCCATAAAAAGGTACAAATTAATGCAATTATAACTATATTTATTTTTTTTGTATAAAACTTTGATTTATCCAAAATTCTTCATCCTTTCAATTTATCTATAAGCATTATAAATTTTTATAAAAGGATAAACCTTTTGCCAAAAGAAAATAAAAATCCATTGAGCTATAATTTTACTCCTTTTTTTATAAGTTTGACAAGCCTTAAATTATTATTACTATTAAAAATATTGACAATTTATCTAATAATAAAACCAGACATAAAAAATCCTGAAGCTGCTATTCTTCAGGACTAATATTTTTATTTAAATAAATCCTTAAAAATACTTTTAGCATTTTTACTAAGCTTTAGAACTGCCTTATTATTCTTTATGTTTTCAAAGCTTTTTCCATAAAGTTTGTAAATATAATAAATACTATCCAGGTTATCATTTACTGCTGAACAAAAGGCAAAGACCATTAAGGAAGGTAACTTTGAATTTTCCATGCAAATCTCCTGATTTATTATTTATAATTATAATATATTCTTTAATTTCTATAAGTGATAAATTCAAGTTTTGAAATTATTTATACAGGGATAAATAGATCTTTATTTTTTCTTAAAATATTTGGAAATAGTTATTTACATCTTTTCCTAATAATGATATACTATATTCCCAAATATCTCTAGATGTTTGAAATTTTCATGAAGGGTTGATGATAGCTATGATAAAAGTAAAAGAATTAATAGAAAAGGCCTTTGAAGTTCAAAAGAATAGTTACGCTCCTTATTCTAACTTTAATGTTGGTGCAGCCTTACTTTGCGCTGATGGAACCGTATTCACTGGCTGTAATATTGAAAATGCAGCTTATACTCCTACTAACTGTGCAGAAAGAACAGCCTTCTTTAAAGCAATTTCTGAAGGGCATAAGGACTTCACTGCAATAGCAATAGTAGGAAATAAAAATGGTGTTGAACAGGGAGAAGGAGATTATTGTGCACCTTGTGCTGTTTGCAGACAAGTTATGGCTGAATTCTGTGATTTGAAAACCTTTAAGGTAATTATAGCTAAAAGTACAGAAGATTACTTAGAATATACCTTAGGAGAACTGCTTCCTTTAGCCTTTACAGGAAAAAATCTTGAATAATTTAAGTTTATATATAATTTGCATAAAAATAACTTCCAATTTACTATTCTTTAAAGAATAGATATATTGGAAGTCTTCTTTTAAATTAATTTTTATTTCCTGCTAAAGCCTTAGCTATTAATCCTGCTATAAAGCCCCAAATTATATTTGTTAGAAGAACCATAAATATAGCCGGTGGAAAAACTAAAGGTCCTTGCAATCTTCCAGTTAAGATAGGAGATAAAATTCCGCTTAAGATTATAGCAATTATTCCATAACATAGTCCTGCATAAACAAGGGTTGAAACTGGATTTTCAAGCTTATTTTTTACTACAATAAATATCCAAATTCCAGAAACAATTAAGGTCATTAAGAGACTTCCCCTTGCTTTATTACCAAAAATATCAATTATGCCTGTTATCTTTGAAAGAGGCCTTATAAGAGCTATTGCCCCTAAAGTTAAAATTAGCGATAATTCTGTCTTTTGTACTTCTCTATTTAACATTATCTTCCCTCCAATTATTTTTTTCTACTTCTGCCTGTTAAAAGTAAATATAGCATCAGGGCAACGCCTGCTAACACATAAACCATTAAGGATCCTATTGCAATAAAGACTTCGCCAGTTGCTGTTCCTGACCTCCTATTAAATAAGTTTATCTATTATTCTTTTAGCAAATTCCCAGTCTTGTTTGTTAAGATTATATAAGTTTTCTCCCAAGGCTGTTATCTTATAATACTTTCTTCTTCCCCCTTGAGTTTCATCTCCCCAATAAGAAGTTATATAGCTATCCTTTTCTAATCTTCTAAAACTTGAATAAAGGGTAGCTTCCTTTAATTCATAGGCTCCTTCGCTTTTTTCAATTATCTTTTTATAAATTTCATAGCCATAACTGTCCCCTTCTTTTAAAATTCCAAGAACAATTGTATCTGTATGCCCTCTAATTAAATCTGATGATATTTTACTGTCCAATTTTCCTCGCCTCTTTCTTTAAGTTGTTTTTCTTCTTGTAGCTATAATATACATCAAAGTATTATGTCTGTCAAGGTACTTTGTTTAAAATATCTTATTTTTCATATTACCTTGATAAGCATAGTAATATGATATATTATGAAACTAAAAATAAATCCTTTAATATAAATAGATAAAAATTAAAACTTCCCTTTTCCTCGAAGGTACTCTCCAAGGAAAGGGAAGTTTTTTATTTATTATAAATTTTTAATAAGTCTTCTATTTTCTTAATTAATTTTTCCCTAATAGAAGCTGGAGCTATACACTCACATTTATCTCCAAAACCAAGAAGGATATTATAACTATATTCATCATCAATAAAAGGAAAATCTACTATAAGCTTTTTTTCCTTCCAAGGCTTTATGTTTTCTTCTCCACATAGTTCTATCATTCTATCTCTAAGAAGTTCATCCACTATAAGCTTTATTTTTATAATTTTTTTGCCTGAATTTTTTATAGTAGCTAAAGCATTAAAATCAAAATCTCTTGGAATAAAATTTTCCTCTAGTATTTCTACCTTGCTCATCCTTGATAACTTAAAGGTGCGAAAGTCCTCTTTTTCTGTGCAGTAAGCTTGAAGATACCAATAGCCTTCCTTTAAAAGTAACCTGTAAGGCTCAATTTTTCTTTTACTCTTCTCTCCTTTATTGTTTAAGTAATCAAAGCTTATATATTTATTTTCATTAAGGGCTTCCTTTATTTTTTCAAAATTAGGATGAAAGTTCTTATTTCCTATCCAGGGAGTAATATCAATAGAAATTTGGTTAGATTTTAATTCAATATCCCTAAGATTTGAAGCTGGAATTAGACTTTTTACTTTTGCCAGGGTATTTTTTAATTCATTATTTGAAATTATCTGCGAAATACTTCCTAGCCCCAGCAGCATCTTTTCTATTTCAGAAGTTGTAAAAAACTTATTATTTATTTTAAACTCCTCCATAATCCCTACTCCCCCGTTAGCTCCTGGATAAGTAACTATTGGGATACCAGCTAAATTAATTGCTTCAATATCCCTATATATTGTCCTTGTACTTACTTCAAACATTTCTGCAAGTTTGGAAGCACTTATTTTTTTATGCTGAAGGAGAAGCATAATAATAGCAATTAGTCTATCAGTTTTCATATTCATCATTCCTTTAATTTTTATTTTATAGCATAACTATGACATACTGATGTCAAGGTTAAATGATAGAATAAGATTGTAGTTAGTGGGAAAAATCAATAATAAAGAGGAAAAGGAGAATAAAGATGGATAATTTAAAAGAATATTATAGAATACTAGATGAAACTAATAGAATTGCCTTGGCAACATCAATTGATAATTTTCCAAATGTAAGAGCTGTAAACTTCTGCTATAAGAAGGATAAGGAAGGGACAATATTTTTTGCTTCCTTTAGAGGATCTGAAAAGACCTTTGAATTTATTCATAATAATAATGTTGCCTTCACTACTGTTCCCCTATCAGCAGAAAGCAGTGAACATATTAGGGTAAAGAGGGCTATAGTTAAAAAGAGTAATTTAAGCATTTATGATTTAAAGGATGAATTCATTAAAAAGCACCCAGACTATAAGGAAATTATAGAAGTGGCTGGAGAAAGGCTTGATCTTTATGAAATTTCCTTTAAAGATGCCTTGTTAATTTTAGACCTTGGAAAAAAGGCTGTTGTAAACTTTTAATAAAAGCTGCCTCCTAAAAATATAATTTAACAACTTTATTCCTAAATAATGTAAATTTATAGAAATAATTTAACATAATTAGTAAGGAAAAATTTGTAAATATATAAAAATAAAAAGAAGAGGTCTTGTCCTCTTCTTTTTTGATAGAAGTTCTTTTATAAGCCAGCTATCCCTTTGAAAATTCCACAGATACCAAAGATAACTATTACTGCTCCTATTAGCTTGTCTATAAAAATAAAACTCTCAAATTTTAGTCTGCTTTTAGTCTTTTCAACTATATTGGATGTTACTAACCATAAAATACAGGAACCAATGAAAATTGATATAACAAAAATTACATTTTTAAATAGCTCTGTATTATCTATGCTTACCCCCATAGCTGCAAAGACTGTTATAAATACTATAAAGGTCATTGGGTTAGATAAGCCTAGAAGGAAATGTATAAAAAAAGGATGCATCCCTTCTTCTTTAGGAAGCTCTTTTAGCTTACTCTTTTCTATTCCACTCATTAAAATATTAATCCCGACTATTAAAAATATTATTCCTGTTGTGCCACTTATAAAATATTTATTTTTATTTATAAATTCATCAATGAAGCTTGCCCCTAAAACTGCTATAGAGGAATAAACCATATCAGAAAGAGCCGCTCCAATTCCAGCTAAGCAGCCAGTTTTCCAGTCTTTTTTTATTGTTCTCTGTATTGCCATAAGACCTAAGGGACCTACTGGTAATGTAACAAATATCCCAATAATTATGCCAGTTATATATCTCATTATATTCTCCACTTTCAAAAAAACCTTATATTCACTTCTTTATTTTAGCATAATGTTTATATTAATTAAATCTTTACATTCTTGTATGAAGAAAATTTTTCTCCATGAAAAAGACGGCCTTAGGCAGTCCTGTATTAATAACTATATAATTTTTGATAGTTCATGGCCAATATGATCTTAGGATTTGCATCTGGAGATGTATTTCCAATTTTATCTGAAGTAGTTTCTGCATTTTTAGCAGTTTCTGAATTTTTGATTTCTTTTTTAATTTACTCCTTTTCAAGTTCTTCTTTCTTAGCTTTTTCTGCAGCTAACTTTTCTTCCTCTTCTTTTGCAAGCCTTTTTTCTTTTTCTATTCTCTTGGCTAGATCTTCATTTAATTTTAAGAGGTCTTTATATATCTTTTCACTTTCATAAAGCTTACTTTCATTAATAGTATTTTTAAAATAAATGTTAGGGTAAATTTATTCATAAATCATATTACAAATATCCCCAAGGAAATATCTTGAAATATTTTCCAGGAAATATTCTCTTTTTAATTGACTTCAAATAGACATATTATTTATTATTACAGTTCCTTTTTAGTATGAAATTTTCCTACAAACTAGCAATTACTCTTAAAAATCTTTTAGAAATAGCTATTAAAAAAGTTTTTAATAATAAGAAAAACATTTTAATGGAAGTTACACTCAACTCTTTAGATTTATTTGATGATTCTGAGAAATTTAATCGTAACTTAAAATTGAATATTTCATTGTAAAAGAAATTTACACAAGATTGCCCCATTTATAAAAAATCTCTAGGGTTTTCTCCTTCTCCCTAGAGATTTTTTATAGATTGTATTTAGAACGATTAGATTTATATTATCTTAATTATTCTTTATATATTTTTCAACCTTTTCTACAATATTATCTACCGTAAATCCAAACTTCTTAAATAATTCTGCCGCCTTTCCTGATTCACCAAAAGTATCTAAGGAAATAATTTCACCATCAAGTCCTACATACTTATGCCAGCCAAAGGAAGATAAGGCTTCAACTGCCATTCTTTTTCTTATATTATTTGGCATAACCTTTTCTTTATACTCCTTATCTTGAGCATCAAAAATTTCAAAGGATGGAATACTTACAACTCTAGCATCTATTCCTTGTCCTTCTAATTCTTCTGCTGCCTTATAAATTAACTCAACTTCTGATCCTGAAGCCATTAAGATTATATCTGGATTTTCTTTCTTAGAATCTCTAATTATATATCCCCCTCTTAATGCCTTCTTCTCACAGCCTTCATATAAAGGTAATTTTTGTCTACTTAGAACTATTGAAGTTGGAGTTGAACTATTAGTTACTGCATAATACCAAGCCGCTGCAGTTTCATAAGAATCCGCAGGTCTAAATACAGTCATATTTGGCATACTTCTAAGGGCTGCCAATTGTTCTATAGGTTGATGAGTTGGTCCATCTTCCCCTACCCCAATACTATCATGAGTTAATACATAAGTTACTGGCAGCTTCATTAAAGATGATAACCTCATGGCGGCCTTCATATAATCACTGAATACAAAGAAGGTAGCACAAAATACCTTTAATCCTCCATGAGCATAAATACCATTAGCTATAGCAGCCATAGCGTGTTCTCTTACTCCAAAGTGAAGATTTCTTCCGCTTCTATTTTCTTCTGAATAGTCTCCTTTTCCATTCATATAAGTCTTATTAGAAGGAGCTAAATCTGCTGATCCTCCAATAAGATTAGGGATTAAATCTGCTAATCTATTTATGATTATTCCAGAAGATTCTCTAGTTGCCATAGCTTTATCAAAACTCCAGAAGTCTTTATTATTTAATAAAGCTTCCTTATCAATTTCTCCTGACATCCAATTAGAATATTCTTCTGCTAGCTCTGGATAAGATTTTTTATAATCTTCAAATAGGTTCTTCCAAGCCTCTTCCTTTTCTATTCCTGCATTTATATAAGTATTCATATATTCATATACTTCTTTAGGAACATAAAATTCTTCTTGTTTCCAAGCTAAATTTTCCTTCATTTCCTTTATGTTTTCAGCTCCTAAAGGTTCTCCATGAGCAGATGCCTTTCCCTGCTTTGCTGGACATCCAAAACCTATTTGATTTTTAACTATTATAAGAGATGGCTTCTTAATTTCCTTTTGTGCTTCAGCAATAGCTTTTTCAAGTTCTTCAATGTTATTACCATCATTTACTTTAAGAACTTGCCAGTTATAGGCTTCATATCTCTTTGCAACATCCTCTTTAAAGGCTATATCTGTATTTCCTTCTATTGATATGTTATTTGAATCATATAAAACTATAAGCTTTCCTAATGCTAAAGTTCCTGCTAAAGATGATGCTTCTGCTGAAATTCCTTCCATTAAGCATCCATCTCCAACTATAGCATAAGTATAGTGATTAACAACATCAAAACCCTTTTTATTAAATTTTTCAGCTAGATAACTTTCTGCAATAGCCATTCCAACAGCATTACATATACCTTGTCCTAATGGTCCCGTTGTTATTTCAACCCCTGGAGTATGACCATATTCAGGATGACCTGGAGTCTTACTTCCTACTTGTCTAAAGTTTTTTATATCTTCAAGGGTTATACCATATCCAAATAGGTGTAATAAAGAATATTCTAACATAGAGCCATGACCAGCTGATAGAATAAATCTATCTCTATTATCCCATTTTGGATTTCTTCCATTATGATTCATCTTTGTCCACAGTACATATGCCATAGTAGCAGCACCCAGTGGTAATCCTGGGTGCCCTGACTTTGACTTTTCAATTGCATCTGCTGAAAGTATTCTTATTGAATTTATACATAATTTATCTAAAGTTCTACTCATCTTCAGCCTCATTCCTTCATTATTAGTCAGTCTATATAATTCTTCTTATTTTCCAAAAGCTGCTTGCCAATCAGCCTTAAACTTTTCTAAACCTTGATCAGTTAATGGGTGCTTAAGCATATTCATAGCTAATTCATAAGGAATTGTAGCTATATCAGCTCCTGCCTTAGCTGCTTCTATAACATGTATTGGATTTCTTACACTTGCTGCAATTATTTGAGTTTTAATACCATAAATTGAGAAGATCTCAGCTATATCCTTTACAAAATCTATTCCACTCATAGATATATCATCTATTCTTCCTAAAAATGGACTTACATAAGTTGCTCCTGCATTTGCTGCAAGTAAAGCTTGATTTGCAGAGAATATTAAAGTAACATTAGTTTTTATACCTTCTTGCGATAAAACTTTTACAGCTTTTAAACCTTCTTCAGTCATAGGAATTTTTACTATCATATTTTTATGGATAGCTGCAATTTCTCTACCTTCTTTAATCATATCTTCTGCTTTTTCACTTACAACTTCTCCACTTATAGGTCCATCAACAATTTCAGTTATTTCCTTAATGACTTCCTTAAAATCTCTTCCTTCTTTTGCTATAAGGGAAGGGTTTGTAGTAACCCCCCTTATTACTCCCATATCATTTACCCTTTTAATATGATTTACATTTGCTGTATCTAAGAAAAATATCATCTTAAGAACATCCTCTTTCCTATTAAATCTTGTTTAGCTTAAATTTATTGAGCATTTTCTTCTTTTATTATCATTTTTCTATTCCAAAGCATTAATGCTACTGTAAATATAGTTGCTATAGCTATTCCAATCCACTTAAAGTTCATTAACTTAACTGAAATCCATGGGAAGATACTTGAACCATAATCTATACTTGATATTAATGTAGTTCCTCCTGGTATAGAGAAATTAGCTGCTGCAGCTGCCTTTGTAAATAATGGTGCTAGGTTAGTTCCTATTAATAACCCTAAACCTATAGTTATAACTCCTATTATAAAGGATCTAAAGAAGTCACCTCTTGCTATAGGAACTATAAGAACAAACATAAATGGTAAACCTGCTAAACTAGCAAATGGTAAGAATTGATTTCCAGGAACAATGAATGCTAATAATAAAGCAACTGGAATTGAAACTAATGAAATTGCTAATGTTACTGGGTTACCAACTCCAACAGCTGAATCTAAACCTATATATAAAGAACCTTTAGTAGCATATTTCTTTTGAAGTAATTCTTGTACTGCTTCTGAAACAACCATTAAACCTTCCATAAGGATTGCAGCCATTTTTGGTGTTAATACTAAAACAGCTCCCATTACCATTGATAAGTTAAGTGTATCTTTAACATTATATTTAGCTAGGATTCCTAATAAAGCTCCTATTACTGTACCTAAGATAGCTGGTTCTCCAAAAACTCCAAATTTCTTTTGAATTTCTTCTGCATCCAATTTTATTTTATTGATTCCTGGTATTCTATCTAATACCCAGTTTATTCCTAAAGCAAGAGGAACAAAAGATGCAGTGAAACCATGAGGAATTGAAACTCCTGGAAGTCCTAGGAACTTTTCAATTAAAGGTGCTGTTCTATCCCCTATAATCATTGTTATAATCATATTTAGAGCTGATATGAATAAACTTATACCTAAGTTTCCTGTTAACATATATATTAAAGAACCTGTGAAAGCAAAATGCCAGAAATTCCATATATCTACGTTAATAGTTCTTGTTGTCTTTGTTAAAAGCATAATTACATTTACAAGAAGACATACAGGAATTATTAAAACCCCTACTGTTGATCCAAAAGCAATTGCTGATGCAGCTGGCCAGCCAACGTCTAATACTGTTAAATTTAAGCCAAAATTTTCAACCATTCTTTCTGCTGCTGGTCCTAAGTTATCTGTTAATAAGCCTATTATTGTATTTAATCCAATAAATCCAATTCCAACTAATAAACCTGATTTAATAGCTTGCCCTACCTTAACCCTTAAAATTAAAGCAAATACTATAAATATAATCGGCATCATAACTGCCGCTCCTAAATCTACTAAATATTGTAATGCAGCCATTGATCTTTACCTCCTAAATTTTCTTATAAATTTAATCTATAGACCTAATACTTGAACTATTTCATCTATTACTTTTTCAACGCCAATACCTGTAATAAAAGGTAATCCTTTTATTAGTGGAACTCCATAGTCTTCTGAAGTCATTGCAGTTGTAACAATTAAGTCAAAGTTTTTAGCTTGTTTTGCTAATTCTACAACTGTAGATTGAGTTATTTGAACCTTATCTAATAATCCTCTTTTTTCTAATCCTGCCTTTATTTTTTGAATTGCTATTGTTGATGTTGCAACTCCTGCTCCACACGCTACTATTATTTTTTTCATCTTAAACCAACCTCTTTCATAATATTAATTAGTTTTTCATTATTTTCTTCATTGTATATCTTCATAAGAATATCTTGATTAGATATTACTTCCATTAACTTTTGTAAAACTGCTACTTGTTTATGTTTTTCCTTAACTAGTAAAACAAATGCTATCCTAACATTTACTTCACCACTACCATCCATATTATTGAATTTAACATCATCCTTAAATTTAACTAAAACTATTCCAGGATTATTTACATGTTCACTATCACAGTGTGGTATTGCTACTCCAATAGGTTCAACAGGTAATCCTGTTGGAAATACTTTTTCTCTTTCAATTATTGCATTTTTAAAGCTTTCCTTTACATAACCAGCTTGTATTAACCTATCAGATATACTTTCTAAAAACTCAAAACAATCCTTGTAACTTTCATTAATAAATATTAAGTCTTCCTTCAATGCTCCCACTCCTTTCTTTAGTTGCCATAGACTTCTTTAAATTCCTCTAGATTTGTACATCTTATCAATCTATTAACCTTATTAATATCATCTATCCCACTATAAATTTCTAAAAATGACTTTTCAGAGTCCTGACCTAGTTTAAAAGCTAGCATCATAACTAATTGCACCTTTGTTTTATCCCAAGTGATTGGATTTTTTAAAATCGCAATAGCTATAGATTCTTCAAAAACTTGTCCTTTTATAAAGTGAGGAATGGCAACCTTATTTCCTATCTCAGTAGATGACATCTCTTCTCTTTCAATAAAAGAAGCTTCAGCTTCTTCATCTATGTAACCATTTTCTCTCATGGCCCTTGCTAGATATTCTATTATGTTCTTTTTATTATCTAAGTCTAAATCTTTAAAAAATAGATCTTCTTTAAAAATATTATTTTTAAAATTACTATTTTGTCTATTGCTTATAAATCTAGTTATCTTTCTGCAATCATCCTCTAGCATTATTGGTGAAACGTTAATTACCGGTAAATTAATATTTTCTAAAGGAATGGTACTTATAACTAAGTCATATTCTGAAAGGTCCATATGGTTCAGCTTAAATGCTGGATAGAATCCTTTGATTTCTATAAAATCCTTAAATTTATTTTCTAACTTAGTTTTTAATAAAATTGCTGTACCTACACCAGTAGCACAAACTACTATAGTTCTATATCTATTTATTTTATTGGCTAATCTTAACCTTTCAATTGCTCCTGCAAAATGTAAGGTTATAAAACCAATTTCATCTTCAGGTATCTCAATATTTATTTTATTTTTTAAACCTTCACAAAAAATGATAGCTATATCATAAGCAAAGGTATAATTAGACTTAATTTCATCAAGCATTGAGTTTTCTATGCTCATTCCAAAATTAATTCTATTTATTGCACTTCTAAGGTGAATTAATAGTCCACTCTTCAAAATATTATCATTTAAAAAGTTGATTCCACTATATTCATAAACTAAATCAAGACAATACTTGAATATGACATCAATATACTTATCTTCATAACTGTTATTACTATCTGTATCTAATAACAGCTTTTTTTGAGACACTAAATGTTGATATAGATAAACCCCCTCTTCATAAGGCAATTCAATAGAGAAATTTTCCTCTATGGCTTTTTTTAGTTCTAAGGCTGCTCTATATTCTTTACATTCAGCATTAAAAATTAAATTATTATAACTTATGAAATTATTTTTCTTAATCCTATAAATTGCTATTATTATGTGAATGCATAAGTTTTTAAATCCTAAATCACTTAACTCAAGATCATATTTCTTAACAACTTCTAAAACAATATCTGATATTAGTTGGTAAATAGCATTTTCATTGGATATTGAAAAATCAAAATCATTAACATTTAAATACTTAAGTTTTTTACTATTCCTAAAGAGATAATTAGAAATAAAACTTCTTATATCAAGTTCATTTCCACTTAGGGCTATACCATTATTAGATATTCTATTTATGCCTAATTTATATTTTTCCAATATTTTCTTAGCTTTTTTTATATCCTGCTTTATCGTGGATAAACTTACAAATAACTCTGAAGATAACTCTTCTAGCTTTATAGCCTTGTTATTTTGTGAAAAATTTCTTGAAATCAAGATTTCTAAAATGGAATTCAATCTATTAAAATCTTCATTTTCTATATCCTTTTTTTCACTTAAGTATTCAATAATTTCTTTTCTTTTATCCTCATCTTTGATTATTAACTTATAACCTAGGCCTCTCTTTAGAATAAGCTCTATTCCCATTTCATCACAAAATGATTTTAATTTTGAAATTTCATTAGCTAATGTTCTTTTTGATATATCAAATTTTTCTTCTAACTTTTGGCCATTAACATAGTCTTTTGCTTCTAAAATATATTTTAGAATTTTCTTTTGTCTTGATGTTAGATTTAAGTAAACCATTTCATCACCCAATTAAATTATATATTAGTTGTATTTTTAAGAATAGTCATATAAATTGCACTTTAAATTGCATTTATGTATCCTACTAAAATTTATTATTTACTTTAAACTTCATTATATATGCTTATATTGTTATTAATGCACTAAAAATATTATCACATTTTGTAATTTTATCACATACATCACCAAAATTCTATTTATAGGGAAATTAAGCAATGAGTATATTCTTAATAAAGAATAGATTTTTGCATTGTCAATTTTCTTAAGTATAAAAATTATTAAATAAAAAATCTAGGATTTTTTTAAAATGTAAAATGTACCTTATGGAATAGACAATTTAAAAAAAGTCTATGCCATAGGGTATTTTTATGTATAATAAAATAAATATCATTAGGAGAAGAATGTAATGAGCAAAAAATTATTTACAGAAAAAGAAATAGAAATATTATCACAAAATAAATATGTAAAAAAAGTTAGTAGTAAAGGAATTACATACACAGATGAATTTAAAAGAAGATTTATAATTGAAAATCAAAGTGGAAAGTTCCCAAGAGAAATATTTGAGGAATGTGGATTTAACATAGATATTTTAGGTATGAAACGTGTTGAATCATCAGGTAAAAGATGGCGCTCCGCATTTCGCAGAAATGGAATAACTCAATTACAGGACACTAGAAAATTTAATAATGGAAGACCGAGTGAAAAATATAAAAAACTTGAAGCAAAAACAAAACTTCTGCAGGCTGAAAATGAATTACTAAAAAAGTTAGAAATGATAGAAAGGAAGGTGATAAAAAGAAAATAGAATTGCTAGTTCAAGAGAAATTTATTTTAATTAGATCAGTAATAGAAAAACATAAACTTAAAAATAAGGTTAGCTATTTTTGTGAGTTATCAGGTGTTTCACGGTCTGGATATTATAATTATTTCTCATCTAAATCAATTTCTAAGCGAGATAATCGAGAATCTAAAGAT
>NZ_JAHLPS010000044.1 GCF_018918055.1 Caproiciproducens sp. MSJ-32
GTGTTTTGTTTTTTGTAATTATATTTTAACACTAAAAAGGGATGATTTCTTTTTAATTTTTTTGAACAAAAAATCCTTTAATTTCAATGCCTTTCGGCATTACTTGCCGAATCCAAGTTAATATTATACAATCCTTTGGGACTTGTTCTGCAAACTTTGTATAGTAATTTCTTCCTGGCCTCGCTCCATCACAACCTCCTATTACAAAGAAGTGTCTTATATCACCATTTTTTACTGCAGATACTATTTTATCTGCATGACTTAAGGTAGCCTTATGAGCAAAACCCACCATTATTTCTTTTTCTTCTTCGTCTTCCTTAAATCCACCTAATTCAAGAGCTTTCTCTATTACAGGAGAAAAATCTTTATATCCATTTTCATCTCTTCCAATATGAATAACTCCGTCCCAGCCTACAACTCCAGTACTAAATATTCTATCTTTATAGCTTTCTCTTGGCTTCATTAAACAGTTTGTAGTCATAAGGATACATCCAGGTATATTATCAAATTCTTTTTGCTGATTTTGCCAAGCTGAACCATAGTTACCTACTAAGTGTTTATATTTCTTTAATTTCTCATAACCATGAGATGGAAGCATTTCTCCATGTGTATAAATGTTTATTCCTTTTCCGTCTGTTTGTTCTAATAACATTTCTAAATCTCTTAAATCATGGCCAGAAACTATAATAAATGGACCCTTCTTAATATTAACGTTTACATTGTGAGGTGTAGGATGACTATATCTAGTAGTATTAGCATCATCTAGAACCCTCATAACTTCCAATGCTATTTCTCCAGTTCTCAATGTCCATCGTATTAATTCTTCTACCCCAACATCATCATTAGTTATAGCTTCTAAAGCACGGAAATAAAATTGATCTACTTGATCGCTATAAAAATTTATAAATCTGGCTTGATGTCCATAAGCTGATATACCTTTTAAACCATATAAAATTGTATGTCTTAAAGATCTTATATCTGGATCAAGGTCTTTATCATACATCAATCCAGCTTTAACTGCATCTTCTAACATTTGCTGCTTGGTTGCACTTAAATTGTATTTTGCTTCTTCTGGATAATCTCCCTTTGGTGCTTTACTTCTTAATGCTTCCTTTATCTTTTGAGAATCTTTAAGAAGTTGTATATGTACTTCTACATCAAAATTAACATTAGTTAAAGTTGTAAAAAGTGAATTTTCTACAAACTCAACTATTGTTTTATCTATTAATTCTCCTTTATCAATTAAAGGCTTTGCATAGCAGGCTATCCCCTTTAATTGATATATTAATAAGTCTTGCAAATTAGCAACTTCGGGAGTTTTTCCACATACGCCCATTTTCGTGCAGCCTTTACCTCCCATCGTTTGTTCACATTGGTAACAAAACATTGCATTATCCATATTTTATCTCCTTTCTTTTTTCATGTATATTATTACCTGAGCAATAATGGTTTATTCATATCTATTTTCTTTATAAATAACTAAAATATGATATAAAAAAGGGACTATAAAAGTCCCTTAATAAAATTCTCTTATAATAATTCTCCATATCTTTTAATAAATAATCTTTTTAATACAGTTATTGAAATAAAATATAAAAATATTATTAAAAATAAATATATAAAATAGCTTGCAGGCATAGCTACCATATTTAATCTTTCACCAAAAACTGTATAAGGAATTATAGTCCCTATTGCTATCCCTAAAAATGTTAATATTGTAAGCTGCCATGAAGCCGTGCTTTGAATAAATGGTATTTTAGGTGTTCTAATTAAATGAATAACCATAGTTTGTGTCCATAAGGATTCAACAAACCATCCTGCATGGAAAAGTCCTATAAAACCTATCTGTTCAACTTCATTCAACATATGGAATGGTCCCCCAAATACAAATGGACAAATGATAAAGTACAATAATAAAAAAGTTATTATATCAAAAACTGAACTAATTGGTCCCATCCAAAACATAAATTTACTGATTGAACTTGCATCCCATTTACGTGGAAACTTAAGATATTTTTCATCAACATTATCCCAAGGAATTGCGATGCAAGAAATATCATAAATTAAATTTAACATTAATAATTGAAGCGGAAGCATTGGAATAAATGGCAAAAAAATACTCGCTATTAATACTGAAAATATATTTCCAAAATTTGAACTTGCTGTCATCTTTATATATTTAATTATATTAGCATAAATTTTTCTTCCTTCTATTATTCCCTCTTCTAATACCATTAAATCCTTTTCCAATAATATTATATCTGCAGATTCTTTTGCAATATCTACGGCTGTATCTACTGATATTCCTACATCAGCTTCAGTTATTGCAGCAGCATCATTTATTCCATCTCCCATAAAGCCTACAACATGTCCATTTTCTCTCAGAGCTGTTACAATTCTTGTTTTTTGATTTGGTGAAAGCTTAGCAAAGACATTGGAATTTTCAGCTGCTTTCTTTAATTCTTCATCAGACATTTCATCTATGTCTGTCCCCAATAATAAGTTATTTACCTTTATTCCTACTTGTTTGCAGACTGCTGTTGTAACAATATCATTATCTCCAGTTAATATTTTTACATTAACTCCATAATCTTTTAATGTTCTAATTACATCTTCTGCACTTTCCTTTGGCGGATCAAGGAATGCTAGAAATCCCATCAAAACCATATCTCTTTCATCTTTTTCTGAAAACTCCTTAACTTCCGAAGGATTATTTTTTTGAGCAACACCTAATATTCTCATTCCTTGTTTATTATAATAAGATACTCTCTCTAATAATTCCTTCTCAATTTCTTCTGTTATTTTCTTTATTTCTCCTTTATATTCAACAAAAGCACAAACTTCTAACATTTCTTCAATTGCGCCTTTTGTAATAAGTTGAGTTTTACCCCCTATACTTTCAACTACCACACTCATACGACGACGATTAAAATCAAAAGGAATTTCATCAAGTTTTTTATAATCTCTCCATAATTCAACCATATCTAATTCATTAACATAATTAATTATAGCCTTATCTATTAAATTTTTAAGCCCAGTTTGATAATAACTATTTAGAAAAGCATGACGTAAAACTCTAATATCTTCTTCCCCATGAATATTTAAATAGTATTCTAAAACTACTTTATCTTTAGTAATAGTACCAGTCTTATCAGCACAAAGTACATCCATTGCCCCAAAATTCTGAATTGCATTTAAGTCCTTAACTATTACTTTTTTCTTGGACATTGAAACTGCACCTTTTGCAAGATTAGCTGAAACTATCATTGGAAGCATTTCTGGAGTTAATCCAACAGCCACAGAAATTGCAAATAAGAAAGCTTCCATCCAATCACCTTTAGTAAATCCATTCATAAATAAAACTAGTGGTAGCATAATTAACATAATCTTAATTAATATCCAAGATACAGAATTTATCCCCTTTTCAAAGCTTGTCACTATTTTTTTCCCTGATAAATTCTTTACCATAGAACCAAAAATTGAATTATCACCAACTTCAATTACAATTGCAACAGCTGATCCACTAATTACATTAGTTCCCATAAAAGCTAAATTCTTTATCTCTAAGGGATTTTTACAATTATCATCAGATATCCAACTATACTTTTCTACAGGCTCACTTTCACCAGTTAATGAGGATTGGCTTACAAATAAATCCTTTGCTTTTAATATTCTAACATCAGCAGGTATCATATCCCCCGCTGCAATATGAATTATATCACCAACTACCAATTCATTTACCGGTATTTCTTTTAATTCTTCATTTTTACGCTTTACACTTATTGTTGTTCTAACAATTTTACTAAGATGCTCAGCAGCTTTATTAGACTTAGATTCTTGAATAAATCGTAGTCCCCCACTAACTAATATCATAGTTGTAACTATAATAACTGATGTAAAATCTTTTTGATCACTTTTAACTAAAGCTACATCAGTTACATAAGAAATTACAGCTAAAGCTAATAAAATTATAGAAAATGGATTAATAAAAGCATCAATAATTTTTTTTATTAAAGATTTACCCTTTTGATAACTAATCTCATTTTTCCCATATCTTTCCTTAATTTCTTCTATTTCATTTTCTTCATAACCTTCATAGCTTGTATTATATTTTCTTAATACTCCTTCTTCTGTTAATCTTGATACTAATAATAAATTATTAATATTACCTTTCTTCTTTACTTCTTCCTTTATAACTTTATTAAAAAATAACTTTCTCATGGCCGTACCTCCTTAATCTTAAAATTTGAAAAATACAAGATTAGGTAAAGGCATAGCCCCGAAAGAAGGAATGTTAAATATTAATTTTTAATCTAAAAGAGGAATGGATTTCCCCTTTTATCTAGAAAATTTCTATTTCCCTCCAAAGGGTCCATTGCCTTACTATTTCCCTCTTCCATTCCTCTTCACCTCCACAATAAAAATTAATAAAAAAACCTTACTGAAATACAGTAAGGTGAGTAAACTAATAAAATATTATATAAATTTAATGTAATAAAGCAAAATTATATTATCACTTCATCATCGTTCAAGCTTCAGCTCCATAAGGCGATGAAATTGCATTAGTCTACGCCTTGGTTTCGACATAAACTGCTAACCTTCTTATAGTGTCTCCACTATTTCGCGGCAGCAACCCTTATCCTCATGGTAACCTCACCTACCGAATTATTAACTTTTCTTTCTAGTTCATATTATCACATCTACATAAGCTTGTCAACTCTTCTTCAAATTAATAAATCATAATTTCTTAAAATATTTCCTATATTTTTTATCATTTAATAATATATTAAAAATTCTTATTAAAATTAAATAAAACCTACTATATTTTATAATATTTCTATCTTTAAAATAAGATTTATGTATATAATAACATTATAGATAATTCTGATCTTTCAAGGAGGTATTATGAATAAAAAAGATAAATTAAAACTAATCTCCTTTGCAGCAGGTGCATTAACTGCTAGTGCTTTAGCTTATATAGGGAACTACTTTTATAATTATGCAATAAATAAAAAAATTTCTGGGCCAAAAAATGAAATGAAAGCCGAAGCTTTAGACTTAAATGAAAATATAGATATTCCTCACGAAGTAATATTAGGGGATATGCACTGGCTTAAATATGAATCAAATTATGAAAATGTAACTATTAAATCCTTTGATAATTTAACATTACATGCTTATAAAATTCTAAATCCTTCTAAAACAGATAATTGGGTTATAACTATTCACGGATATAATTCTGATGGAGCGGAAATGACTAATTATGCAAAAAAATTTTATGAAGAAGGTTACAATGTTTTAATACCCGATTTAAGAGCCCATGGTCATAGTGAAGGAAATTATATAGGCATGGGATGGCATGATAGACTTGATATTATTAAATGGATAAATTTCATCATTAAAGAAAATTCAAATGCTAAAATAATTTTACACGGAGTATCAATGGGAGCAGCAACTGCATGTATGGTTTCTGGTGAAGAACTTCCATCAAATGTTAAAGTAATAATTGCTGACTGTGGTTATTCTTCTGTTTGGGAAGAATTTACTTACCAATTAAAGCAAAAGTTTAAGCTGCCAAACTTCCCTTTTCTGCATGCAGCTTCTGTTGTTACTAGAATTAGAGCTGGTTATAATCTAAAAAGAGCTTCTGTTATTAATCAAGTTGCAAAATCAAAAACTCCAATTTTATTTATTCATGGAGATAAAGATGATTTTGTTCCTTACGAAATGATGGATAAATTGTATAATGCAGCTAATTGTCCTAAAGAAAAGATTACTATACTAGGTGCTGATCATGCAAAATGCGTTATTCAAGATCCAGATACTTATTGGAATTCAATAAATAACTTTATTGCAAAATACTCATAAAATCTTCCCGGTGCAAAAATAAAATCGAAGATAAATAAACAACCTTAATTTATACAAACAGGAGATTTACTTTTCGTTAGCAAAATTGATAAAGATGATGTTTCATCTTTAACTCCAGAAGTTGAAAATTGGATATTATCATAATAAAACAAATAAATGAAAACACAATAGGGACTGTCAAATACAGTCCCTTTAATTAATTACAGCTTTCTATAAATTTCTTAAATATACTATAATGCTCATCATATTTTGTATATAATAATTCTGGATGCCATTGAACTCCTAAAATAAATTTTTTCCCTTCCATATAAACACTCTCAATTAATCCATCTTCTGATATTGCAGCTTCTTTTAAAGAAGGTGCTAAAGTTTTTATTCCTTGATGATGTATACTATTAACTCCTAAAAACTCTTTATTATTTATTATTTCTCCCAATAAAGAATTTTTAATAATTTTAACCTTATGGCTCTCATTAAAAGTATTTTTCTTATCCAAGTGGTAACTATCTCTTCCATTATTTTTGTCAAATTTTATATCTTGATATAAAGAGCCTCCTAATATAGCATTTAATAGTTGAAATCCTCTGCAAACAGCAAGTAAAGGCTTTTCCTTTTCTATCACACTTTTTAAAGCTATTATTTCCATGCAATCTCTATCTTTATATGGAACTTCACAATATTCTTTTTTCTCCTCATTATATAATTTAGGATCTATATCCTGACCTCCTGTAAATAAAAAGCCATCAAATTTATTAACCAAATTTTCAATATCCTTTATATTTTTTATAATAGGCACAATAAAGGGTATTCCCCCAGCATCCCTAACCGCCTCTGCATAATAAAATATTTTATCGTTGGCTGGACTTTCATAACTAGAAAGTGAAAATACCCCTATTATTGGTTTATTCATTTTTCTCTCTCCTTTCTACATATTTTTTTCTTTTGTACATTAATATCTATTATATGATAAATCTACATAATTTGTTTTAAGAATATCATATAAAAAAGAACCTAGTATTTTACTAAGTTCATTTAATCAATAACATGTCTTTTTATTACTTGGATTGCAACACAGCCTGGTCCTCCTTGAGTAATAAAGGCTGGGCTTAAAATTCTTGTAACTATATCTGCATTTTTTATCTTATTTAATAAAATTTCCTTTGCTTCCTTTGCTAAATTTTCACTAAATCCATGAGTAATATATATTTTATAGCTGTCATCAACCTTCAATTCATGTAAATAATCACAAATTTTAGCCATGGCCTTTTTAAAAGATCTTGTTGTAGCAAACTTTTCTAAAGTTGTCCCATCCTTAGAAAGAGATAAAACAGGTACTAATTTAATAGCACTACCAATCTTTCCTACTATAGGTGATAACCTTCCTCCCCTTACCAAGAAATCAAAATCATTAGGAATTAAAAAAGATTTAGATGACTCAATAAGTTCTTTTATATCTTTTATTATTCTCTCCTTTGTATACCCTTTTTCTTCTGGATATCTTTGATAAAGTTCCAAAACCTTTCCTATAGAAGGTTGTGAAGACTTAGGAACATGTCCTTCATTTATTAGATCAATTACTTGTTTAGAATCTATATCTTCAAATTCTGTATAAGTTTTATTATTTATAGTTACTTGCAAAGGTGCTATATCTATGTTATTAGCTTGTTCCTCTTTGATTGAGTACAAAGTCGAAGAATCAGAAAGAATTTTTATCATTATTATATCCTCATCCGTATTTTTTATTAGTTTTTTATAAATATGTTCGTTCTCAGATTACCATGATATATAATAAGTGTCAACATATTTATAAACATTTCATCAGCTTTTGATAGTGTATACTATTTATTTAAAAAGGCTGCTAAAAATTTAGCAGCCAAATATGTCCTAAACTAGGCTTTCTCCATTAGTTTCAATTACTTTTTTATACCAATAAAAGCTTTTCTTTTTATATCTCTCTAAGCTACCAGTTCCATCATCATGCCTGTCAACATATATAAAACCATATCTTTTTTTAAGTTCTGCAGTTGTAAAGCTGACTAAATCTATACATCCCCAAGTTGTATATCCTATAATCTCAACACCATCTTCTATTGCTTCTCTTACTTGAATTAAATGATCATTTAAATACTTAATTCTATAATCATCATTTACCGTTTTATTTCCATTTTCATCAGTTATTAATTCATCAACTGCCCCAAGGCCATTTTCAACAATAAATAACGGCTTTTCATATCTATCATATAAGGTATTAAGTAGATATCTTAATCCCTCAGGATCTATTTGCCATCCCCATTCTGAAGCCTCTAAATAAGGGTTTGGAACACCTGCTATTATGTTGCCTTCTCCTTCTACCTTACTTATATCTGCTGTTGCACAGCTGCTCATATAATAACTAAAGGATATAAAATCTACAGTATTCTTCAATATTTCTTCATCTTCAGGAGTTATATCTAAACTAATATTATTTTCTTTAAAGAATCTATTCATATATCTTGGGTACTTTCCTCTTGCATGGACATCAGCAAAAAATAAGCTTTCCCTATCATTTTCTAATGCTTTTAAAACATCCTTTGGATTGGGAGTTAATGGATAGATTGGGGTTCCAAGTATCATACATCCAATTTTAAAATCTGAATTTATTTCATGTCCTATTTTAACAGCAAGGGCACTTGCAACTAGCTCGTGATGCATTGCTTGATAAAGATCTTGAAGGCTTAATTCTTCCTTAGGCGTCCATATGGCTGCACTAGAGTAAGGAGCCCTTAAGGCTGAATTTATTTCATTGAAAGTTAACCAATACTTTACTCTATCCTTGTATCTAGTAAATACGGTTTTTACATATTTCTCAAAAAAACCAATCAACTTTCTGTTAGTCCAACCATTATAATTTTTAGCTAATGCAAGAGGCGTTTCATAATGAGATAAAGTTATCAAAGGCTCTATTCCATACTTCTCTAATTCATCTAAAAGATTATCATAGAATTTTAAGCCCTTTTCATTTGCTTCCTTATCATCTCCATTTGAAAATATTCTAGACCAAGCTATTGAAAATCTAAACACTTTAAATCCCATTTCTGCAAATAATTTTATATCTTCTTTATATCTATGATAAAAATCAATTCCAATTAACTTCATATTATCTTCTGTCGGTTCATCAGTAATAGATCCATATATGCCTTTAGGAGCTAAATCTTGAATTGAAAGCCCCTTACCATCCTCATTATAAGCCCCTTCACACTGGTTTGCAGCTACTGCTCCTCCCCATAAAAATCCTTCTGGAAATCTTTTTCCCATAATATTTCCTCCTTATATTACTAAAACTGTTACTATAAATTTTACTTTAATTTAATTATATAGTGTTATTTTTTAATATATTTTCTAATTTTGAAAAGGACTTATAAAAAACAAAGAGCGCAGCTGCGCTCCTTATTAAGGGGAATAATTTATGAAATCATCATATTCCACTAGAAGATATATGAGGATTCCTATCCTTTTAGTATTTATAATTTTAACTTATTGTTATTAATTTGACAATACTATTTATAAATTTTTTGTCTTTTTTTGTAGTTTTATAGAATAAAAGAGAAGCTGCAAATAAGCAGCTCCTTATACAAGCAAAATATAAATAATTAATGGAATTGTCACTATAGATAATATCGTTGTTATAAATACTCCAACAGCAGCTTTATCTTCATTTTTGCTATATTGATTTACCATTATCATAATAGATGGTCCTGTTGGCAAGGCAACAGATAAAGTTAAATAAGCTATAATTAAATTATTATCAATAATAAGCTTAGATAAAAAATACATAATAAATGGCAATACTAATAATTTAATAATAGAAATAATATATATTTTAAAATCTATAAATATATCTTTTATATTTATAGAAGCTAAAAAAGAACCTATTAATAACATTGATAATGGTATAGTCGTTTCCCCTATCAAGCCAAAAATTCTATTAAATATTTCTGGAACTCTTATTTCTAATAGGAAAATTAAAAGTGATATTAAAGCCGCTATTACGCATGGATTTACAGCTGATTTAATATCAAATTTAATATTTTCTTTACCCTTTTGAGTTATATAAATTCCATAGGAAAATAAAACTACATTAAATGGTATATGCAAAATTGAAAATGGAAAAATCGAAGAATTTCCATACAAGGCACTTAAAACTGGATAACCTATAAATCCAGTGTTGGCAATAATTATCATAAGCTGATAAATTCCACTGTTTTCACCCTTCATTTGGAATACAGTAACAATTAATCTTCCAAACACAATTAAAAATAGATATAATCCAATTCCCAATAGCAATATAGTTATTATTTCCTTCCTGCTTATTGAAGGACTTTGTCCAAGAGCAGAATTAATAATAAGGGCTGGTGTTGTTATCTTTAATATTAATTCTGAAAGTTTATTGTTTGTATTTTTGTCTAGAATCTTTAATTTATTTATAAAATATCCGAGCAAAATCATACTAAATAAGACTATCATTATTGTAAATATTTCAACAATATTCATAACATTCTTCCTTTAATTGCTATATTATTATCTTATTTAGTAATCATTTTTTTGCTTATATTTTTTATTATTTACTTATATTAATAATAAAGATATTATAACAGGAATAGTAATGATTGATAATATTGTAGTAATAAAAACTCCTGATGAGGCTGATTTAATATTTTTATTATACTGATTTGCAAACATTACTATCATTGAAGCTGTCGGTAATGCTGCTGATACGGTTAAAAATCCAACTATTGTCTCATCCTTAAAAATTAAATTAGCAAGAAAGTATATAATAAAAGGCATTACTATTAGTTTTATTGCAGATAAAATATAAATCTTTGAATCACTAAAAACATCCTTTAATGGTATTAAAGCTAAGGAGGACCCTATCAGCATCATTGATATTGGAACTGTAGCTCCCCCCACCAAACTAAAAGCCTCCTTAATAACTGCTTGAAACTTAAGATCAAATAAGAATATTATTAAGGCAATAACTGCAGATATAATACCTGGGTTTATTAAAATCTTCCAATCAATAGAGTTTTTATTTTGATCCTTTGATGAATTCGCATCTTTAGTTCTATCTTTTTGAAATTGATATACCCCATAGGAATAAATTAATATATTAAAGGGCATGTGTAATATAGAGAAAGAAAATATTGCGTTTTCTCCATAAATTGCACTTAAAATTGGATATCCCATAAAAGTTGCATTAACAAAAACGAGCATCAATTCATATATAGCACCATTTTCATTATTCAATCTAAATACCTTTATAATTAATTTAGAAATTATGATTAAAGTCAAATATAATATAACTCCAGCAAAAAGCATATTAAATATTTCTTTCTTATCACCTGTCTGCTCGCTATTTAAAACTGAGCTAATAATTAAGGCTGGGGAGGTTATTTTTAATACTAAATCTGATAATTTAGCATTGCTATTCTTATCTAAAATTCCCTTTTTATTTGCTACATATCCTACAATTATTACTATAAATAAAACTAGCATTGTTTCTATTAGTGCATCAATATTCATTAGTTTATCTCCTTTTCAAAAGCTATTCTTTTTACCTTTCCTTCTAAATAAATAACTCCACAATATTTAAAGTTATTTTTCTTTAGCAGTCTTTGCATTGATAGGTTATCTTCATGTGTATCAATCTTAATACTTTTTATAGCCCTTTCTTTGCAAATTTCTTCTATTCTTTTTAATATTATAGAAGCAATATTTTTACCTTTCATTTCTTCTGTTACGGCTATTCTATGTATTACTGCATATTCATTGTCAGTTAACCAGCTTCCTTCATAAATCTCATTATATGTTGCTTCTCCGTCAAAAGATAAAGCAACAGTTGCAATGACTTTATCATTATCCGTCAGAACATAACTATATCCATTTAATATATCTTTCCTAATAGCATCTTCATTTGGATATCCATTCTGCCACTGATCTATTTTCATTTCTTTAAAGTAATCTTGTGCTTCTTTAATTATTTTCATAATATCCTTAATATCTTTTTCCTTTGATTTCCTTAGCTTCATGATTATTTCCTTTCTAAAATTTTAATCACATTCATTTATTATACCTTAATCATAACTATATCTAAATATCTATTCTTAAATTCAATTAATTTTTATAAACTTTCTTCAAAGTAAATTTATACCATAATATACAAGTTATTGTATTATTTGAATAATTATATTATTATTGTGTTATAGCCATTATTAAGTCTTGGTGGGGTGCTTTATGAAACGTATTGAAAAAATATATAATTATATGATAAAAAATTCTAAAAACCTTACAAAAGAAGACATTCTGTCCAATAAAGGATTTACAGCCCTTCAAATTGGTGAAGAATTAAATTTATTAAGAAATAATGTATCAAAAGAACTTAATATCCTATGTAAAAATAATAAAGTAATAAAAATAAAAAGCAAACCTGTAATTTACTATCCTAGAGAATTTTTTGAAAAAACCCTAAGCATAAAATTAAAAGATGATATTAGTGAAATATATAATATTCAAGCCTTACTCAATAAAAAAGAAAAAATTGAAGCTAAATCTCCCTTTAACTATTTAATTGGGCATAATAGAAGTTTAAAAAATCAAATTGAACAAGCTAAAGCTGCTTTAATGTACCCGCCTAATGGTCTACATACATTAATAATCGGAAGTACTGGTGTAGGAAAAAGCTTATTTGCTAACATTATGTATCAATATGCAAAATATAAAAATAAACTTTCTCAGGATGCACCTTTTATTGTTTTCAACTGTGCTGATTACTCAAACAATCCTCAACTTCTTTTATCACATATTTTTGGACATGTTAAAGGCTCCTTTACTGGAGCAGATAATAATACAGAAGGAATTATACAAAAAGCTGATGGTGGAATATTATTTTTGGATGAAATTCATAGACTTCCACCTGAAGGACAAGAGATGATTTTTTACTTTATGGATACTGGAAGCTACAATAAACTTGGAGAAACAGGTAGGGGCCATAAAGCAAAAGTTTTATTAATTGGTGCAACAACTGAAGATCCAAATTCTGCATTATTAAATACTTTTATGAGAAGAATTCCAGTTATTGTAAAAATTCCTGACTTTAACGAAAGAACTCTTGAAGATCAAATAGAATTAGTAGAATTTCTATTTAGGCAGGAAGCTCAAAGGATTAATAAACCAATAAAAATATCTTCAGAAGCAGTAAAAGCCTTTATAGGAAGTACTAGTTATGGAAATGCTGGACAATTAAAGTCAAATATACAATTAGCTTGTGCAAAAGGATTTTTAAATACTCTAAATAGCGGAGATATAATAAATATAAACCTAGATATACTCCCTTCTAATATAAAAAAAGGAATTGTCTCTTTTAGCAATAATAAAAATAATAAAAATAGTATTTGGAGCTTAATTCCAAATACCATTACAATAGATCCTAATAATTATTTACCTTTTGAATATATGTCTTTTGAAAATGACAGCTATGAGCCACCCTTCAATATATATGATACTATTGAGAAAAGAGCTGGCGAATTAAAAAATAAAGGCATGACTGATGAAGATATAAAGTCCTATATTGCTTCAGATATAAATAATGACTTAAATAAATTTTATAATAATTTGAAAAAAAATAAAAATATTAAAGAAGGATTGCTAAAAATTGTTGATAAGGATATTGTAGAATTTTCCGAGGAAATTAAAATTCTTGTAGAGGAAAGACTTAATAAACCATTAAATGAACGTTTCATATATGCTACAAGCCTTCACCTCAGTTCCTTATTTAAGCGATTAAAAAGTAAAACTGATAGACTAAATTCCTATATTGAAATACCCATATCTACTAATAGTAAGGAGTATAAAATAGCTAAAGAAATTCATTACCTAATAGAAAAAAGATTTAATTTAACTATACCTAAGATAGAAGTAGAATATTTAGCTCTTATTTTAACCTCAATACAAGATTCCTCCGTTCAAAAAAGAGTTGGAATTGTAGTTGCTGCCCACGGAGATAGTACCGCAACAAGTATGGTAAACGTAGCTAAAAAGCTATTTGAAGTAGATAATATTTTAGCTGTGGATATGCCCCTTGAAAAAAAACCTTTTGATATTCTTGAAGAAGTAATTTCTAAAGTTAAACAAGTAGACGAAGGTAAAGGGGTACTACTCTTAGTTGATATGGGATCATTAAATAGTTTCGGAGATGTCATTACTGAAAGAACCGATATAATAACAAGAAGCATTGATATGGTATCTACTCCATTAGTTTTAGAAGCAGCTAGAAAATGCTCCTTATATGACACTGATTTAATTTCAGTTCATTCATATTTGTTAAAAGATTTTAGAGGATATACAACTAGCAGGGAAGAGGATAATTATATAAATGATGGTGTTATAGTAACAATTTGTTCTAGCGGTAAGGGGACTGCTATTAAACTAAAAGAATTAGTTGATAATATAATAAATACAATGCCTGATTATAACATAACAGTTATTCCTATTGGAGTTAAAGATATTAATAAATCTATAAATGAAATATTAAAATCAAATAAAATTATAGCTATTATAGGTATTGTGAATCCAAACTTAGGATTTCCTTTTATATCTATAGAAGATCTAATAAATGGAACTGGAGAAGCAAAACTTAAAAATATTATAAAAGGCAAAAATATATCCTATACAGATAAAAATAATATTATAGCTTTGGAAACTCTTTGTAAACAAAGCTTAAGGGAACTTATCACTTTCCTTAATCCAGAAAAAATATATCCACTCTTAAAAAATTTTATAGATTTTATAGAAAACTCTCTTGATATTGAACTTGAATTCGGCAAGTAAATTTTAAAAAAGTTTCTACTTGCCATTTTTGTTTTCTTTATGAATAAATTTACATTTATTATGATATTTTATACCGTTAGGTCTTTT
>NZ_JAHLPS010000124.1 GCF_018918055.1 Caproiciproducens sp. MSJ-32
CAGGCTTATCTCCCCCAAGAGTCCACATCGACGGGGAGGTTTGGCACCTCGATGTCGGCTCGTCTCATCCTGGGGCTGGAGTAGGTCCCAAGGGTTGGGCTGTTCGCCCATTAAAGAGGCACGCGAGCTGGGTTCAGAACGTCGTGAGACAGTTCGGTCCCTATCCGTCGTGGGCGTAGGAAATTTGAGAGGATCTGTCCCTAGTACGAGAGGACCGGGATGGACAGACCGCTGGTGCATCAGTTGTTTCGCCAGAGGCACAGCTGAGTAGCTAAGTCTGGACGGGATAAGTGCTGAAGGCATCTAAGCACGAAGCCCCCCTCAAGATAAGATTTCCCACCGAAAGGTTAAGACTCCAAGTAGACTACTTGGTAGATAGGCCTCAGGTGTAAGAGTAGCAATACTCTTAGCTAAGAGGTACTAATAAGTCGAGGGCTTGACCAGAAATATAATGTATTGTTTAGTTTATGACCTAACCCCATTTGCGAAATGTATTTAGAGCAAATGGATGGTAGGTCAAACGCAAAGAATTTCCAAATTATATAAACGTAGCGAACAAATAATTTGGTGAATGAGACTGCGGTTGTCAATAAAAAAATACATAAAACATCTGGTGGCAATGGCAAGAGGGATACACCTGTATTCCATACCGAACACAGAAGTTAAGCCTCTTAGCGCCGATGGTACTTGGGTGGAGACGCCCTGGGAGAGTAGGACGCTGCCAGATTACATAATAAATCTAAATATAAAGTCCTATTTCGTAGGTCGAAGTAGGGTTTTTTTTATTGTAAAAAAACCTTGAAAAAAAATTTTTTTATAGTATAATATTATTTAGTACTTTATCGCATTAAATAGATAAAATATTTTAAGGAGAATAAATATGTTTATACTTAATATAATAAAATTGAATATACAACTTCACCATCATCATAGGTAGGGACTGTAACCTAGACTAGAAATAGTTCATAGGTACAATCCCTAATTGTGTTTGCCTAATTTGGCAATACTTTAATAAAATATCTTATATTTTATTAAGCTATTTTATATTTTGGGATTGTACCTATGATGATATAGAAGAAAAAATACAGGAATCATATAGGTACATCTATATGGTTCCTGTATTTTTTATTATTATGCTTTTTATTTTATTAAAAATATTATTAAAAGGTAAGGTGAATTAAATGGAATATTTAAAAATTGAAGATGAAATAAAATATCATAGTCAAAAATATAGAATACAAAGGGAGATTGAAGATATGTTTATAGAAGAAGGTTATTTTTATATTGAACCATCACTATATGAGAATTTAGATGAGCTTGAATCCTTTTATAAAAAAATAGGTAAAGAGTCTTTGGTTAAAATAATAAATGGAAATTCTGATGTAGTAGCATTAAGACCTGATAATACCACTAATATAATAAAAAATATTATTCCTAAATGGAAACAAGGAATGCAACTTAAATTATTTTATAATTCTTCAATATTTAAAAATGTAAATAATTCAAATATTGAAGAAATAAAACAATTAGGAATTGAATATTTAGGAGGATTTGATTTTGAGTCTGATATAGAAGTAATAGTTCTAGCATTGAATATTTTAAATAAGTTTAATGATAAGTTTATAATGGAAATATCCAATAGTAAGTATATCTATGGACTTTTAGAAGATATAAATATAGATAAAATACAAGAAAAACAATTAAAAAATATTATATATAGAAAAAATAAGTTTGAAATGTTTGATTATATTAAAAAATTAAATTTACCAAGTAAAATAATAGATTGTTTGGCAAATATATTTGAATTTCAAGGTAATATTTCTCAGGTTATAAAAAGAGCAGAAAAGTTTTATACAAACAAAATTATGGAAAAAGCTTTAGAGGAACTGATAATTTTAGGAGATTTTATTAAAAAAGAAGGATATTCAAAATATGTTTGTTTTGATTTATCTATGATTACAGAATTAGATTATTATGATGGGGTTATATTTAAAGGATATTATCCCAATAGTTTTAAAGAAATTATAAAAGGAGGTAGGTATGATTCTTTCACGGAATATTTTGGGGAAAAAGTTTCAGCTATAGGTTTTTCAGTAGAATTAGATGAAATTGCTAATATTATAAACACAAGGAGGTAAACAATATGGATTCTATAAGCATAGCTATATCAAAAGGTAGGATTGGCAAAGAAGCTTCTACTGTTTTTAAAAAAATTGGATTAGGGGATTCCATAGATATTAATTCTAGGAAACTTATTTTTAAAGATGAAAAAAATAAAATTAATTATATATACGTAAAGCCTTTAGATGTAGTTACTTATGTACAAAATGGAGTTGCAGATTTAGGGGTGGTAGGAAAGGATATTATACTGGAAAAGGATAGTGATGTGTATGAAATTTATGATTTAGGATTTGGAAAATGTAAGTTTGCAGTAGCTGGGAAAAAAAATAAACACACTTATTCCAAAGATAAGTTACTTAAAGTTGCAACATCCTATCCTAATATAACTAAAAAGTATTTTGATAAGAAACAACAAAAAATTAAAATAATAAAATTAAATGGTTCTGTAGAATTAGCTCCGTTAGTAGGTTTATCAGATGTAATAGTGGATTTAGTAGAAACAGGCAATACATTAAAAGCCAATGGACTTTATATAATAGAGGAAATGTTTGATATAAGTGCAAGGCTTATATGTAATCGAATAAGTTATAGATTTAAATATGATAGAATTTTTAATTTAGTTGAAAAGTTAAAGGAGTTGAAACATTAACATGATAAAAGTTATAAAAAATAAAAATTCAGAGGATAAAAAATTTATAGAAAAACTATTAAAAAGAAACCAATTAGAAATAGAAAAGATAAATAATCAAGTAAAGGATATATTATATCAAGTAAAAACTTATAAAGATGAAGCATTAAAAAAATATACTAAAGAATTTGATGGTGTTTGGATAGAAGATTTTTTAGTCTCTAAATATGAAATGGAAGAAGCTATGAATAATATAAATACACAACTAAAAGAAGACTTGATTAATATTAAAGAGAATATTGAAATATATCATAAAAAACAATTAAAAAAATCTTATTTCATAGAAAAGGAGAATACTATATTAGGTCAAATTATAAAACCTATAGAAAAAGTTGGCGTATATGTACCAGGTGGAAAAGCTGCCTACCCTTCTACAGTACTTATGAATGTTGTCCCTGCTAAAATTGCAGGGGTAAAGGAAATAATAATGATTACTCCTCCTGATAAAGACGGAAATATAAAGGATTCTATTCTTGCAGCAGCTCATATATCTGGAGTAGATAAAATATATAAAGTAGGTGGTGCTCAAGGTATAGGAGCTCTAGCTTTTGGAACAGAAAGTATTCCTAAAGTAGATAAAATAACAGGACCAGGCAACATATATGTAACAATAGCTAAAAAACAACTTTTTGGATATGTAGGTATAGATATGCTAGCAGGACCAAGCGAAATTTTAATAATTGCAGACAAATGGGCTAATCCTAAATATATTGCAGCTGATTTAATTTCACAAGCAGAGCATGATGAAAGAGCAGCAGCAATATTAGTAACATCCTGGGAACCAATTGTAAAAGAGGTACTATACCAAATAGAACTTCAAATTAAACATAATGACAGGAAGGAAGTTATAAAAAAAGCATTAAAAAACTATAGTGCCATAATAATAACAGATTCTTTGGAGGAATCTATAGAAATAGCCAATGAAATAGCACCAGAACATTTAGAAATATTAACTGAAAATCCTTTTGATATATATAAAAATATTAAAAACGCAGGAGCCATTTTTTTAGGAGAATATTCTCCTGAACCTTTAGGGGATTATTTTGCAGGTACTAATCATATTTTACCTACAAGCTCCACATCTAGATTTTCCTCCCCTTTATCTGTAGATGATTTTATTAAGAAAACTTCACTTATATATTATGATAAAGAAGCTTTGATGAAATCAAAGGATTGTATTATAAGAATGGCTAAAGAAGAAGGGTTACCAGGTCATGCTAATTCAATAAAAATAAGATTTGAGGAGATGTAATATGTGAAATTAGTAAAAGAAAATATTGAAAATATAAACAAATATGAACCAAATAAAAAACCCTATAGGATAAAATTAGATGCTAATGAGGGGAAAAACATATTTTTTTCAGATATAGGTGATGAATTAAAATTAAATTTATATCCAGATGGTGATTCTTCATTATTGAGGGATGAAATAGGAAAATATTTAAATGTAGATCCTAATAATATAGTAGCAGGAAATGGTTCTAGTGAGATGATAGAATTGGTCATGAAAGCATTTATAGATAAAGGAGATATTATTTTAAGCTTTATTCCTACTTTTAGTATGTATCATATATTTAGTCAAATTTATTCAGCTAAGTTTATAGGCATTAATAGTAATGAAAATTTTGTTCAAGATGTTGATGTATTAATTGAAGAAGCAAAAAATATAAAACCTAAAATTATATTTATATGCAATCCTAACAATCCCACAGGTTATTTGATGAATAAATATGAAATTAAAAAGCTACTAAATAGTACAGATTCCCTAGTAGTTGTTGATGAAGCATATATAGAATTTGCTCAAGGTTCCATGGTGGAATGCATCTCCCAATATGAAAATTTAATAGTATTAAGAACATTATCTAAAGCTTTTGGGCTTGCAGCTATAAGAGTAGGTTATATGATATCAAATAAACATATAATCGATATTATAAACAAAGTAAAGTCCCCTTATAATTTAAATTCTATAAGTCAGTATGTAGGTGTGAAGGCTTTGAGAGAAAAGGAGAAAATGTTTCAATATGTAGAAGAGGTAAAAAAAGAAAGAAAATATCTTTATAATAAACTAAAAAAACTTCCTATAGAAGTATATCCATCTAATGGCAATTTTATATTTTTTAAATCTGAAGTTTCTAAACTTGATGAAAAATTAAATGAAAAAGGAATATTAATACGAAGTTTTTCTAAAGATTTGGAAAATCATTATAGGGTTACTGTAGGAAATAGATGGGAAAATGAAGAATTTATAAAAAGTTTAAAGGAGATTTTAGAAAATGAGAACAGCTAAAATTACAAGAAAAACAAATGAAACTAATATATTGGTATGTATTGATATAGATGGAACAGGTGAAAATCAAATTGATACTGGTATAGGTTTTTTAAATCATATGCTTAATTTAATGACCTTTCATGGCAAATTTAATTTAAAAGTAATTTGTGAAGGTGATTTACATGTAGATGATCACCATTCTGTAGAAGATATAGGAATCGCTTTGGGACAAGCTTTTAATGAAGCATTAGGTGATAAGAAAGGTATTCAAAGATATTCAAGTATTTATATTCCTATGGATGAATCTTTATCCCTTGTAAATATAGATATTAGCGGTCGCCCATATTTAATATTTAATGTTGATTTTAAATCTGAAAAATTAGGAGAAATGAATACTCAAAGTTTTAAGGAGTTTTTTAAAGCTTTTACTTATCACTCTGGAATTACTCTCCATATAAATTTATTATATGGAGAAAATGATCACCATAAAATAGAATCTATATTTAAAGGTTTTTCCAGAGCATTAAAGGAAGCTACAATGATAATTTCAAAAGATTTACCATCTTCTAAAGGAGTAATATAAAAATAGAAAGGAAGATAATTATGTTAATATTACCTGCAATTGATATTAAAGATAATAAATGTGTAATGCTATCTCAAGGGAAATTTAACCATATGAAAGTATATTATTCAAATCCCATAGAAGTAGCATTAAAATGGCAAGAAGAAGGAGCTAACTATTTACATTTGGTAGATTTAAATGGTTCAATAGGAGATAATTTAATAAATAAAAAATCCATAGAAAGAATTATTAAAGAGGTAAATATTCCTGTTCAAGTAGGTGGAGGAATAAGGGATGAAAAGAAGGTAAAAGAAATTTTAGAGTTAGGAGCTAGTAGAGTAATTATAGGGACTGTTGCAGTAGAAAATATGGAGCTTTTACAAAAATTAATAGGTATATACGGAAATGAAAAAATTGTAGTCTCCATTGATGCAAAATATGGAAGAGTTGCAACAAGAGGTTGGGAAACTATAAATGAAATAAATTCCATGGATTTATGTAAAATACTTGAGAAAATAGGGGTTAGCACTGTAATATACACAGATATATCAAAGGATGGTATGCTTACAGGTCCAAATTTTAATATATATAGAAAACTAAAGGAAAATACAAATCTTAATATTATTGCTTCAGGAGGTATATCTTCATTAGAAGATGTAAAATTATTAAAAAAACTAGATTTATATGGAGCAATTATTGGAAGAGCTTTTTATGAGAATATATTAAGCTATAAGGAAGTGATAGAATGTCTATAGTAAGAATAATCCCTTGTATTGATATGATAAATGGAAGAGTAGTCAAGGGTAAAAATTTTAAGAATATAGTTGATGTAGATAGTATAGATTATTTGGTAGAATACTATTGTAATACAGGAGCTGATGAAATTATTTTTTATGACATAAATGCTTCTATTGAAAAAAGGAAAACTGATCTTCTATCGATTAGTAAAATAGTTTCAAAAATAAATATACCATTTTGCGTAGGAGGAGGAATAACTTCTGTTGAAGATGTTGAAAATTGCATAAATATTGGAGCAGAAAAAGTATCCATAAATTCTGCAGCTATAAAAAATCCTAACTTAGTTAAGGAAATAGCTATGCAATTTGGCAGTAAAAGATTAGTTGTAGCTGTTGATGTAAAAAAGAACATGGAAGGTGGATGGAATATATATACAAATGGGGGTAGTTTAGATACAGGATTAGACGCAATAGATTGGATTAAGAAAGTAGTTGATTTAGGAGCTGGAGAAATAGTGGTAAATAGCATTGATACAGATGGAATGAAAAATGGCTATGATATTGAGTTATTAAAAACAGTTAAATCTGCTGTAGATGTTCCTATAATTGCATCAGGAGGAGCTGGAAAATTTGAAGATTTTTATAATGTTATTCTATTAGCAAATGTTGATGGGGTTTTAGCAGCTTCTGTATTTCATTATGGGGAAATTAAAATTTGTGATTTAAAAAAATATTTAAAAAGCAAAGGAATTTCTTTGATAAATGAAAAATAATTTTAATGGAAAGGTGGGAGTTAAAATTAATAAAAAAGTTCAAGATATAATAAAAGAAATAAAATTTGATGATAGAGGATTAGTACCTGCTATAGCTCAAGATGTGAAAACTAAAGAGGTATTGATGCTTGCTTATATGAATAGAGAATCCATCGAAAAAACTTTTCAAGAAGGTGTTGTATATTATTATAGTAGAAGTAGAGAAAAACTGTGGAAAAAAGGAGAAACTTCAGGAAACATTCAAAAGCTCAAAGGTTTTTATTATGATTGTGATAAGGATAGTATTTTATTAATAGTAGAGCAAGTAGGAGTAGCTTGTCATACTGGAAATTATTCATGTTTTTTTAATAAAGTACTGGAAACAAAATATAAAAATATAAATATAATTGAAGAACTTTATTCCTTATTGGAAGATAGAAAGAATAATCCTAAAGAAGGTTCCTATACCAATTATCTATTTAGAGAAGGAATAGATAAAATACTTAAAAAAATAGGAGAAGAAGCGTCAGAAGTAATAATTGGAGCTAAAAACAATAGAGAAGAATTAATATATGAAATAAGTGACTTAATATATCATACATTAGTCCTTATGGTAAATGAAAATATATCCTTAAATGATATAGAAGAAGAACTTATTAGCAGAAGAAGTTAATAGTAATAGGATAGCCTCCTTTCTAATATTATTAGTTAGTGGAGAGGAGGCTTATAATGAATAAACATTGGATTAAAATTGCATCTATATATGTGGGTACTGTAATAGGAGCAGGATTTGCTTCTGGAAGGGAAATAATAGAATTTTTTGGAGTATATGGTATCAAAGGAATATGGGGTATTGTTATAGCAGGTTTATTATTTTCTCTAGTAGGAAGTTTATTATTAATTAAAATATATAATAAAAAAATAAATGGTTTTGATGAATTAGTATTAAATATATTTGGGAAAAGATTTGGTTTTGTATTGGATACTATAATGATATTTTCATTGTATACTGGATTTAGTGTTATGGTGGCTGGAAGTGGTGCCATATTTAAACAGGAATTAAATCTTTCCTTTAATATTGGAGTTATATTTATGATAATATGTGCTTTTCTGGTTTTTCTATTTAGTTTAGAAGGATTGTCTTTTATCAATTCTATATTAGTACCTTTGTTGATTATTGGGATAATATTTATCACCCTTTATGTAAATATAAATGGTGGATATAATTTTTCTAATGTTGAGGGAGCTAATATAACCAAAAAAGGAAATTTCATAACCTCATCTTTATTATATTTTGGCTCCAATTCATTAATTATAATCATAGTATTTTCTTCCCTTCTTCCTCTAATTGATAGTAAAAAAACAGCTGTAATAGGAGGAATTTTAGGAGGTATTATATTATTTGTCCTTGGATTATCCATATTGACTTCTATTCTTGCATATTATAATGAAGTATTTATTCTAGATATTCCCATGTTAAAAGTATGCGACTATGTAGGAAAACATTATAGAAAAACCTATGCAATAATTTTATGGATAGCTATGTTTACTACTGCATTGGCAAATGGTTTTGGATTTATTAATAGGATATCTAAAGATAAAAATAATATATTTTCTACAGCTTTATTTTGTATATCTACTATTCCATTAGCTAAAATAGGTTTCTCTAATCTAGTGGGAGTTTTATATCCAATATCTGGATTGATTGGTATTATGGTGATGATAGGAATTTTTATTTTGTAGTTTGTTTTTCTGTTATAATATTATTAATACAAAAAATATTAGGAGCTGATAAAGTGCCTTATGTAAAAATATTAGATAAAAACATATATTATAGGGAATATGGCAGTGGTGAACCTATAGTATTTTTAAATGGAATGATGATGAGTACTAGTAGTTGGACTCCTTTTGCTAAAATTGTATCTAAAGATTATAGAATGATAACTGTTGACCTATTAGATCAAGGTAGATCTGATAGTTGTGAAGATAACTATACTATAGATACTCAAGTGGAATTTTTAAATCAATTTTTAAAAAAATTAAATTTGAAAAAAGTTCATATATTGGGAACTTCCTATGGTGGGAAAGTAGCTTTAACTTTTGCCATAAAGCACCCTACAAAGGTAAAGTCTTTAATACTCTCCAATACAGATAGTTATACTACTAATATCATGAGAGATATAGGAAGAGGTTGGATTTATGGAGCTTCAACTTTGGACGGTGAAATTTTTTCTACTCTAATTATGCCCTATATATATTCCTATCATTATTATGAAAAAAATTATGAAGAAATTAAAGCAAAGGGAAAGACTTTTGAAAAAATGTTAAATGAAGAATGGTATCAAAGATTTAAGAGGGGTATAGAAAGTGCAAGAAACTTTAATGTATATGATGAACTTAAAAATATTAAAAGCCCAACATTAATAATAAGTTCTGAATTTGATATTATCACACCTATAGGATATCAAAAGCTTATTCACGAAGAGATAGAAGGCTCTAAATGGATAATAATTAAAAGAGCTGGTCATGCTTCAATGTATGAAAAACCAGAAGAGTTTATATCAATAGTAATGGATTTTTTAGAAAGTATAAAAAATATACAATAATTCCTATAAAAACTGGGAAAAAATGGACTGCAAAAAGAACTGTCCCTTTTGCAGTCTTTTTATACGAAAGGTAAATACTTATTATCTTCAGATTTATATAGTTTTTTAATGTTTTTTTCTATGATTCTAATTCCTTCAACTATTTCTTCATTGGATACTGCACCAAAACTTAAGCGTATATAATTAGAATATATACTGTCATTTATAAAAAATATTTTACCAGGAACTATAGCTACATTGTTTTCTTTACATTCATTATATAATTCAACACAATCTATGTTTTCTGGTAGTTTTACCCAGATACTAAGTCCCCCGTTGGGTTTGACAAATGAAATATCATATTTTTTAAGTTTATCTAATTCTTGTATCATAGTATTATACTTATTCTTATAAACTTTTTTTACAGTATCTATATGTTTTTTCCAGTATCCTTTTCTTAAAAATAGATCAAAAGCTCTCTGTAAAAATCCAGAGGAAGAAACATCTGTTGTATGTTTAGCTTTTATAATATCTTTAAATAATTTTTCTGGAACGGTCATAAAGCCCATCCTTATCCCTGGCATAAATATTTTAGAAAAACTTTTAATATATATGACATTATCCGTATGATCTATTGATTTTAATGGTAACTTTATATTCTCATCATAATTTAGATCTGTTAAGAAATCATCTTCTATAATATATATGTTATATTTTTTACTTAAATTTATTAATTCTCTTTTTTTATCTTCACTATAGGAATAGGTTGTAGGACTTTGATAGTTAGTCATCATATATATGAATTTTGGACTATATCTTTGGATATACCTATTTAAAATTTCTAAATCCATTCCATCTTTTTTCATAGGAATACCAATTATTTTAGCACCTCTGGATTGAAAAGCAGCTATAGCTCCAGAATAAGTTGGGTTTTCTACTAATACAGTATCTCCTGGAGAAATTAAAGCTTTAGTTATTATATCTATTCCTTGCTGTCCACCAGATATTACTAAAATTTGGTCTTTTGGCACATTTATATTGTAATTTTTACTTAAGAAATTGCAAATAGATTCTTTAAAAGGTTCATATCCTGTTATTTCTGGATATAAAAAGGCATTTCCTTTATCTCTGTCTAAAACTTCAATCAACGATTGTTTAAATTGGGCAATAGGAAACATTTCAGGAGTTGGAGATACAGTAGCCAGATTAATGCTATCTTTAGAAATAGGTAGAATTCCCCCTGTCATTAGTTCCATATTTTCGTCTTCCATATAAGAAACATTTAGATTATAATTAGGGCTTCTTACATAAGTTCCACTGCCTTTAACAGAATATATATAGCCTTCTTGTTCTAGCAATTTATAGGCGTTTACAATTGTTATGTTATTAACTTCTAATTTTTTTGCTAAATTTCTTATAGAAGGTAATTTTTCTCCTTCTTTTATTTCTTTCTTTTCTATCATATCTTTGATATTATTATAAAGTTGTATATATAATGGAGTGCTTAGATTTTTATTGATTAACATATTTATAACCTCCATTTAATGTATCGATACATTAATTATATCAGATATAAAAATATCTACAACAAAAACTAGAAGGAATTATTAAAAAGGTATAGAATTATAACAAGGGTGATGTGATATGGCGGAGAAAAAGCAGGAAGGAAAAACTCATATTGGATTTAAGATATTTATTATACTTTTACTAGTAATTATATTGTTTTTTTTAAATGAAGAAAATCAGATGAAATTTATTCAATTTATAAATGGTAATTTGTTTGCTAATCTAGAACCAACAATAGAAAAATCTATACCTATAGGAGAGGGTATAGAAAAGGTATTTATCCATGGAGAAAGTATAGTTCTTTGGGAAGATAATAAACTTACTAAATTGGATTTTGATGGTAATAAACAATGGGAAAGAGACTTTATATTTGATAATACAGGAATATCTGTTGGAGAAAAATATATCTATGTATTTGAAAAACCGTCTGGAATAATTCATTTTTTAGACACTAATGGAGAAACTGCCCATAGGGTAGATTTAGAGACTCCTATTATGAATATAGTAGAAAAGGATAAAAATGTTCTAGTTCATATTATAAAAGGAAATAAAGAAGGAATAAGTACATTAGATATGGAAGGTAATACAATAGATGAAGTTCTTATTGGGGACAAAAATATATTGACCTATGATATAAACGAAGATAATTTTACATATATAATATCTAGTTTAAAATTAGATAAAAATGAAATAACATCGGAAGTACAGGTATTTAAAAAAGGAAATGAACTTTTATTAGAAAAAGAAATTAAAGATGAAATGATACTGTATACAAATTTTATAGATAAAGATAAAGTATTAATAATGACAGATGGCTCTTTGTATATGTTAAAAGGAAAGGAAATATTATGGGAGAAGGAGTTTCAATTAATAAAGGATATATATGTTGATGGTTCAAAAATATATATCCTTTATGGTAATACTCTAGAAACTATATCTACAGATGGGGAAATTCAAGAGAAAACTTCTTTTACTGAAGAGTATAAGAAGATATTACCTTTTAATGGATACTTAATTGTTTATGGTGATGAATATATATTAGGACTAAAAAAAGAAGAAGAATTATTTAAATATAAAAGCGAAGAGCCTATACTGAAAATAATAGAAGAATTGGATAAGTTAATATTAATTCATGAAGATAAAATAGAGCTGATGAAATTTGAGAAAAAAGCATAGGATATGGTGATTTTTATGAACTGGATAGATATAACAATGATTATAATATTGATATTTTCAATGATAAATGGTTTTAAATTAGGACTTATAGTGTCTATATTTAGTATATTGAAGATTATAATATCTGTTATTATAACTAAACAATATTACCCTCTTATATATGAGTATATAATTGATAAACCTAAAATATATAATATATTTAATACTATAGTTGAGTTTATACTTAATATATTATTTTACACTAAAAATAAACAAGATTCAGGATTTATTCCTGATTTGATTTCAAAAGGATTGGTAAAAATAATTATCACATTTTTTGCCATAGGATTGGTATTTTGGGTATCTAATAAATTATTAAACTTAATTATGAAACTTTTCTCTAATATTTTTAAAGTACCAGTACTTAAACAATTAAATAAAGTAGGAGGTATATTATTTGGATTAGTTAAGGGACTTTTTATTATATACCTATTAAACTTAATATTATATCCAGTAGCTTTTATTTTTCCTAAATCTTTTATAGGAAAAGCTATATCTGATTCATTTGTGTTTAATTATTTAAAAGAGCAGATATTTATAATATTTAGCAACAAAGTTTATATTTAATAGAAGCTATAGTAGAATAATCCCAAGTACTTGGGATTATTCTACTACTATCTCAACTTTTTCTCCATCTTCTGATTCTATGTCTACAAGTTTACCCATTGCCCCATTTTTAATAGCTTCAAATAATTCTTTTAAATCATTTTCGTTAATATCAGCTTCTTTTAATTCTGGAACAAAGGCTGGACCAAATTTTCCTGCCATTTTCATGCCTACATCTATTAAAGCTATTGGTATGGTGACATTGATTTTGGTATTATCATCAGGATCAAAAACTTTTATTTTAAGCCATTTTGCTTGTTTGTTATCTACATAAGTTTCTTCAACATTTTCTAAAGCATCTAATAAATTAATACCTTCTTCAGGAGTAATTTTTCTTTCTTCAATCATCTTTAAAATTTGTAGTTTTTCTTCCTTTAAATTGTTTTCCATATTAATCCTCCTTCCATACTTTTATTGACCCATTGGAAGTAGACGCAGTAAATTTAAAGTGATCTAATTCCTCATTAAAATTTTTACTATGGGCTATAACTTTATTTTTTTGTTCATTGACTTTATATATCAAATTAGGTATCTCTAAATATATATTTCCACTGGAAGTTTCTAAATCAAAATAATATTCTTTATTAATATTTTCTATTTCTATAGCTCCATTAGAATTATGAATTATTCCCCTTTGAGAAGTTTTATAGCTTCCTCAGAGGTAATTTCTCCTTTACTCAATCTTTCTAATATTTCCTTTCTATCTACCTCAGATTCAGTATATTTTGGGCTGTAACCTAGAGCAGATATTACATCTTCTAACTTGTTTCTAACAGTGGGATAGGATATTCCCAACTCCTTTTCAATTTCTTTAATATTTCCCCTATTTTTAATGAATACCTCAACGAATTTTTTTTGTTCATCTGTCAGCTTACAAAATTTACAAATGGAAAAGTGACCTTCTATTTTAGTGTAGCAATTATTACAACTTAAACTAGTCACTTCTAATTCATTCCCACATACAGGACATCTTCCTAATACTTCTCTTTTCATAATTTATCATCCTTTACAATACACTTATTTTAATCTTAGTACTATCTCCATCTTCTATATCTACCATATCAAAAGGTCCATATTTTTTTAATTCATTAAATATTTTTCTTAGGTCTTCACTATTGATAGATTCCAATATAGATTTTGTTTCTTCATCAATATCATTAACAAATTTTAGTGCAATGGATCCTAATCCAAGTCCCAGACTGATAAACAAATCTAATAGCCAAAATGGAATTGCTGGTAATTTAATATTCTTATCTTCATCTGTAATGTAAATTTTTATTTTAGAAGCTTTTCTTTTTGGAAGTTTTAGATTTTCATGGACATTTTTAATTTGATCTAAAGCTTCATTAGTAGTAATTTCTCCTTTATTTAATTTTTTTAATATATTTCCAATTTTTTCTTTCAATGAAATTCCTCCTATGAAAAATTGAATAAAAGGATTCAATATATTAAAGTATAATAAGTAAATAAAATAAATTTAATTTCATAATTTATTTCTTTAATATTATAATAGTATTATTTTTCAAAAATGTCAATATAAATATTAATTATTTTAATATTTATATTAAAATAATTAATATACAATCTTAAATACTAAAATTTACTTTAAAGGCAAGTAAAAAATCCCTCCAATTTTTAGTTTATAAGTATATTATACTATTTTTTAAAAGCTATAAATATAGTTATAATCTATAGGTTGCTACTTATATATAGA
>NZ_JAHLPS010000009.1 GCF_018918055.1 Caproiciproducens sp. MSJ-32
CCATTTTTTGTTTAAAACAAGCTTTCTAAATCAATTTTTTTAAATTTTAAAGAAAAACTGAACAATATTGTGTAATTATACATGTAGCTACGCTATTTTTTCATATTTACTTTACACAATCCTTTCTTTTATAATTATTATAAGTGTCAAATCTACTCTGGTAAAGATTAATTATTTATAATAGTATATAATATATAGACAAAATACTAGAAGGTAGATATAGGTGATATAAATATGTTTAAATTAAACTTTGATATACAAAGACATTTTTTAGAAAATGGTCTTGAAGTTCTTACAATTAAGAAGGATACAAAAATTGCTGCAATAAATGTAGGAGTAAAAGTTGGTTCCTTATATGAAGATATAAATGAAAAGGGAATAGCCCATTTTATTGAACATATGCTTTTTAAAGGAACAATAAATAGAGAATATGAAGAATTAAATGATGAGTTGGAGTTTCTTGGAGGTGAGTATAATGCTTATACAGATTATGCTGCTACAGTATATACAATAAGCTGTTTAGAAGAAGAAATTCCAAATGCTTTAAATATTTTAGGAGATATGTTTATTAATTCTTCCTTTAATAATAAAGAAATAGAGAAAGAAAGAGGAGTTATTTTATCAGAAATAAGAAGCAGTAAAGATGATATAGAGGATTTTAGTTTTCGAAGAGTAAATGAATGTGCTTTTGCAAAAAGTCCTCTTAAATATGATGTAGCAGGATTAGAAGAAAATATTATAAAATACAAAAGGGAAGATTTAGTCAAATTTTATAAAAAGTACTATATTCCAAATAATACAGTTATTGCTATGGTTTCTTCTTATAATCATGAAGAGGCATTGAAAGAAATAAAAAAATATTTTTTTAATTGGAAGAAGAAAGATTTAGCTGTAAAAGATATAATAAAAGAAAAAAATATTGAAAAAATATTTACAACTACAAAAACTAATATAGAGCAAAATACTATTGTTTATCTATATACTTTTAATGATTTAAAGAAAGAATTAGAATTGCCTCTTAAAATTTTGAATCACAGATTAGGAGAAAGTTCAAATTCTCTTTTATTTAGAGAGCTTAGAGAAAAAAGGGGACTAGCCTATGATATATATACAAGTTTAAATATGACAAATAGTGTTAAAACTTTATATATATATACTGCTGTTTCTAAAAAGGATCTTGAAGCCGCAATTAAAGTAATTGATAAGACTATTTTATCAGTTAAAAAAGGAAGTTTAGAATTTGGTGAAAGAGATTTAACTCTTATGAAAAAGATTCATAGAACTGCCGTATTATCAACTTTAGAAGATCCTTCGGAACTTTGTAATTATATGCTTCATCAAGCTTTAGATAAGGAGGATTTATTTGAATTTGAAAAAGATATGGAGAAGCTTGATAAGTTGGATACTAATAAGATTAGAGAGGCCGCTAATATAGTTTTAAATAACCCTACAATTCATATATTAAAATCTTAAACTCAATTTTTAAAGGCTGGTGAAATAGCTTGAATATTATTACTAATATTGAAGAACAAAAGAAAAATAAAGACAGAGTGAACATTTATATAGATTATGAATATGCTTTTTCTTTGAGTAGAGAAGTATTAATTAAGGAAGGAATTAAACTTAACGAAAAGGTAGATGTAGATAAAATTAAAAAAGCAGCTAAGGAAGATGATTATTTAAAATGTAAAAGTACAGCTTTAAAAATTATTGAGAAAGCTTATAAAACAGAAAAGGAAATTATGGAAAAATTATTAAAAAAAGATTTTGATTTGGAAACAGTTAATAGAACTATTAGCTTTCTAAAAGAATATAATTTTTTAGATGATAAAAATTATGCTAAAATGTATATAAATGACAAATCGAAAACCCAAGGTAAAAATAAAATTAAGCATGATTTATTAAGAAAGGGTTTGAGTAATAATATAATAGAAGAGATAATATCAAAACTTGATAGTGCTAAAGAAGAAGAGATAGCATATAATTTAGCTAATAAAAAATATAATCTTTTAGTGAAGAGAGAAAAGGATAAATATAAATTGTCTCAAAAGTTATATAGGTTTTTAGTAACAAAAGGATATAGTTATGATATTGCTGTAAAAGTTACTAAAAAGCTGCTAAATCAGGATGATTTCTATTAATAAAAAGGAGAGGCCTAAATGCAGGAATATGTTTCTTACTTTCTTTGTGGAGTAATTATATTATTTTCAATAATATCAAGCGTAAAGTCTTCTTTAGAAGAAAAAAGCATTAGAGATTCATTAAACAAGTTATATTATTATTTTTCAATATTCTTAGCCTTTTTTATATTAATACTAAATTTAGAGAAAATATATTTATTTGCTTTACAAAGTTTAAGTGCATATGTTAGTACAAATGGATTGAATAATATATTATTTAAAGTAGTAATACTTGGTATAATATTTATATTTATTCAAAATATTATATATTTTGCTTTAAAAGTTATTAATAACATTATTTTTACTCCTTATGAAAATAAAAGGGCTAGAAAATTTGGAATAATAATTTTTTCGAGTTTTTTTGGTTTCCTAAAAGGACTAGTAATTATTTTGATGATGTTTATAACTGTAAGTACCTATAATATTACATTAGGTTCAAATAATAAAATTGAGATTTTTAATAATATTAATGGCTACAATTCTTTAGAAAATATTATTTTAGTAAATAAGCCTGTATTGTCTTATGATGATTTTAAGGAATATCTTCCCAAAAACCCTAATGTAATAGTTTATTATAATGGGGTGACTTTAGAAGAAGGAGTAAAATCTAGTGATCAAATAGATTTAAAAGCTGAGGAAATAATAAAGGGAGCTGAAAATGATAGGGAGAAAGCCAGAAGAATTTATGCATGGATTGGTTCAAATATATCCTATGATTTTGATAAAGCAAAGAAGGTTCTTAGTGAAGAAGGAGTAAGCAATAGTGGAGCAATAGAAGCTTTTAATACAAGAAGGGGAATATGTTTTGACTATGCTTGTTTATTTACCGCCATGGCTAGAGCAACAAATTTAAGGAGTAGAATAATTACAGGAGAAGCATATGATGGCGTGAATTTTGGGCCTCATGCATGGAATCAGGTTTATCTTGAAGATGAAGGAGTTTGGATAAATATTGACTCAACCTTTTATATGGCTGGGGACTATTTTGATAATTCAGACTTTAATAAAGACCATTTAAATGGGGAAATTGCAGGAGAGTTTTAGGTAGTTTGTTGTTTTTAGTTAATGATGATTTACGGATGGCTGAAATCTGCAATAATTCTAAATTAAAGACTTTACATTCCAAACTAAAAAAAGATTGCTTTGCAATCTTTTTTTATTGTGCTTTTTTGTTCTTTTTTGCAATTATTTCAATTGCTTTTTTACAATCTTCGTCTGTATTGTCTAATGCCCAAGCTACATTAAAGTTAATTAAAGCCTTTTTTATTTCATTTTTCATAGCATAACAATAAGCCAAATTAAAGAAATACTTGCTCTCCTTTTGCATACTTATAGCCTTTTTAAAATAAGGTATAGCTCTATCATATTCTTTTAACTTAATATAACAAACTCCTAAATTATAGTTAGCACAAGTAGTACTTTCACCATTTTCAATAGCTCTTTTATAGGAAGCGATAGCTTTTTCATATTCTTTATTATTATAAAAATTGTTACCTTCAATAAAGTTGTTCATAGAAACCTCCTAATAATGTAAAGCTGGCATTATAATTCTTAACCTTGGAGTTAGATTATATTCAAAGAAGATTGTTATATAATTCGACAATGTTTGCAAAATATCTTTATTTTTTAAGTTTTTTTTAATATAATATTGATATGTTTTGTTTTTTGAGTATATAAATTAGGAGAGAGAATATGTGTAATAATAGTCCCTATATATTGGTTTTAGGAGCATCAATAGTAGATATTATTGGCTTTAGCAAAAAGCCTTATCATGGTAGAGATTCAATACCTGGTAGTATAAAGATATCTTTAGGTGGAGTTTGTAGAAATATCGCAGAAAATTTAGCAAGAGTAAATGTAAAAACTGAGTTTATCTCAATTTTAGGTGGAGATAGTAATGGAAAGCAAATTTTAGAAAATTCCAAGGAAATAGGTTATAGTATGGAGCATTCATTAATCTTAAAAGATGAATGTACACCAACTTATATGGCTATTTTAAATGAAAATGGAGAAATGGAATCAGCTATTGTTGATATGGAAAGTTTAAATAAGATGGAAACTTCCTTTATTGATTCAAAAGCAGAGATTATTAAAAATGCTGAATATGTAATAGTGGATTCTGATAATCCTAAATTATTAGAGTATTTATTGATAAATTTTAGTGTCAAAACAAAATTTATTTTGGATCCGGTTTCAGCAACTAAGGCTGAAAAAATTAAACATTTAATTAAGTATTTTCATACAATAAAACCCAATAGGATAGAAACAGAAGCTTTATGTGGGTTTAAAATTGAAAGTTACGAAGATTTAAAAAAAGCAGCAGATTTCTTCTTATCTTTAGGAGTAAAAAATGTATTTATAAGTTTGGATTCTGAAGGAATTTATTATAAGACAAGCACTGAGGAAGGCAAAATTGGAACAGATGAGGTAAATGTGAAAAATGTTACTGGAGCTGGTGATGCTTTTGTGGCAGGTGTAGGCTACGGTTACATAAATAATTTATCTATTCAAGATACAGTCAAACATGCCATAGCAATGTCAATAATAACTATAACAAATGAAAATACTATTAATCCAAATATGTGCGAAGAGTACGTTAAAGAAGTTATAAAGAAAATAAATTGGATAGAGTAATAATTTTGTCAGGCAATATTGACAATAAAAATATTATATATTAATATTAGAAATAATTAAATATTTGAGCGATGATAAAGAGGAGTAGGGAATAGGAAGTATCAAAGAGAGGAAGGCTATAAGCTGAAAGCCTTCTATACGGAATATCCTGAAGGTAGCTTTGGAGCATCTTTACTGAAATTTTAGTAAGTAAAGACGGTTATCCTAACCGTTAAATATATAAGAGCCTATTAATTTTTTAGTAGGAAAAAAGGTGGTACCGCGAGTCTTCGTCCTTTTGTGATGAAGGCTTTTTTTATTTTCAAAAGATAGATTTTAAGGAGGAAAAAAATGTCGGATAAGAAAAATATTGCAACAACTTACGATCCTAAATCCTTTGAAGAAAGAATTTATAAGGAATGGGAAGAGAAAAAGTATTTTACACCGAAAATAGATAAAAATAAAAAGCCATTTTCAATAGTGATGCCTCCGCCAAATATTACAGGAAAGCTTCACTTAGGTCATGCTCTTGATAATACCCTTCAAGACATGCTTATAAGATTTAAGAGAATGCAAGGATATTCTACTTTATGGCTTCCTGGTGAAGATCACGCATCTATAGCAACTGAAGTTAAAGTAGAAAATGAATTATTAAAGCAAGGCCTTGTAAAGAAAGAAATGGGAAGGGAAGCTTTCCTTGAAAAAGTATGGGAGTGGGCTGATGAATATAGAGGAACTATAAGGAATCAGCTTAAAAAAATGGGTGTTTCTTGTGATTTTACAAGGGAAGCATTTACCATGGATGAAAATTTAAATAAAGCAGTTAGAACAGTTTTTGTTAAGTTATATAATGATGGATTAATTTATCAAGGAGATAGAATTACCAATTGGTGTCCAAAATGTTCAACAGCATTATCTGATGCAGAAATTGAATATGAAGAACAAGAAGGATTTTTCTGGCATATAAACTATCCATTAGCTGATGGAACTGGCTATTTAGAAATTGCTACTACAAGACCAGAAACTCTACTTGGAGATACAGCTGTAGCTGTAAATCCAGAGGATGAAAGATATAAGGGTTTAATAGGAAAAACTCTTAAGCTTCCATTAACAGATAGGGAAATTCCAATAGTTGCTGATGATTATGTTGATATAGAATTTGGTACAGGAGCTGTTAAGATAACACCTGCTCATGATCCGAATGACTTCCAAGTAGGATTAAGACATAATCTTCCTCGAATAAGAGTTATGGACGATCATGGGGTAATCAATGAACTTGGAGGAAAATATCAAGGCTTAGATAGATATGAAGCAAGAAAGCAAATAGTAAAAGATCTTGAAGAATTAGGCTTATTGGTTAAGGTTAAAGCTCATACTCATAATGTTGGAACTCATGATAGATGTAATACAGTAATTGAGCCAATAATATCAAAGCAATGGTATGTAAAAATGGAATCTTTAGCAAAACCAGCTATAGAAGCTGTTAGAACTAATAAGACTAAGTTTGTTCCAGAAAGATTTGATAAGATTTATTATAATTGGATGGAAAATATACAAGACTGGTGCATTTCAAGACAATTATGGTGGGGACATAGAATTCCAGTTTGGTACTGCTTAGATTGTAATGAAGTAATAGTTAGAACTGAAGCACCAGATGTATGTCCGAAGTGTGGATCATCTCATTTAAAGCAAGATGAAGATGTATTAGATACATGGTTCTCATCTGCATTATGGCCATTTTCAACATTAGGATGGCCAAATAAAACTGAAGACTTAGAATACTTCTATCCAACAAATGTATTAGTTACAGGTTATGATATTATATTCTTCTGGGTAGCAAGAATGATATTCCAAGGTCTTTACTGTATGGGAGAAACACCTTTTGATACTGTATTAATTCATGGAATTATAAGAGATGCTCAAGGAAGAAAAATGAGTAAATCTTTAGGTAATGGTGTTGATCCTCTTGAAGTAATAGAAGAATATGGTGCAGATGCTTTAAGATTTATGTTAGTTACAGGAAACTCACCAGGAAGTGATATTAGATATATTCCAGAAAGGGTTGAAGCTGCAAGAAACTTTGCAAATAAGATTTGGAATGCATCAAGATATGTTATGATGAATCTTGATGAAGAACTAATGAATAAATATAAGGACTGCATGGATTATAGTTTAGCAGATAAGTGGATATTATCTAGGGTAAACTCTTTAGTAAAAGAAGTAACTGAAAATATGGAAAAATATGAACTTGGTATTGCTCTTCAAAAAGTTTATGATTTTATGTGGACAGAATTCTGTGACTGGTATATAGAATTATCTAAGGGAACTTTATATAGTGATGATGAAAAGGCTAAGGGAATGGTTTATAATGTTCTTTATAAAGTACTAACAATAGGGCTAAAGCTTCTTCATCCAGCAATGCCTTTTATAACAGAAGAAATATACACTACTTTAACTAAGGGTGAAACAATAGTTATATCAGAATGGCCGGAATATAAAGAAGCATTTAATAATCCTAAAGCTGAAAGGGATATGGGTTTTATTATTGAAGCTATAAAAGGTCTTAGAAATGTAAGAGCTGAAATGAATGTTCCACCATCAAGAAAAGCTAAGGTTATTGCTTATATTAATGATGAAGCAAGAGATGCTTTCAATTATGGAGTACATTATATTGAAAAATTAGGATACGCTTCAGAAGTAGAATTTATTCAAGATAAAGCTAATGTTCCAGAAAATGCTGTATCACTTGTAATTAAAGCTGGAGAATTATTTATGTCGCTTCTTGATTTAGTTGATAGGGAAAAGGAACTTGAAAGATTAAATAAAGAAAAGAAAAAGCTAGAAGGAGAAGTTGAAAGAATAGATAAAAAATTATCAAATCAAGGTTTCTTAGCAAAGGCACCTGAAGCAGTAATAAATTCTGAAAAAGAAAAGAGAGCAAAATATAAAGAAATGCTTGATGCAGTTTTAGTTAGAATTGAAAGTTTAAAATAACTGTATTCAGTTAATAGATTTTAAACTAGGAATAATTAAGAATAGCTGAATTATGAAATAAAAATATCAGTCTCACAATGAAATTGTGAGACTGATATTTTTATTTATCCCCTAAACTCCAAACTCCACACTGTTTTATCTGTAGAATTCTTGGGTTGCATAGTAAGTGTTTCCTACCTTGTAAACACCAACTCCTATGCTGCTAAAGTTAGTTGATAATATGTTAGCCCTATGGCCTGATGAATTCATCCAGTTGTCCATAAATTTTGTTGCTAATTGAGTATTGCCTGACATTCCTGAAATATATGCTATATTTTCTCCCCATGATCTATAAGTTACCCCGTCAGCCTGCATTTGTGCTGTTATTAATTTACCTTCTGGGTTTCTATGATCAAAGTACCTTCTATCACCCATATCTTGTGATTTTAATCTTGCATAGTATTCCATTGTATCATTGTATTGTAATGATGGAAGTCCTGCTGCAGCTCTTTCCTTGTTAACTCTAGCAAAGATAGCTTGTTCGATTTCTGCTATAAATTTATCAGAAGCTTCCTTTTGAGTAGTGTCTCCAGGATTATTATTTTCATTACCTGTTGTTGTTTCTTCAGGAGCTGCTGGTGTTTCTTCTTTAGCATTATCTTCTTTCTTTTCTTCTTCCTTTACAGGAGCTTCATTGCTTGTCTCATTATTGTCCTTTGAAGTATTATCTTCTTTATTTGAATCTTCCTTAGAAGTGTTGCCGCTGTTGTTTTCAGTAATATTTTCATCTGTCGGCTTATTTTCATCTTCAACAACTATTGGTGTATTTTCATTTCCTGTATTGCAAATTTGTTGAATAATTTTTATCTGATCTGCTATTTTTATATTGTTAAGGCTGGAAGGTAAAGTTCCTGATCCAATACCTGTTGATAAACATCCTGATAATAAAAGTGACATTAATTTTAATTTAATCATGTGTTAATTCCTCCTCAGAATTTTTTTATTCATCTGATGAAGTTATAATAACATAGATAGGGGGATTACCCAATATGAGATGACTAGTAATTGAAGCATATAGTAGAAGTAATAACAAAAATAGTAACTAACAACTTTTATTGCCTAGGTAGGTTGTTATGTTTTTTTCTTTAAAAAAAAAGATGTTCTAAAAACATCTTTTTAAACTTTAATAGAATTAATAATTTACATTGATATATTTGACAAAGTATTTTTCCGTTATTGATAGAATTTGTTTGATTAATACATTGATAATATGACTTTAGCAATATTGCTCTCACTATTATTTTTTATTACTTCTTCTGCTATTTTTATTGCATCACAAGTTTTTATATATGGGATAGGAAGAGTAGAAAAGATTAAGTACCATTCTTTATAATGTATATTATTATCTAATTCAACAGCTTTTTTTATATGATAAAAGGATAAGCATTCATATTCTAAAGGGGTTAAAATTATAAATAAAAAGTAGGAGATTAAATAGTGACAGTAAGCTAATTCCTTAATCATTTTTCTTCTTCATAATAATGAAGCTTATTAATTAAGAAAAAATAGAATTTATTTTTTATAAAATAATCATAGTTTTTTAAAGACAATAGTTTTCCTTCATCAATATCAAAGAGTTCGCATTCATATAAATTAAGTTTTAATGCATCTATTAAATCTTTCATGTTTCCCTCCAATTATATATTATCTATTTTTAAATTATAATTCTTATTATGTAAAAAAGAAATAAGCTGTTTAAATTAAATAGAATTAATGCAATATAGAATAATTTAACATATAATTGATTATGTAAAAATTCTTAAAATAGTATTTTTAATAAAGAAAGAAGTGATAATATGAAAGCTTGGATAATATATAGTGGAACTTTGGATATAAAGAAGATAGAAGATTTAGTTGATTCCTTTGTTATTGAAGGAAAAAAATTAGATATAGAAATTGAAAAAATAAAAAATACTGAATTAATACCAGTATATAATAATGAAGGAAAACCTGAGTTAATATTTTTAAAAAAAGTTAATAAACCAGAATTTATTATATTTTGGGACAAAGATATTTTTTTAGCAAAGCATTTAGAAAATATGGGCTATAGATTATTTAATTCAAGTAGTGCAATAGATTATTGTGATGATAAATGCCTTATGCATTTAATATTAAGTAATAGAAATATAAGTATGCCTAAAACTGTTATTTCTCCAATGATTTTTAATTCTGATAATATTAATGAAGATTACTTAATTAAAGTTTTTAATACATTTAATAATAAAGTAGTTATAAAGGAAGCAAAGGGATCTTTTGGAATGCAGGTTTATTTGATTGAAAGTAAAGAAGCTTTTGTTAATAAGATAAAAGAACTTAATAAAAGAAATGTAAGATTTATAATTCAGGAAAAGATAGAGACAAGTTTTGGCAAGGATATAAGAGTAAATATAATTGGAAATAAAGTAATTGGAGCAATGCTTAGAAAAAGTAAGGGAGATTTTAGGGCAAATATTACTCAAGGGGGAGAAGGGGAGATAATAAATTTAACTCAAGAACAGGAAGAGTTAGCTTTAATGGCCCATAAGGCGCTGGGGCTTGATTTTTCAGGAGTAGATTTGCTCTTTGGAGAAGATGATAAACCTTTATTATGTGAGGTAAATTCTAATTTGAATTTTTTGAGTTTTGAAAGGTTATGGGGAAAAAGCTTCGGTAGAGAAATTTTAAAATATATAATAGGTGAATTAAATGATTAAAGGAATTTTAATTTATGATAAATTAGATTTAGAAAGAAATAAGGCTTATATTCAGTGGATGATTAAAGAAGCTAAAAATTTTGATTTAAATATTGAATTAGTTGTATTAAATCATTTAAATTATGATTATATAAAAGAAAAATATTTGTTTGCAATAAATCGTTCTAGAAACTATGAAGTAAGTGAAAAGTTAGAAAGTTTAAATATTAGGGTATTTAATAAGAGCAAATTTTGCATCTTAGGAAATGATAAAATAAAGGCTTATAATTTTATAGATAACTTAAAAATTACTTATCCAAGGGTATATAAAGAAAAAAGAGATATTGATTATGATAAGAAAATTATTGTAAAGCCAAAGAATGGTCATGGTGGTAATAATATAAAATTTTTAAGCAAAGATGATGAAATCTTATTTAAAGAAAATGTTTATCAGGAATATATTGAAGATTATTTAGGCGATATTAGGTTTTACATAATAAATAATAAAATAATAAATTCTGTTATAAGAATACCGAAAGAGAATAATTTTCTTTCTAATTTTTCAAAGGGTGGAGAAGTAAGAAAATATATTTATTCAAAAAAAGATAAAGAAATTATAGATAAAATTTTAAAAGAGATTGAAATTGATTATGGTGGAATTGATTTTCTTCTTGTAAAAAATGGAGAAATATTATTTAATGAATTTGAAGATGCTGTCGGCAGCAGAATGCTAAGCTTTCTTGGAATAAATAATACTATGGAGATATTTTTAAAGCATATATGTAAGGAATTAAAAAAAGGAGTTAGTAAAGATGAAAGATAAGGATACATTGGAATATATTAAGAAGCTTAGAGAATTTGGAGTAAATTATGGATTGGAGAGAACAGAAAGATTATTAGAGCTTTTAGGTAAGCCCCATAAAAAAATTAAATTTATTCATATAGCTGGAACTAATGGAAAGGGTTCTACTTCAGTTATTATAGGAAATATTCTTATGGAGCATGGTTATAAAGTTGGATTTTTTAATTCTCCATATCTAGAAAGTATGGAAGAAAGCATAAGAATAAATAATGTTAACATAAAAGAAGAAGATTTAGTTAGTTTTTTTAAGGAAATTAGACCTTTTGTAAAGAAAGTTGTGGAAGAGGGTTATGGGCATCCAACAGAATTTGAAGTCTTAACCTGTATTATGTTTTTATATTTGTATAGACAAAAAGTAGATTTTGGAATAATTGAAGTTGGATTAGGTGGAAGAATGGATTCAACAAATGTTATAAAACCAATAATCTCAGTAATAACTTCAATTAGTATGGATCATATAAATATTTTAGGAAATTCAATAAAAGAAATTGCTTATCAAAAAGCTGGGATAATTAAAAAAAATATAAATATAGTTTCAGCTCCTCAAAATGAAGAAGTAATTGAAGTAATTAAAACTCAAGCTCATAAATTAAATTCAAAATTAGAACTTATTTCTATAAAAGACGGTAAATTTATAGAATTGTTAAATCAAGAAAAATTATTCCAAAGATGTTTGATTAGCGGAAAAAATAAAAATTATGATTTAATGCTTCCTCTTCTAGGAGAACATCAAATTGTAAATTTAACTTTAGGAATAAGAGTAATAGAAGTGTTAGAAGATTTAGGATATATAAAAATTGAAGAAAATAAATTGTTTGAAGGGGTAAAAAATGTATCTTGGAATGGGCGCTTAGAGATAATAGATGAAGATCCAAAATTTATAATAGATGCAGCTCATAATGTAGAAGGAATGAAATACTTAAGAAAAAATATTGAAAAATATTTTTTATATAATAATATTTATTTTATTCTTGGTATATTAAAAGATAAAGAGGTTGAAAAAATGGTAGAAATAATTTCTGATCTTCCTAAGGAGATATATCTAGTAACACCTAATTCTAATAGAGCCTTAAATTCTGAAGAGCTAAAAAAGATAGTGAAAAAATATAATAAGACTTGTATTTCCTTCGATAATTATGATGAAGCTATAAATTATGCAAAAGATAAAGCAGAAAAAAATGATTTAATTATTTCAGCAGGTTCAATTTATATGATTGGAGAAATAAGAAAACTAATAAAAAAGTAGAAAAATTATAAGATTATAGGTAAAATGTAATTGTATAGATAAAACAGAATATTTAGAATTAATGCATAAGAAAATTTTATTATTCTATGATAATACATAGTTTAATAAAATTAATTAAGAGGAGGTTAAAATATGGCAAAACATTTACACATTATGGCTAAGGAAGGTTCCATTGCGGAAACAGTATTGCTGCCTGGAGATCCCCTAAGAGCAAAATTTATAGCAGAAACTTATTTAGAAAATCCTGTATGTTACAATGAAGTAAGAGGTATGTATGGATTTACTGGAACATATAAGGGAAAGAGGGTTTCTGTTCAAGGAACTGGAATGGGATTACCTTCACATTCAATATATGTAAATGAATTAATTCAATTTTATGGCGCAAAAAGATTAATAAGAATAGGTTCTGCAGGATCTATAAATGATGATGTTAATGTAAGAGATATTGTTTTAGCGCAAAGTGCTTCTACAAATTCAGGAATAAATAAAAGAAGGTTTAATAATCTTGATTATGCTCCAACTGCTAATTTTGAACTTTTATTAGAGGCTTATAATAAATGTAAGGAAAAAGGTGTTAATGTAAAAGTTGGTAATGTATTATCTTCAGATTTATTCTATGATGATACAGGAATGGGAGTAAAAATATGGGCTGATTATGGCTGTTTAGCATTAGAAATGGAAACAGCAGAATTGTATACTCTTGCAGCAAAATACAAAGTGGAAGCGCTATCAATTCTGACAATTTCTGATCATGTGTTTAAAGGAATAGAAACTAGTCCTGAAGAAAGACAAAAAAGTTTTACAGATATGATGGAAGTGGCTTTAGAATTAATTAAATAATTGTATATGAATCTATTAGAGTACATCGTTATTCTAATAGATTTTTTTATTATATTATTAATAATAATATATAATTTTGTAATAATATTATTATACAGAATTATTAGTATGAAAATAAAAAATAAAAATAAGTAAAAAACTATTAACAAAATTGCTAAAATGGTATATGATAGAAATATAATTAACATATCGGAATAGTAGGAAATAGGAGGAAAAAATATGAAAATTGCAAAAAGTTTATTTGAATTAATAGGAAATACTCCATTATTGGAAGTACAAAATTATAGTAAAGAAAAGGGTGTTGCAGGAAATCTAATAGTAAAACTTGAGTATTTTAATCCAGGTGGAAGTGTTAAAGATAGAATCGCTCTTGCTATGATAGAAGATGCTGAAAAGAAAGGATTAATAAATAAAGATACAGTAATAATTGAACCAACTAGCGGAAATACAGGTATTGGCTTAGCATGGGTTGGTGCATCAAAGGGATATAAAGTAATTTTAACTATGCCTGATACAATGAGTTTAGAAAGAAGAAATCTTTTAAAGGCATTGGGTGCTGAATTGGTTTTAACACCGGGAGCAAAAGGAATGAAGGGAGCAATAGAAAAAGCAATAGAATTAAAAGAACAATATGGAAATGCTATAATACCTCAACAATTTGAAAACTCATCTAATCCAGAGGTTCATAGAAAGACTACTGCAGAAGAAATCATTAGAGATACTGATGGAAAGGTAGATATTTTTGTTGCTGGAGTAGGCACAGGCGGAACTATAACAGGAGTAGGTGAAGTATTAAAATCTAGAATTCCTAATGTAAAGATAGTTGCAGTAGAACCTGCTGATTCACCTGTTATTTCAACAGGAAAAGCCGGCCCTCATAAGATTCAAGGAATAGGTGCTGGATTTATTCCTAAAAATTTAAATGTAGAAATTTTAGATGAAATTATAACTGTAAAAAATGAAGAAGCTTTTCAAGCCTCAAAGGATTTAGCGAGAACTGAAGGTTTATTAGTAGGTATATCTGCTGGAGCTGCAATTCATGCTGCAACAATCCTTGCAAAAAGAGAAGAAAATAAAGATAAGAATATAGTTGTTGTTTTACCAGACACAGGAGAAAGATATTTATCAACTGACTTATTTAAATAAATTTTATGAAAGTCATTGCTATTTTAAGCGATGACTTTTATCATATAATTATAGACACTAGTGTTTAATTAATGGATTTTAAATCCTATTGACAAAAATATTATGTAATAAGCTTCTATTTTACCCAGCAATATATAAATGAAAATAGCCAGTAATCTTGCTTTAATATAATTA
>NZ_JAHLPS010000075.1 GCF_018918055.1 Caproiciproducens sp. MSJ-32
TAGAGGAATTGATCATGTTCTAATGGATAATTTATGGATATTAGGTGGAATTATAATATTTTTAGGTAGTTTTGATAAATATATGTTAAAGCCTATTAATCCATTGTTTCAACTTATTTGTTATTTCCTCTAAATTTTTTATGTTGTAAAATAATGAATATACTAACTTTGGAGGAAGGCAGTAATTATGAAATATGAAATACTAATCTTTGATGCAGATTGTATAGAAGGATAAATAATAATATCTGGAAGGAATATGAAAAAGGTAATATAAATCAAAAGGAATTAAAGATTAAAAGATTCAAAATTTTATCAGATAAATTAAATATAAAATTTGATGAACATGAATTTGCAAAAACATATATGAAATATCTATCTAGTTCCTCTTTTTTATACAAAGAAAGCTTGCCCCCTATAAAAGATTTGTCCAAAAATTATAAGCTTCTTATTATTACAAATGGACTTAGCAGTGTACAAAATAATAGGATCAAGAAGTCTTCAATCAGTAAATACTTTGATGATATTATTATTTCTGAAGAAGCAGGCTTTCAAAAACCGAATCCTTATATCTTTGAATATTCATTAAGGAAATTCAATGAAATTGATAAAAGAAAAGTTCTTATTATTGGAGATAGCCTGACATTAGACATTCAAGGTGGAATTAATTTTGGTATAGATACTTGTTGGTTTAATCCTGAAAAGCTAAAGAATGATACTAAACTAAAACCCACTTATGAAATTTCTAATATATTAGAAGTTAAAAATATCTTAAAAGAAGCTTAGTCCTTTCTAAGCTTCTTGTTATTACAAATAAAATATTTATGAGTTTTTAAGTATTATATTTTCAACAAGATGAGTTACAAAAATTATATTATTACAGCATTTATAAAGCAGATCATAAATATCTTTCCATAAGATTAACTTAAGAGGATCCTTTGAATAGCTAAAGAGTTTTCTCATTGCTAGTTTATAATATCTATCCGCCTCCATCCTCAACTCATTAATTTTTCTTATTAACATATATATTTTTTTAGATTTTTTATAATTTTTCAATTCCTCAACAAGTTTCCTAAGTTCATTTATATAGTTAAAAATAAAAACTGCAAATTCCTCAACTTCTTTTTTTATATAACTTATATTGAACACATAAATTCTTTCTAAAATGTACTTAATGGAATAAGTAATATTGTTAATTTCAAAGGCCAGCCGAATAATATCTTCTCTTTCAATTGGAGTTATAAACTCTTTATCTAACTTATTAAAAATATATAGCTTTTTTTCATCTACTAACTTTGTAATTGTATTTATATACTCTATATTATTCTCTAGCTGTCTTAATTCAAAATTTTCTATAGTATTTGTAAGCACATTTGCTGCTTTAACTGAGTATCTTATCAACTCGCTTAAAGATTGGAAATAATCCTTTCCCTTTTGGCTCATGATTTTTTACCTTGCTCCCCTCATAATTACATCCTTTAACCACTTATTATAACAATATGATTTCTCTATAACTTTTACTACTATGTCATAAATAAAAACAAAAAAAGAAGAGCAATTCTGCCCTTCTTTTTACTAAAATTCTTATCATTTTCTATTATTTCTTGGCATTATTTTTTTAATAGCTTCAGCCTGATCTTTATTTATAACTCCTTCTTTAATTAATTCATCTAGTATATCTTTATTATGTAAATTATTTTTTTCAATATATTCTTTTCTTTCCTTTTCAGACATTCCCTTTAACTTTTTAAAATTTTCTTTTCTTTCCTTATGTGCTTCTTCTAACTTATCTAAAAATTTCTTCTTTTGCTCTTTATTAATTGTATTGTTTTTTATTAATTCATCAAGTTTTTGACTTATTTCATCTTTTTTATGTATAAAAATCTTATCTCCCATTCTATCTCGTATCTTCTCTGCTACTTCTTCTGTAACTATATTATTTTTAATCATTTCATCAAATAATTTTTCTGTTTTCGAATTATTTGGATTATTATCTTTTGAGTTACCTTTTAAATATTCAAGAATTTTATCAGCCTGTTCTTTAGTTATTATTTTTTCATTTACTAATTCTTTTAATGTTTCTTCTAATACATCAACTTTGTTTTCAATATCTAAGGAAATAAATTCTTTAATTTCACAGGCTGAAACCGGCTTTATATTAATGCTAGTCCCTAAAAAGAAAGCTGTTGACATTAGTGCAGCTGTAATTAATGCATAAACTTTTTTCTTTCTTATCATTTCATAACCTCCTTCTTACTTTATACTTTCCTAAATACAATTAATTATGTATATTTAGCAAAAAGGATTTTTAAAAAATTATAATAAAAAATTTTACCATAAAATAACCAATAAGACCGCAGCCAGGAAAAGTAAGAATCCAAGTCCAAATCATTTCACTTACAACAGACCAATTAACAGAGCTTATTCTCTTGGCAGCCCCTACTCCCATAATAGATGTAGTTTTTGTGTGAGTTGTACTTACTGGTATTCCTGTTAATGAAGATAAAAACAGACATCCTGCTGCAGCTAGATCAGCAGAAAATCCCTGATATTGTTTTAATTTAACCATATCCATACCAACTGCTTTTATTATTTTATAGCCTCCTATAGAAGTTCCTATCCCCATAACTGCTGAACAGAGAAGCATTAGCCAAACTGGAATAATAAAACTTTCAACTGATACTTGCCCATTTAATAAAAATATTCCAAGCATAAATACTCCCATAAATTTTTGCCCATCTTGGGCTCCATGCATAAAAGCCATTGCTGCTGCTGCAAAAATTTGAGCACCTTTGAAAAATTCATTAGTTTTTCTTCTATCGAAAGCTTGAAAAATTAATTCCACAATCTTTACACTAATCCAGCCCATAGAAAAACCCAATAAAGTAGATAGTATAAGACCATAAATTACTTTAATCCATTCTTCTGCATTTATACCTCTAAATCCACCCTGAAGGGAAATAGCTGCTCCTGATAAACCAGCAATTAAAGCATGACTTTCACTTGTAGGAATTCCAAAATACCAAGCAGCAGTTGCCCAGACAACTATTGCAAACAAAGCTGCACATAAAGCAACAAGTGCATTATGTGAATCCCCCCTAAAATCAACCATATTATATATTGTTTGTGCTACATTAGAATTAATTAAGGTCATAATAAAAACACCTAGAAAATTAAAAACTGCAGCCATTAATATAGCAGGACCAGGCCTCATTGCTCTGGTTGAAACACAGGTAGCAATAGCATTAGGTGCATCTGTCCAGCCATTTACTAAAATTACAGCTAAAGTAAGAAAAACAGTTATTAATAAGACATGCTTATCAGCTAACTGACTAATAAATTCAGAGAAGGAAATAGTCATTAAGTTTCTCCTTTCAAAATACTTATAAGATTTTTCACCTACTTTTATTATATTTACTTATGCTAACAGTAATTAATGTTAAAAAGTTTATATTTAATTAATTATTAAAGCTAGTTCTTAATAAAATATTCTAAAATAATTATAATAAAAGTAAGTAATTAAATATAAAAGAAAGTGAGTTTGATTTAAATTGAGAGTTTTTATAGCAATAGAATTTCAAGAAGAAGTTAAAAATTACTTAAAGGAAATCCAAGATCTTATTAGTAGGAAAAGTGAAAAAGGGAATTTTACAATTAAAGATAATTTTCATTTAACCCTTAAGTTTATTGGAGAAGTTGATTTAGAATTAGTTGAAAAGATAAAAAAAGCCATTGATGAAACTGTTGAAAATCATAATAATTTTAAATTATATTTTAATAAAATAGGTAAATTTTCAAGAGCTAGTAAGTCAATAATTTGGATGGGATTAAAAAGAGAAGAGGAACTATATTCGCTTTATGACAAAATTGAAAGGGAACTAGAAAAGATAAACATAAGAAAAGAAGAAAGAAAATATACTCCCCATATTACCCTTGGGAGGGAAATAATTCTTAAAGAAGATTTTAACACTTTATTAAAGGAAGTAAAAATAAAGAAACTGCCTATATTAGTAGATAAAGTTTCTCTAATGGAAAGCACTAGAGTAAATGGAGAGTTAAAATATATTCCTCTTTATGAAAAAAGCTTAAAATAAATTTATTCTACAATTAAGGTTGTTTCATCTTCCCAGTGGTATTGAGAGTTTATTTCCTTAATATCATCTACTAGCTTAAATAAAGCCACATCTTTTTCCTTACATTCTAACATAATATCTATATCTTTATGGAATTTCTTTAAAATTTCAATAAAAGAAATAAAATCATAAGAATTTATAAAATCTGCATGTTTTCTGTCTACTCTTCCTTCTAAATTTTCATTTTTGGGCGACGAAAAATGCATTTTAGGAGGAAGATTTTCATTTTTCCAAGTATTTAATATATCTTCCAACATATCTTCGATATTTTCTCCATTATTATTGCAGTTATGATGATGAATATCTAAAACCATTGGTATATTTAAGCTTTTACATAAATCTAAAGTTTCTTTGGCTGTATATGTTTTATCATCATTCTCTAAAATTAATCTTTCCTTAATTTTTTGAGGGAAATTTCTAAAATTATTTATAAACCTATCTAAGGCAGCCTCCTTTCCACCAGTAGCACCTCCAACATGAAGGACCATCTTTCCTTCTTTATAATCCATATCTTCAAACCATTCAACTTGTCTTGTTAAATTGCTTAAGGTATTTTCTACTACCTTTGGATTATTGCTATTAATAACATTAAACTCATCTGGATGAGTATCTACTCTCATATCTGAATCCTTAAGAAGCTTTCCTATATATTCAAAATCTTTTTTAAATAATTCCCTATGCCCCCAATAGCCTACATCAGGATGAGTTACAAGAGGCATAAGTGCAGAAGTTAATCTATAAAAATGTATATTATTTTTTATATTGTATTTTAATATTTCTTCAAGAGCTTTTAAATTTGACAATCCAACCTGCTGCAACTTCTCTAACTTCTTTTCTCTAGACAATATTTTATTATAATTAGTAAAAGTTACATTACTAGAGCTCGTAATCTTTTTTCCTAACACATTAGAAATTGCCACATATCCAAGTCTTACTCTCATAGCCATTCTCCTTTTAAAAGCAAAAGATAATATATACATTATAGTTTGCTAATAAAATAGAAAAATTATTTAACTAATAAGATTGCTTAATTATAAACAAGCTCCCAAACTATAATCTAATAATAAAAAAGAGACTATAAAAAGTTAGATTCTTTCTTATGGTCTCTTATAAATCTATTAAGCAATACTTTCATTAACTTTTAATTTTTCTCCTGCTTTTTTTCTATTTGAAAATTCAGCAACTGCAGTAAATAATACGTCAGTAGATGAATTTATTGCAGTTTCGCAGGAATCCTGTACAACCCCTATTATAAATCCTACACCTACTACCTGCATAGCAATATCATTTGGAATTCCAAACAAGCTGCATGCTAGTGGTATTAAAAGTAAAGATCCACCAGATACTCCTGAAGCCCCGCAAGCTGATGCTGTGGCTAATACACTTAAAATAAAGGCTGTTGGTAAATCCACACTAATTCCTAAGGTATTTGCTGCAGCTAAAGCTAAAACCGAAATTGTAATAGATGCCCCAGCCATATTAACAGTCGCTCCTAATGGAATTGATACAGAATAAGTATCCTTATTTAAGCCAAGTCTTTTACATAGTTCCATATTTACAGGAATGTTAGCAGCTGAACTACGTGTAAAGAATGCTGTAATTCCACTCTCTCTTAAACATTTTAAAACTAGTGGATATGGATTTTCTTTTAAATATAAGAATACAATAATTGGATTAATAACTAATGCTAAAAACGCCATAGCTCCCACTAAAACAACAAGCAATTTTCCGTAACTTACAAAAGCTTCTAAGCCATTTGTTGCTATCGAATCAAAAACAAGTCCCATAATTCCTAATGGGGCAAAACTAATTACCCATTGCACAATCTTAGATAAGGCATCAGCAACATTACTTATCATTGTCTTTGTTGTCTCACTAGCATTTCTTAAGGCTATTCCAAGTAAAATTGCCCAAGATAATATTCCTATATAATTAGCATTTATTAAAGCATTTACTGGGTTATCTACAATATTCATTAATAATACTTTTATAACTTCTACAATACCTCCTGGAGCTGCTAAATTATCTGCTCCTGTTGTTAAAGTTAATTTAACAGGAAAAAGAAAACTTGCAGTTACCCCTGACAATCCTCCCATAAATGTTCCAATAATATAAAGTACTACAATAGACTTCATATTTGTTTTTTGTCCCTTTTTTTGATGACAAATAGCTGATGATACCAAGAAAAGTACTAAAACTGGTGCCACTGCCTTTAATGCACCAACAAATAAAGAACCAAGAATTACAACAGCTTTTGCCTGCTCAGGAACTGTTATTGCTAAAATCACTCCAATAATTAAACCTACTATAATCTTTTTTACTAAGCTAATTTTATTTAATTTAATAATTAGATCTTTCATTTTTTTGCCCCCTTTATTTTCTAACTTACTAATTAATTATTAGTCCTACATCATATAATAAATACCTGCCCCAATTTAACACTTTATTATGATGATGTATAGTTTAAAATAGTTTATCATAAATCCGCGGAAATTGGAATCAGGAATTAATATTTTATTGAATTTTTATATTATTATGAAAAATAAAACTTTAGAAAATGTTTACCTATATTAAATTATTAATTATTAAGATTTTTATGTATCATTTATTATAAAAAAAGACTATTGTTAATTCAACAATCTTTTTTATTATTTATAGAACTTTAAATTATATTCATATAATTTAATTAATAAACTCGATTTAATATACTAAAATATTCCACAAAAAACTCAATATCTAAAATTTTATATAATTTTTTTCGAATAATACGTTTTCAATTTTTTTGTACATACTTTATTCATATTTTTGTTTTATAATAAAAATTATTAAATAATAATTTTTATTATAAAAATAAACTATAATAAATAAAGGTGGTAATATTTTATGTTTTTAGCATTTAAAGAACTTAAGAAAAATAAATCTAAGTTTAGTTTAATTCTTATGATTCTAATACTTATAATTTTCTTAGTACTATTTTTAGCTGGACTAACTAAAGGTTTAGCTGCTGCAACAGGAGCTGCTTTAGAAAATTCAGAAGCAAATTATTATATATTAGATGAATCATCAGACAAATTAATAACTCGTTCAAACATTTCAAAAGAAGACTTTGAAATAATTTCAGATTTTGCAAAAGATTCAACTATAGTTAATCTTCAAATGAGCAATGTTACAAAAGAAGGTGAAGATAAAAAAATAAACCTAACTTATTATGCTATAGATCCTAATAATTTCTTAATGCCAGAAGTTATTGAAGGTTCTAATGATTTACATAATAATGAAATAATCTTAGATAATTCTCTTACTGAAGAAGGATTTAAATTAGGAGATGTTTTAATAGATGCTTCTACAGATTTAAAGTTTACTATTGTTGGTTTTACTGAAAATCAAATGTATGGACATACATCCATTGGAATAATAAACCTAGATACTTATGAAAATTTATTAAAAACTGCTACTGGAAGAAATGAAGTTAATTTCCAATCTATAGCCTTAAAGGTTGATGAAAATGATGTTTCTAAATTAGAAGAATATGTTAATAAAAATCTAGATGGAAAAGCCTTATACTCTAGTTCAGATATTATTAAAAATATTCCTGGCAGAATGGCAGAGCAATCTACTTTAATCATGATGCTTGCTTTTCTATTTGTAATTTCAGCTATGATACTTGCTGTTTTCTTCTATATAACAACAATGCAGAAAATTCCGCAATTTGGAGTTCTGAAAGCATTAGGTGCAAAAATGAGTACTTTATCTAAATCTTTAATCTATCAAGTTTCAATATTATCTTTAATAGCAATATTTATTGGTAATGTATTAACATTTATATCAGCTAGTTTATTGCCAGCTAGTATGCCTTTTGTTTTAAGTTTTAAAGATGCAGTTATGGTTTCATTATTATTTTTAATGATTTCTATTTTAAGTAGTTTATTCTCAATAAAAAAAGTTTCAAAAGTAGATGCAATTTCAGCAATAGGAGGTAATTATTAATGAAAGATTTAGCATTACAACTTAAAAACATTACAAAATCTTATATTGATGGAGAAAGTGAAAATATAGTTTTAAAAAATATTAACCTTGAAGTTGAACATGGCGAATTTGTAGCAATAGTAGGCCCTTCTGGTTCTGGTAAAAGTACATTTTTATCAATTTCTGGTGCTCTTCTTTCAGCTACTAGCGGACAAGTTATAATTGGTAAAAATGATATAAGTAAAATGAGAAAGAAAGAGTTAGAAGATATAAGACGTAATCAAATAGGATTTGTTTTTCAATCTCATCAATTAATACCTTATTTAACTGTTTTAGAACAACTCAAATTAATTCCTTTACTATCTGGTAAAGGCGATAAAGATAGTGAAAACTATGCTAAATCTTTACTTGAAGAATTTGGATTATCTCATAGAATAAACTATTATCCTGAAAAACTATCAGGTGGAGAAAAACAAAGAGTTGCTATAGCTCGTTCACTTATGAATAAACCTGATATAATTTTAGCTGATGAACCAACTGCAAGTTTAGACGGTCCACGTGGTAGAGAAGTTGTTCAAACTATTAGAGATGAAATAAAAAAATATAATAAAGCAGCTTTAATGGTTACTCATGATGAAAGAGTTCTAGATTTAGTTGATACCATATATAGAATAGAAAATGGAAATATAACTTTAGAAAAAAGGAATATTGCAATATAGTAAATAATTAAAATCAATAATAAAAAGATGGCGGTATCAGAATAAATCTTATACCAGCCTATAAAAAACCACCAGATTTACTGGTGGTTTTTCATTTTCATGCCTGGCCTTATGTTAATAGCATAAGCTAAAAGCATATTCTCCTTCTAGGATAAGAATTCTTTTACCTCCTCCTTCTGATATAAAATCGCAGTTGCCAGGACTGCTCTTTTATTATACAGAAGGAGTTTTTTGTCTTGCCATAGTTCAACTTCAAGATTATATGAGCAATAGACACTAAAAACACAATATAATGTTCAAAATTGTGGTTAATAGCTTATAAATTTTAACGGAAGTATACTATAAAAATAACAAAAAAGGAGCCTGTGTCAAAATGATTTTAAAAATCATTTTGACACAGGCTCCATTAAAAATTATGCTTCTACTTGTTCAAATTGGCTGTTATATAACTCTGCATAGAAACCGCCTTTTTCTAGTAATTCATTATGGTTACCACTTTCAATTATATCTCCATCTTTCATAACTAAGATTAAATCAGCATTTTTAATTGTTGATAATCTATGAGCAATAACGAAAGATGTTCTACCAACTGTAAGTCTATCCATAGCTTCTTGAATTAATAATTCTGTTCTTGTATCTACTGAACTTGTTGCTTCATCTAGTATTAATAGAGGAGCATTTTCAACCATTGCTCTAGCAATTGTTAATAGTTGTTTTTGTCCAGCTGAAAGATTTATTTTATCATCTAGTATAGTGTCGTAACCATGAGGTAAAGTCATTATAAAATGATGAATACCAACAGCCTTACAAGCATTTATTACTTCTTCATCTGTTACTCCAGTTTTATTATAAACTATATTATCTCTTACTGAAGCTTCAAACAGCCAAGTATCTTGAAGGACCATACAGAATAAATCATGAACATTTTCTCTTGTAATAGATTTTGTATCTACTCCATCTATTAAAATTTGTCCTGAATTTGTTTCATAAAATCTCATAAGCAAGTTAACAATTGTAGTCTTACCAGCTCCTGTTGGTCCAACTATAGCGACCTTTTGACCTGCCTTAGCCTTCATTGAAAAATTCTTGATTATTAACTTATCTGGATTATAGCCGAACTTAACATTCTTAAATTCAACATCACCTTTAACATCTTTTAAAAGCTTAGTTTTATGTGATTCGTCTTCAAGTTCTTCTTGTTCTAAGAACTCAAATACTCTTTCACCAGCTGCAGCTGCTGATTGTAAACTTGTTGCTGCCTGCCCCATTTGTGATAAAGGTTGTGTAAATAATCTTACATAAACCATAAAGGCAACTATAACACCAAATTCTATCTTTCCATCGAAGGCAAGTATAGCTCCTACTACGCAAACTGCTACATATCCAAAATTACCAATAAAAGCCATAAGTGGCATCATAAGACCTGATAGGAATTGTGATTTTCTTGCACTATCAAATAATCTTTCATTTATTTCTTCAAACTTATTAATTGCTTCATCTTCGCCATTATAAACTTTAACTATATTATGAGCAGAATATATTTCCTCAATATGACCGTTTATTTGTCCTAATTCTTTTTGCTGAGAAGCAAAATATTTTTGTGATTTTCCCATAATAACTGTCATTAGAATAAATCCAATTATTGTAGCAACAATAGCTGCTAAACTCATTGATACATTATTTTTAAACATCATTATCAATGAACCAATGAATAAGGAAATAGCTGAAACTAAAGTTCCAATACTTTGGTTCATACTTTGTCCTATTATATCTACATCATTTGTAATACGGCTTAAAATATCTCCATGACTTGTTGAGTCAAAATATTTTAATGGAATCTTATTCATTTTTTCTGAAATATTCCTACGTAATTTATTTGCAACCCTTTGAGTTACAGTTGTCAATATAAATTGTTGTGTATATGAAAGTATAGCTCCTGTTACATAAAATATAACTAAAGTTATACCTAATTCGCCAACCTTATCAAGGTTGATTTCAGTCATTACACCTTCCATTATAACATTAGTAATTTCTTTTAACTTATCTGGTCCTATAATTGTAAATATTGTTCCACCTATAGCACATATAATTGCAATAATTATTAGTGCTATATATTCTTTTGAATATTTTAAAAGCTTAATCCATGTTCCTTTTAAATCTTTTGCTTTATGTGCTTTGCCATGTGCTCCTGGCCCCATATGTCTACTCATTTTCAAGTTCCTCCTTTGAAAGTTGTGAGTATGCTATTTCTTTATATACCTCACAAGTCTTTAGAAGTTCCTTATGCTTACCTATTCCAACAATCTTTCCTTCATCTAAAACAATTATTTTATCAGCATCCTTAATTGTTCCTATTCTTTGAGCCACTATAATTTTAGTCTTACCTTTAGTTTCTTTATTTAAGGCTGCCCTCAATACTTTATCAGTTCTATAGTCTAAAGCTGAGAAGGAATCGTCGAAAATGTAGATTTCTGGATCTCTATGAATAGCTCTTGCTATTGAAAGTCTTTGTTTTTGTCCTCCTGAAAGATTTGTTCCTCCTTGAGCTACTTCACTTTCATACTGCTTTTCAAGTTTTTCAACAAACTCTTTCCCTTGAGCAATTTCAACGGCTCTCTTAACAGCATCTATTCCTAATTTTTCTTTTCCATTATCTCCATAAGAAACGTTTGATTCTACTGTTCCACTAAACATTACTGTTCTTTGTGAAACATATCCAATTTTATTTGTTAAATAGTTTTTATCATAATCTTTAACATTAACCCCATTAACTAATACTTCTCCTGAAGTAACATCATAAAATCTTGGAATTAAATTAATTAATGTTGATTTTCCAGAACCTGTAGCTCCTATAAATGCAATAGTTTCTCCCTTATTAGCTTTAAAGCTTATATTCTCTAATACATAATCAGTTGAGTTTTCTGCATCTGGATATTTAAAATAAACATTTCTAAATTCAACTTCACCAACATGTTCCTCTTCATCTGAAGTACGAGTTCCATTAATTATTGTAAGAGGAGTATTTAACACTTCATTTATACGATTAGCAGCAACTTGCGCTCTTGGCATCATTATGAATACTATAACCAGCATCATAAAGGCAATAACGACTTGTATTGCATAGGATGAGAATACAACCATATCACTAAATACAGTAATTCTATTTTGAATATCCTCCATACTATTAATAGCTACTTCATTGATTAAATAAGCACCTATCCAATATATTGATAAGCTAAGACCGCTCATTATTATTTGAATAAAAGGCATTAATACCCCCATTACTCTTCCAGTAAATAAGTTTGTCTTTGTTATTTCATCGTTTGCTTTTTCAAATTTATCTTCTTGATATTTTTCTGCGTTATAGGCTCTAACAACTCTAATACCAGTTAAATTTTCTCTAGCCACTTTATTTAAATTATCAGTTAAAGTTTGAATTATCTTAAACTTTGGTAATGCTAATAAGAATGATCCAGATACAACTATTAATAATGCTACTACTGCTACAGCTGTTGCTGTTGTCCATTGCCAACTCGTACTTGATATTTTACCTAGGGCCCAAACAGCTGTAATTGGAGCTTTTATTAATACTTGAAGACCCATAGCTATTATCATTTGCACTTGAGTTATATCATTTGTTGAACGAGTTATTAAGCTTGGAACTGAAAACTGATTAATTTCATGCATTGAAAAGCTTTCTACTTTTCTAAAGATATTAGAACGTAAGGTCTTTGAAAGACCTGCCGCTATACCTGAAATAAAATATCCAACTATAACGCTGGCTATTAAACTTCCTAAAGCACAAACAAGCATTTTGCCTCCAGCCTTCCAAATTTCAATCATTTCGGCATTTGGAGTTTGAATTAAAGCTGTTATATCTGACATATAGTCAGGTAGTTTTAAATCTAACCATACTTGACATACTATAAATAGTAAACTTATAAAAATAAAAATCCAATCCTTTGACTTTAAATATTTCAACAGTTTTATCATATTTTAGTCTCCTTTTTTATTAATTTATTTTTTATCTTTCCATAAAAAATTGTTAGGCAACATACTGTTAGTCCCCTAACAATATAAGTATAAAAAAATTATTCCAAATTTTTTTTTAATTTATTTAAGATTTGAATAAAAATTTCTAATTCTTCTTCTGAAACATTTCTGGTAATCCTTTTTTCAAATTCCTCTATTTCCAGCATAACCTGATCATGTAAATTAATAGCTTTCTCTGTTAAAACAATTTTCTTTAATCTTGCATCATATGGTACTGTTTCTCTTATTATATAGCCATTCCTTTCCATAGATTGAAGCACGCCAGTTACTGTAGATCTCCTAATTGTAAATTTTTCTTCAATATCCTTTTGAAATACATCTTTTGACATATTACTATGTAAATATCTTATAATCAAACCTTGTATTTCAGTAAGATTTCCGCAGCTCCCCCTAACATGACAGTTACAAATATGTCTTTTTATTAAATTTGAAAGAACTTTAATTTCATGACCAATTGATACATTCCTTTTCACATTACACACCTTTGTTCCTAATACAATAAAAATGATATTTAATCTCATCTAAAATAAAATACTATTAAATTATAGTTTTTTAAAAATTCAATGTCAATTCTAATTTTTAACGAAAACCTTTACCAAATTATTAATATTTTTTTAAGTTAAATTTATCCTATTTATATAGTAATGTTCACCACTTTGTTAAATTTCACATAAATTGAAATAGAATTATTTGTAGGAAGGGATATGATTGTATAAAAATAACTTATGCAAAAGAGTTAATATTAGTTTCAGATCTTTCCATGGTACAATAACTGCTATTACTGATTTTATTGTAAGTGAAGATGATATTGATGCTGGCTGCTACAAACTAATTACTTTAGAAAATGATATGCAGGAAATAGTTAATTTTGTCATATCTCCTGACACATATTTTCTAGATAATGAGATGGTTTTTATAGGAGATAAAATAACTGGTTATTATGATGCTAATGCACCAGTTCCTCTTATTTATCCGCCTCAATATAGCGCCCTTATTATAGTAAAGGATAGCTCTCATCAAAATGTAAAAGTAGATTATTTTGATGCTAACTTAATTAGCAGTGATGGAATGTTAAAAATAAATATCTGTCCATGTACTAGGTTATTATTAAGAAATAACCAAAGCTTTTCTAGAAATCCAGCAAATAGGAACTTAATTGTTGTATATGGTCCTAGCACTAGAAGTATTCCTGCTCAAACTGCTCCTTATAAAGTAATAGTCTGGTGTTAAAATAAAAAAAGGGGCTGTCGCATTAGCGGTTAAAAATCGCTAATGCTCAGCTCTTATTTTGTACTGTTTTATATGAATTTTAAAGAGTTTTTCAAATAAATTCATCTCTACTCCTTAAAAATGGCGCA
>NZ_JAHLPS010000004.1 GCF_018918055.1 Caproiciproducens sp. MSJ-32
AGGTGTATCTATATACATGGCCTACGGCCTTTTTCTCTTCCAAAATTTCAATAAAATAGAAAAAATCTAATTTCCTATAAAGAAAAAAGCTTTACTGGAAATTAGATGCGAAATCTCTGATAGAAAAGAATAATCCTCCAAAGAAGTATATTCCAGTTCCAAGAATTATAGCAGCTATTAATCCACTTTTGCTAAGAGAAGAGTTTTTATAAGCTATAAAGGATATTAAAAATGAACAAGTTAATCCTATGAAAAAATCTAACATCTAATCACTTCCTAAAATAATATTTTATATATAAGGAAAAGAAATAAAAAATATACTTAATAATAATTGTATTTGTAAAAATAGTTATATCAAGAGTAAAAAGAGCAAAAAATTATAAGTATTTTTAAGAAGGCTATTTGGAATTATATATAAATAGAAGGATTTTAATAACTTGACAAATTATAAAAACTAGCAGTAAAGTATTAAATAAGAATAATTATTAGTAGAATTAATATTTAAAAGTTTATTTAAAATAAATTATAGATAAAATCAATTAACTACTTAGAGTGTTTTATCATTATAAACTAATAGTATAAATTTATTTTAATTGATAAGTGAGAAAGATAAGGCAGGTTATAAATATGGATTTTAAAAGTGTTAAATTTATAGAAGACAAAGCTATTTTAGAAGAGGTAAAAAACTTTGATATTAAGCAAATATTAGAATGTGGCCAATGTTTTAGATGGGACAAAATAAGTGATACTGATTATATAGTAGTTGCCTTTGGAAGAGTAATAGAAATAACTCAAAAGGGAAATGAAGTAACAATACATAATACTAATGAAGAAGACTTTAATAATATATGGTTACATTATTTTGACTTAGAAACAAATTATGATGAAATAAAAGATAATCTTTCTAAAGATGAAATTCTTAGAGAAAGCATAAAATACGGATATGGTATAAGAATATTAAATCAAGATCCTTTTGAAATGCTAATAAGTTTTATAATATCTGCTAGAAATAGTATTCCTTCAATTAAGAAAACAGTAAAGAAAATATGCGAAAAGTGGGGAGATAAGATAGTATATAAAGGTAATGAATATTATACTTTCCCAACCCCAGAACAAATAAGTTCAGCCACTTTAGAAGAAATTCAAGAAACAGGTGCTTCCTTTAGAAGTAAATATATTGTAGATACTATTAAAAAGGTAAATGAAGCCTTAGAAGTAAAGAAGGATTATGAAGCAAATAAAGAAAATTATGATGAAAGACCTGAAATATTAGATTATGACTTAGAATACATAAAGAATCTAAATGATGATGAATGTCATATTGCCCTACAAAAGTTTATGGGGGTTGGAGCCAAGGTAGCGGACTGTATAATGTTGTTTTCTATGAAGAAAAAATCAGCTTTTCCTGTTGATGTTTGGGTAAAGAGAGCTATGATACATTTTTATGTTGCACCAGATGTATCTTTAAATAAAATGAGAATCTTTGCAAGAGATAAGTTTGGAAAATTCTCAGGAATGGCTCAACAATATCTTTTCTATTATGCTAGAGAAAATAAGATAGAAGTGTAGAATCAGTTAGGAGTGTGGAGCGTGTAGTGTGGAGTGATTAACTCAGTTAGGAGTGTGGAGCGTGTAGTGTGGAGTGATTAACTCAGTTAGGAGTGTGGAGTTAGGAGGGATTAATTTAGTGTAGAGTAAGGGCGTAAGCCCTTATTTTTTTGTTTAGATTATATAAAATGTAGTGAAAAAGTTATATAATGATATTGATTACATAAGTTATGTAAAAACTATTTAATGAAGGAGAGGTTGTATGTATTACTTAGGTATTGATGGTGGAGGAACTAAGACAAAGTACACTGTAGTTGATGATAATTTAAAGAAGCTATTGGAATTAGAAGGTGGAACAATTCATATTCACCAAGTAGGAGTGGAAGGAATAAAAAAAGAAATAACTGAAAACCTTGAAAAAATATTTTCTACTTTAAATATAAAAGCAAAGGATATTGCCTTTACTTTTGCAGGAGTACCTGGTTATGGAGAAAGTTTAGAAGATAAGAAACAAATTGATAAAACATTTAAGGAACTTTTAGATATGCCTTATAAGATTGAAAATGATGCAGTAAATGGCTGGGCAGCAGGAACAGCTTGTAGTCCAGGAATAAATATTGTTGCAGGAACAGGAAGTATAGCCTTTGGAATGAATGAAGAAGGAAAAATAGCAAGATGTGGTGGTTTTGGCCCAGGAATTGGTGATGATGCAAGTGCCTATTGGATAGGATTAAAAACTATAAATGAATATACTAAGCAAAAGGATGGAAGATCTGAAAAAACAATATTATTAGATATATTAGAAGAAAAATATAAAATTACTTATAAATATGAAATCGTTGATATAGTATTTAATAGATTAAAATTTAATAGAACCGATTTAGCTAAATTTTCAATGATATGCGCTGAAGCTGCTAATAAGGGATGCGCCGCTTCTAGGAAAATATTTAATGAAGCAGCTAGTGAAATATTTGCTCATTTAAGTGTTTTAGCTAAGAAGTTAGATTTAAAGGATAATTTTATAGTATCTTATACTGGAGGAGTATTTAAAGCAGGAGATTTAATATTGAAGCCCTTAAAGGATTTAATAAATAAATCTAATTTAAAATGTAAACTTCAAGAACCACAGTTAGAGCCATGGGATGGGTCAGTATTATTGGCTTATAAGCTAGCTGGAAATATTATTCCTGATAATGTAGAAGAATTATTTAATTAATAAAAAGGCAGCTTGTATAAAATCAAGCTGCCTTTTTATATTTTATTAAGGTTGGAATTATTTATGCTAATACTACAAAATTAATTTATGGATAGCATTTTCTTTATTATGCCCAAATGTTAAATACTCCACCAACAATACCTATTACAAGTAATAAGATTATGCATTTAACAGGTGTCCATTGTTTTTTCTTAATTAAGAAGAATAACAATAAAGTCATTGCTAGTGGTATCATTTGTGGAAGAACTCCATCTAATATAGCTTGAATATCTATTGGAGCTTCTCCGTTTTCAATTACAATATTTAAGCTTGTTGCACCATAGTTTGAAGTAAGTGCTCCAACTATAAATACACCTAGCATAGAAGCTGAACGAGTAAATTCTTTTGCGTTTTGAGTTAATATATCAATTGCCTTTGATCCTAAGTTATATGACCAATGCATTAACCAATATCTGATTCCAAATTGAACAGCGTTAAAGATTAATAGGAATAGGATTGGACCAGCTAGGGATCCGTTAATAGCCATATTTGAAGTTATACCAGCAGCGATTGGAACTAGTGTGAACCAGAAAATAGCATCCCCAATTCCACCTAAAGGTCCCATAGCAGCAACACGGACAGCACGAATAGTATTAGTATCAGCTTTTTGTTGCTCTAATGATAAAATTATACCCATAACAAAAGTTACAAGGAATGGATGAGTATTAAAGAACTCTAAGTTATGTTTCATAGATTTAGAAAGGTCTTCTTTATTAGTATGAATTCTTTCTAATTCAGGCAATATTCCGTATAACCATCCTGCAGCTTGCATTCTTTCATAGTTAAATGAAGCTTGTAAGAATAATGAACGCCAAACCATTTGATTTAAAACTTTTTTATCAAGTTGTTTAGCTGGAGTTAAATCTTAGTGATAAAGTTATTTCTAGCTTATATAATTTTTCGGAAACAACATATATAGAAATAGTTGAAGGGATGGCTGCCATATTAATAAGTGATTCAAGCAGTGGTAATTTTAAACTTTTTGCAGTCCATAAGAAATTAGAAATAAAGCCGAATATGTATTTTAATATTATTTCTATGACAGATCAAGTTACCTTCAATTTAATAATACCGTCTATATATAATCTTAAAGTAGAGTTTTTAAATCCTCCTTATGTTTATAATAGAATACTTCCTACTATAAGAATCCCTGAAATAGTAGCTTATTATTATACAATTAAAAGTCCTAAATATAAATTTAAAGGAGAAAGACATAATTTATATGAGTTAACTTTTGTTGATAGTGGAACTCTAGATACAACAGTTGATGGTGTTAATTATACTTTAAATTCATCAGATTTAATTATATATGGAAAAAATCAATTTCATACACAAGCTGTAAATAGTGACAGCTCTTGGTCCTATTTAACTATAATGTTTGATATGAAATGTGATGATGATAGTTTAATATGTAATAGGGTTTTTCATTGCAGAAAGGAATTATATAATGCTGTAAGAGCCTTTGCAAAAAAATATATCACTTACAATTCCTTATTCTGAAAATCTTATTATATGTAATTTTCATAAAATTATAATTAGATTATTCTAATATGACTATTTGGGGGCGAAGCCTATCAACATTTTCAAGACGAATTATTAGAAAAAATAATATCTTATATAAATGAAAGAATTTCTTCCCCAATAACTATAGAAGAGATTTGCAATAAATTTTCAGTTTCAAGGTCATCTTTATAAATGTTATTTAAGAATAATTTGAATATATCTCCAAAGAAATATATTAACGATTTAAAATTAGAAAAGAGCAAGAAGCTAATTAAAGAAAATAAATAATTGCATTTATGTTAGGATTTAATTCAATACATTATTTGAATTGCATATCTGGAAACAGTGATTACAGTGTTTTTAGCAATTTCAACTTCAACTGTTTCTTCTCCAACCTTTACGACTTTTCCGTAAATTCCTCCACAGAACATTACTTTCATGTCTGCTTTTAATTCAATTTAGCAACAGAAGTAGATGAAGATTTTGCCATTACTGAGTATCTATATAACAATAATATAGTAGTAAGTATAGTAGATTCAGCTTCTAGTTATGAAGAAGCTGTATTTGCTTTTGCTCATGGAGCAATTGCTAAGGGCTTTGAACCAGGTTCTAAGTTTATCTTTGGAGAAAATGAAATAGAGATTTATGAGGATGGAAGTGCTCACTTGGTAGAAAGCAAGGGATTAGCTGGTTGAATTTTAAGGATGAATGAAGGCCTGTGCATATGCTTTATTAAGTATTCTTTTAATTATAAATGCAGTACAGCAAGATTTTAATGAACTTTTATTAGCTTTGAGCATTGTTGGTTCAATATATAGTTTTTATACAGTAATTATCAATGTTATTGCCTTTGCTAAAATAAGAAATGATATTAGTTATAAATTTTAATACTTCAGTGGATAAAAGGTATGAAATAGAAGATATACAAAAGGGGAAAGTAATTAGAGCAAGAACCGTAGAAAATACACCTGGAGGAAAGGGAATACAGGTAGCTAATGTTGCTACTATTTTGAAGGAAGATTGTATAGCTACTGGTTTCTTAGGGGGAAAGACAGGAGAATTTATTGAGGAAAAGCTAAAAGAATATGGCATAAAGCAGGATTTTGTAAAGATAAAGGGCGATAGCAGAGAATGTTTAGCTTTTATAACAGAGGAATATACAGTAGTTAAACAAGGAAACTATATTTTAGAAAACAGATGGCAAGATGTACAAGACTTAGTTAATTTAGATCCAAAAAGAGTAGTTTATTTAGGATCAGGAGCATTAAGGGGACTAGTACAGGAAATGTGTCTTAAAAATCTAGAACTTACAAGTGGAAGAATAGTAAGCATGAGTGAAGGGGTGTTAGGCTTTAGACATGGTCCAAAGTCAATAATAAATGATGAAAACCTAGTAATATTTATGAATTCTATAAATAAATATACAAATCTTTATGATATGGATTTAATAAGAGAAATTCATGGAGATGCAGGTAATCATAAACTTGCAGTTATAAGCTATACAAAGAATGAAGAATTAAATGATTTGTGTGATAAATATATAATATAGAAATTGATGGTAAAGAAATTCCAGAAGTTTATACAGTATTTAACTATATGTTATTTGGACAAATGTTTGGATTATTTAATTCAATTAGGCTAGGAATTTCTCTAGATAATCCAAGACCAGATGGTACTGTTAATAGAGTTGTTAAAGGAGTAATTATTCATAAGTACAATAGATAAGCTTAGTAATTTTCATAAGAAGCCTATTATAAGTAAAAACAAAAGACAAGTTCTTTTATATAAGAACAAAAGATAAGTCCTTTTATAAGTAAGAGAGAATTTGAATTTTAAATAAAGGAGAGTAATAAATATGAAAATATTATCAACAAGAGAAATGTTAAAGAAGGACAAAGGGAAGGCTATGCTATACCAGCTTTTAATATTCATAACTTAGAAACATTACAAGTAGTAGTAGATACAGCAGCAGAATTAAGATTACCTGTAATCTTAGCAGGAATACCATCAACAATAGCTTATGCTGGTGGAGAATATATAGTGGCTATGGCTGAAATTGCAGCTAAAAAGTATGATATTCCAATAGCAATTCACTTAGATCATTATGAAGATGTTGAAGAAATTAAACACTAGATTGATTTAGGTTTTAAATCAGCAATGATTGATGCATCACATTTAGATTATGAAGATAACATAAGAATAGTTAAAGAAGTAGTTGAATATGCTCATAAGTATGATGCAACAGTAGAAGCATAACTTGGAAGATTAGGTGGACAAGAAGACGACTTAATAGTAGATGAAAAAGACTCTAAATATACTAATCCTGAGCAAGCAAGAGACTTTGTAGAAAGAACAGGAATAGATTCCTTAGCAATTGCAATAGGAACAGCTCATGGATTATATCAAGGGGAAGCAAAACTTGATTTTGATAGATTAAAGGAAATAAGAGATATGGTAGATGTACCATTAGTTCTACATGGAGCATCAGATGTAGCAGATGAATTAGTTAAGAAGGCAATATCTCTTGGAATCTGAAAGGTAAATGTAGCAACAGATTTAAAAATACCTTTCTCTGATGCAGTTAAAAAATACTTTAATGAAAACCCAGCTGAAAATGATCCAAGAAAATACATGACACCAGGAAAAGAAGCTATGAAGAAAGTTGTTGCTCATAAGATAATGGTTTGCGGAAGCAATGGAAAGGCTTAAATATCCCCCTTTATAAATGATCACTTAACATTAAGGGATTATCATAAAAAAGAAGATTGATATCAATCTTCTTTTTAGTTGAGTTTATTTATTAAATTCAAGGATTTTAAGAATAAAAACATACAGGAAGTAGTATAATAATACAATGAGTGTAGATATGTAAAAAACAAAGAAAAAAAACAAAATAGTGAGAGAAATAAAGATATTTATTGAAAATATTAAATATTTAGAATATATAGCTAAAGAGTATAATTTTAACAATTTGATTTTAAAAAAATAAAAGATTATTATAACATTGTTAGCACTTGATAGTAATGAGTGCTAATAACCAAGAATGATCAATTATATTTTAGGAGGGATTTTTATGAATATCAAACCACTAGCAGATAGAGTAGTTATTAAAAAGTTAGAAGCAGAAGAAACTACAAAAAGTGGAATAGTTCTAACTGGATCTGCAAAGGAAAGACCTCAAGAAGCTGAGGTTGTAGCAGTGGGACCTGGAGCGATTGTTGATGGAAAAAGATGTGATATGGAAGTAAAAGTTGGAGATAAAGTACTTTATTCAAAATATGCAGGAACAGATGTAAAGGTAAACGGAGAAGAATATACAATTTTAAGACAAGATGACATATTAGCAATAGTAGAATAAGGAGGTTTAGATTATGGCAAAGATGATTAAATTCGGTGAAGATGCTAGAAGAAAAATGCTAGCAGGTGTTGATGCTTTAGCTGATACTGTAAAGGTAACTTTAGGACCTAAGGGAAGAAACGTTGTATTAAGCAAGAAGTTTGGGGCACCACTTATAACAAATGATGGTGTTTCAATTGCTAGAGAAATAGAATTAGAAGATCCATATGAAAATATGGGAGCTCAACTTGTTAAAGAAGTTGCAACAAAAACAAATGATGTTGCAGGGGACGGTACTACTACAGCAACACTTTTAGCTCAAGCAATTATAAGAGAAGGTTTAAAGAATGTAACTGCTGGAGCTAATCCAATTTTAATTAGAAATGGTATTAAGATGGCTGTAGATAAGGCTGTTGAAGAAATAAAGAAAGCTTCTAAGCCTGTAAGTGGAAAGGAAGATATAGCTAGAGTTGCAGCTATTTCTGCAGCGGATGAAGAAATTGGTAAGTTAATATCAGATGCAATGGAAAAGGTAGGCAACGAAGGTGTTATCACTGTTGAAGAATCAAAGTCAATGGGAACAGAACTTGACGTTGTTGAAGGTATGCAATTTGATAGAGGATATGTATCAGCTTACATGGTAACAGATACTGAAAAGATGGAAGCTGTATTAGATAATCCGTATATTTTAATAGTTGATAAGAAGATTTCTAACATACAAGAACTTCTTCCAGTATTAGAACAAATAGTTCAATCAGGTAAGAAGCTATTAATCATAGCTGAAGATGTTGAAGGCGATGCAATGACTACATTAGTAGTTAACAAGTTAAGAGGAACTTTCACTTGCGTTGCAGTTAAGGCTCCAGGCTTTGGTGATAGAAGAAAGGAAATGCTTCAAGATATAGCTATCTTAACAGGTGGTAAGGTAATTTCTGAAGAATTAGGAATAGAATTAAAAGACGTTACTTTAGATATGCTAGGACAATGCGATAGCGTAAAGGTAACTAAAGAAACTACTACTATCGTAAATGGTAAAGGATCAAGCGAAGATATTAAAGAAAGAGTTGCACAAATAAAAGCTCAAATAGAAGAAACAACTTCAGAATTTGATAAGGAAAAATTAACTGAAAGATTAGCTAAATTAGCTGGTGGAGTTGCTGTAATTAAGGTTGGTGCAGCTACAGAAACAGAATTAAAAGAAAAGAAATTAAGAATAGAAGATGCTTTAGCAGCTACAAAAGCAGCTGTTGAAGAAGGTATTGTAGCAGGTGGTGGAGCTGCTTATGTTAATGTAATTAACGAAGTAGCTAAGGTAACTTCTGATGTACAAGATACTCAAATAGGTATAAATATTATAGTAAGAGCATTAGAAGAACCAATGAGACAAATTGCAACTAATGCAGGTCTTGAAGGTTCAGTAATAATAGAAAGAGTTAGAAATTCAGAAGCAGGAATTGGATATGATGCATTAAGAGGAGAATATGTTGACATGATTAAGGCTGGTATAGTTGACCCAACTAAGGTTACTAGATCAGCACTACAAAATGCAGCTTCAGTTGCAGCAACATTCTTAACTACAGAAGCAGCAGTTGTTGATGCACCAGAAAAAGAAAATCCAATGCCAGCTGGTCCAGGAATGGATGGAATGTACTAATAAATAAAGTTTAAATAAAGGGAATATGGTACTTATTTATATAGGAAGTACCATATTCTTTTTTTATTTTTAAATATTTAGATTATTGAATTATTAAAGATTAATCTTCTATATGTATAAGATTTAAAAATTTTTAATAAAAAAATCTTTTAAGGAGTTAAAATATCAAAAATTTTAATATTTTAGTCGAAAAATTATCCTAATATTGCCAAGTAAAAAATAAAATGGTAATATTAAAGAGCGATAGATTATTAACAAAATTGACATAATTAAAAAATAGTATTTATATCATTTTTATTTTTATATAATTAATTTTTGTATAACTACCAGTATAGAAAAATATACTTAATTATTAATAGTTTTGACAAAAGAAGAAGGCAGGTGAAAGTTTTGTATTTTATTGTATTTATTTTGGGAATTACTATTGGAAGTTTCCTTAATGTATGTATTTATAGAATACCTAGAGAAGAATCAATAGCCTTTCCAGCATCTCATTGTACAAACTGTGGTTATAAGTTAAAGCCTTATGATTTAATTCCTATATTTAGTTATATAGCTTTAAGAGGAAGATGTAGAAAGTGTAGTGAAAAAATTTCTATAATATATCCTTTAATAGAATTATTAAATGGGATTATATATGTTATAATATTCCATTTTTATGGAGTTAGCATAAGTACTATTTTTCTTTCGATTTTTTCTTCATTATTAATAGTTATTTCTGCGATAGATTTTAAAACTATGGAAATATATACCTCAACCACAGTTTTTGGTTTAGTTTTAGCTGTGATTTACATAATTCTTGCTTCTTATTTTAATGAGATAAATTATAAAGATAAACTTTTAGGTGGTTTAGTTGGCTTTCTGATTATCTTCCTAATAGTAAAAATATCTAGAGGAATGGGAGAAGGGGATTATGAAATTGCAGGCTTATGCGGATTATTCTTAGGCTTAAAGCTTGTGTTAGTGGCTTTATTTTTAGGAATAGTTATTGGAGGAATTGTAGCAAGTATTATTTTAATTTTAAAACTTAAAGGAAGAAAAGCTGAAATAGCCTTTGGACCTTATATTGCTATTGGGACTTTTATATCAATGATATTAGGTGATAGGATTTTACAAATTTATCTAGCTTTTTTCGCTTAATTTAAAGGTAATTAAATAAAATATTACCATTGAAAAAGCATCTTCTATGAATTAATATTAAAATAATCAAGCTATATATTCTAAAATGTAGGAATATTCAGGTAGGAGGGGAGTTTATGGCTTTAGTGCAAAAGAAAAGGCTTGGAGATATTCTGTTAATGGCAGAGAAAATAACTCCTTCTCAACTTCAAAGTGCATTAAAAACTCAAAAGATTTTAGGTAAAAAATTGGGAGAAGTTCTAATAGAAAGCGGAATAGTATCAGAAGAAGATATTATTGATGCTATTGTAGCGCAGACAGGGATAAAAAAAATAGATTTAAATAACATACAATTTGATAAAAAAGCCATTAAAATTGTACCTCAAAATCTTTGTAATAAATATAATTTAATTGCATTTGGATTTGAAGAAGACAAAATATTGGTTGCAATGTCTGATCCATTAAATATATTTGCAATTGATGATATTTCTATATCTACAGGTTTGGCTGTAAAAACTTTTATTGCGCCTAAAAAAGATATAGACAAGTTTGTAAAAATAAATTATAGCAGTGAAGGTGTTAACAAGGCTGCAGAAGAATTATCAAAAGAAACCTTAGAAGCAAAAACTATATCAGTAGATGTAGAAGAGGTTGATGATGTAAAGAATGCTCCAGTAGTTAAGATGATTGAGTACTTATTTAAGAACTCAATTGAAATGAGGGCATCTGATATTCATATAGAACCTTTTGAGAAGGAAATTAGAATAAGATATAGAATTGATGGAGAACTTACAACTATAAATACCTTAGGAATTGAAAGTTTAGCACCATTAATAACAAGAATAAAAATACTGGCAAATTTAAATATAGCAGAAAAAAGAATACCACAGGATGGAAGAATAATAACTAAAATCGGTAATACAGATGTTGACCTTAGAGTTTCAATTCTTCCAACGGTAAATGGTGAAAAGGTTGTTATTAGAATTTTAAATAGAGATAATTATAAGCTTGGAAAAGAGCATCTTGGATTGAGTAAGGCAAATCTTAGAAAGTTGAATAATATAATTTCTAATCCTCATGGAATTGTATTGGTTACTGGTCCAACAGGAAGTGGTAAGTCAACAACTCTTTATACTATATTAAGTGAACTAAACTCTAGTAATGTAAATATAGTTACTGTAGAAGATCCAGTAGAATATACCCTTGATGGAATTAATCAAGTTAATGTTAATAAAAAAGCTGGTTTAAGCTTTGCAAGTGGTTTAAGGAGTATTTTAAGGCAAGACCCTGATATTATCATGATTGGAGAAATAAGAGACGAAGAAACTGCTCAAATTGCTATAAAAGCAGCTATAACAGGCCATTTAGTTTTAAGTACTTTACATACTAACGACGCACCATCTTCAATAACTAGATTAGTTGATATGGGAGTTGAGCCCTATTTGGTTGCCAGCTCAGTTGTAGGAGTAATAGCTCAAAGATTAGTTAGAAAAATATGCCCATATTGCAAAGAGGAATATGAAGCCTCAGAATATGAAAGAAAAACTCTTACTGGAAGTTCTAATGGAACATTAAAGCTCTATAAGGGAAAAGGCTGTGGCCATTGTAATGGTACAGGATATATTGGAAGAATTGGTGTTTATGAGATAATGGAAGTAACGAGAGAACATAGAGATATTATTAATAAAACAAGGGATTCTGATATTTTAAAAGACATATCAATAAAATATGGAATGACAACCCTTGAAGATGAATGTAAAAAGCTAGTTTTAAATGGGACAACAACCATGCAGGAACTTGCAACCATAACATTGCTAGGGGATATATAAGGGGTGATAAGAAGTTATGAAAACTTATAAGTATAGAGCCATGAAGGAAGATGGAACTAAAATAGAAGGGAAATTTGAAGCAAGTTCCAGGGATGATGTAATAAATATGATAACTTCAAGTGGTTATTATCCTTTAAAAATAGAAGAAGTAGTTGAAAGTAAACCAATAGAATTAAAGATATTTGATAGAGTAACTAAAAAGGATTTAGCAGTATTTTGCAGGCAGTTTTATACCATGCTGGATGCAGGTGTATCAATAACTAACAGTATAAATATTTTATCAAAGGAAATACCAAATAAAAAATTAAGGGAAATCCTATCAAATATTGAGGATGATATCAAAAAAGGGGAACTTTTATCAGAGTCTATGGCTAAGTATAAACAATACTTTCCTCAATTATTAATTAAAATGGTTGAGTCTGGTGAAAATAGTGGAAATATTGATGAAATGATGCTTAGAATGTCTGTACATTTTGAAAAGGAAAATAAAATCAATAATAAGGTTAAGTCAGCTATGACCTATCCTGCAATTCTTAGCGTAGTTGCAGTGGGGGCAGTTATGTTTATTATGACCTTTGTAATGCCTACCTTTGTTGAGATGTTTGAGGGATTTGGAACAGAACTTCCTTTTATAACAAGGTTTATGCTGGCTACAAGTGAATTTTTAAGCAATAACTTAATTATAATATTGCTGGCAATAGGAATTTTAATTGTATTATTTAATATTTATAAGAAAAGTCCCCATGGAATTCAGACAATAAGCAGCTTAAAGTTGAAACTTCCTATTATAGGGAATTTAAATAAAAAAATAATAGTTTCAAGGTTTACAAGGACCTTATCCACCTTATTATCAGCTGGTGTTTCCCTAGTTCATGCCCTGCCTACAGTTGCAGGAGTATTGGAAAATAAGGTAGCAGAAGATGCAATTTTAAAAATTAGGGAAAGAGTTGTAAGGGGAGATGGCTTAAGCGGTCCAATTAGGGAAAATGATATTTTTCCTAAAATGCTCTCTTCAATGATAAGAATAGGTGAAGAATCAGGCTCCTTAGATAGTATCCTAAATAAAACAGCAGACTTTTATGATGATGAAGTTGAACAAGCAATTCAGGCAACAACTTCCCTTATAGAGCCTATGCTAATAGTTGTTATGGGAGTTGTAATTGGGGCTATAGTAATATCAATAATGCTTCCAATGTTTGATATGTACTCTCAAATGTAAAATTTAACTTAAGTCCTAGCTTAATAAATAAAGTTTATATTTAAAATTAATATAAAAATTAAAAAAAGATTGTGTAAAGTAAATATGAAAAAATAGCGTAGCTACATGTATAATTACACAATATTGTTCAGTTTTTCTTTAAAATTTAAAAAAATTGATTTAGAAAGCTTGTTTTAAACAAAAAATGG
>NZ_JAHLPS010000084.1 GCF_018918055.1 Caproiciproducens sp. MSJ-32
AAGAAATACTGAAGATCTATAAAGATAGTAAAGGTCGTTATGGTGCTCCCAAAATACATAAAGTGATTCGTGAAGAAAGAGAACATGCCATAAGCCTTAAGAGAGTCCAAAGGATTATGAAAAAACTAAATATAAAATCCATAATTATCAAAAAATTCAGACCTCACTCTTCCAAAAGCAAAATAGCGGCTAAAGAAAACGTTTTGAAAAGAGATTTTTCAACAACTACAATAAATGAAAAATGGGTTACTGATATAACTTATATTTATACACTTAAAGACGGATGGTGCTATCTTGCTTCAGTTTTGGATCTTCATACAAATAATATAGTTCATTCCTTTAGCGGCAAGGGATGTCCCTATGACAATGCTTGTATAGAATCCTGGTACAACAGAAAAAGGCTTCATAGCAGTATCGGTTATATGACTCCTCAACAGCTTGAAGATGTTTTAAGAAAAACTGCATAAAAATTTGAGTTTTTGTGTCTACTATATTGACATAAATCCATTATGTAGGACAATATTATTTATAAAGCTGAGTATATTTCATCCTTAGCAATTAACAATTCTTTTGAATACCTGCCATTTCTAGGCGTTAAACTTTTAAATTATTTCAAAAAAGAATAGCAACTCATTTCATAAATATAAATTTAAAAATATTATTAGTTTTCTAGTTTAAATTTCTCTGATAAAATAAAATTGTGTAAATGACTTAATTTTATATAGATGGAGACAAGAGAAATGACAGTACAATTAGAGAAATATTATAATAAATTTTGCGAAGATAAAAGATTAACAAGAAAACATGGACAAGTTGAATATATAACTTCCATGAAATATATTCATGAATATTTAAATGATGATAAAAGCTTAAAAATATTAGATGTTGGGGCTGGAACAGGAAGATATTCAGTAGCTTTAGCTAATGAGGGGTATGACGTTACAGCAGTTGAGCTTGTAAAACATAATTTAGGAGTCTTAAAATCCAAGGGTAGCAGTGTGAAGGCCTATCAAGGAAATGCTTTAAATTTAGCTAGATTTAAGGATAATACTTTTGACTTAACCTTAGTTTTTGGTCCAATGTATCATTTATATGAGTTTAAAGATAAGGTTAGAGCCTTGGAAGAAGCAAAAAGAGTAACCAAGATAGGTGGAAAAATATTAGTTGCTTACTGTATGAATGAATATAGTGTACTTACCTATGGTTTTAAAGAAAATAATATAAAAGAATGTATTAAAAATGGAAAAGTTGATGAAAATTTTCATGTAATATCTGAGCCTGAAGACTTATATGATTATGTACGAATTGAAGATATAAATAGAATAAATGAAGCAGCAGGTTTAAAGAGGATTAAGATAGTTTCAGCAGATGGACCAGCTAATTATATGAGACCTATTTTAAATTCTATGGATGAAGAGATTTTTGATATTTTTATGAAATATCATTTATCTACTTGTGAAAGACAGGATTTAATAGGAGCAGGAGCCCATACTTTAGATATTTTAATGAAAGAAGAGTAAATAATAATATTTAAAGTAAAGCTAGACAATATTTTTATTAATTAAAATATAATGGAACTTACATTTAAAATTTAAGATAGTATAGAATGTTTATATAAGCATAATTTTGCATATTATTAACGAAAGGAAAATTATTATGGGAAAGGATAATAATATTTTTAAAGATTTAGAAAGTCTAGGCTTTGATGGGATAAATAATATAAATATTTATGAGAAAAAAGAGGAAGAAAATAAAGAAAGTAATAAAGTAAAAGAGGAAGAAGTAAAGGAAGAAGACTTGCTTTATGACAAAAATGTTACTTGTCCTGTATGTGAAAATAAATTTAAAGCTAGAGTGGTAAAAACAAATGCTGCAAGGGTACAAGGAAAAGACAAGGATTTATGTATAAGATATAAAGGTATAAATCCATATTTTTATGATGTATGGCTTTGTAATATATGTGGTTATGCTTCAATGAAGGCAGATTTTGAGAAAATAAAAGAAGTTGAAAAAGAACGTGTATTAAGTGAAATATCTAATAAATGGCGTGGTAAAAATTATCCAGATGTCTATGATGTTAATATAGCAATAGAAAGATATAAGATTGCATTATTAAACTATACTGTAATAGGAGCTAAGGCAAGTAAAAAAGCATTAAATTGCTTAAAAATTGCTTGGATGTATAGACTGTTAGAAGATACAAAAAACGAAAAGCTATTTTTAGAACAAGCTTTACTAGGATTTAAGGATGCATATTTTAATGAAGATTTTCCTATATACAGTATGGATAAATATACTATTATGTATTTAATAGGAGAATTACATAGAAGATTAGGAAATTATAGTGAAGCCCTAAAACAATTCGGAGAAGTAATTACTTCACAAGGAGCCAGCAGAAAAGTAAAAGATTTGGCTTATGATCAGAAGGAATTAATTAGAGAAATATTACAAGAAAAGAAAAAAGAAAATATTCCTAATGAAGAATTTAATGAAAATAAAGAAGAGGATAAGAAGAAAAAAGGATTTTTTAAAAGATTTTTTTCATAAATAGTTAGAGGTTGTGTAAAACAACCTTTTTTTTATTTATTATTTTTAAAAATTAATTTTTATATAGGTTTATTTTTGATAGATTTATAAAAATAAAGAAAAATTTAAAATTCTATCACACAAAAATAGAAATATGATATAATATGAATATAAGGTAATCCGATAGGAAAAGTAGGCGATGACGAGAAGAGTAGATTAATGGAAGCTAACAGAGAGAAACCTCCTTGGGTGGAAGAGGTTTTAAGGGGAAATTAATTGAAGTGCATCTCTGAGCCCTGAATCGAAATAATAGTAGACTTCAGCGGGAACGCCCGTTATAGCGTTAGGGTATGTTAGCACCTGAATAATGAGATGTCTAAATAATTACTTATTAAGCTAGGTATTATTTAGATAATTAGAGTGGAACCGCGGAAGTATACTTCTGCCTCTAAGTTTTAGGGGCAGGAGTTTTTTATTTATAAAAAATTAAAAATTCTTAAAGAAAGGATGATTTATATGAATTCTGTACAATACTTCGATTCTATAGCTGAAAATTGGAATGTTATTCGTAGTGAGTATTTTGAAGAAAGGCTAAAATACAAACTCTTATCCCAAATAAATATAAAAGACAAAGCGGTAGCCGATTTAGGATGTGGAACAGGTTTTGTTTCTTTAGCTTTAGCAAATGAAGCTAGTATTGTATTTTCGGTAGATAATTCAATAAATATGCTAAGACAGCTAAAGCAGAATTCTTTAGAAAAAAATTATAAAAATATTTATTTAATAAAGTCTTCTCTTGAGAATATATCATTATTTGATGAATCAATGGATGCAGTTTTTATTAATATGGCCCTTCATCATATAAAAGATGCAAAAAAAGCCATAGCAGAAATGTATAGAGTATTAAAGAAGGATGGAGCTGTGATTATATCAGATGTTTTAGAGCATGATGGAGAATGGGCAAGAGAGGAAATGTTTGATGAATGGCTTGGTTTTTCAAATGAGCAAATAAAAAACTGGTTAGAAGAAGTAGGTTTTAAAAATATTGAAATAGAAAATACAGACTTAAGCTGCAAAGGTTACTCTAGTAAAGGAGAATACACTGAAACTGGTATCTTTATAGCAAAAGCAGCTAAATAATAATAGGAGGATGAGGAGATGAAAATAGAATCATTATTAATTCATGGAGGAATAGATGGAGATGAAAGAACAGGTGCAGTAAATGTACCAATATATCAGACATCAACTTATAAGCAGCCCAAATTTGGAGTAAATAAGGGCTATGAGTATTCAAGAACAGGAAATCCAACAAGGGAAGCCTTAGAAAAATTAATTTCAGATCTTGAAGAAGGCTATAGAGGCTTTGCTTTTGCCTCTGGAATGGCAGCTACTACTGCAGTATTATCTCTTTTTAAGTCTGGAGATAAAATAATTATTTCAAATAATTTATATGGCGGAACTTTTAGAGTTATAGATAAGGTTTTTAAGAATTTTGAAATTAAATATAAAATAGTTAATACTTCTAATTTAGAAGAAGTAAGGAAAAATATTGACGAAAGGGTAAAAGCAATTTTCATAGAAAGTCCAACTAATCCTTTAATGGATGTAACTGATATAGCGGAAGTTTCTAAGATAGCTAAGGAATTTGGAATATTAACTATTGTTGATAATACTTTTATGACCCCGTATCTTCAAAAACCAATTAAACTTGGAGCTGATATTGTTATTCATAGTGCTACCAAATATATTGGAGGACATAGTGATACAGTATCTGGTTTAGTTGTTGTTAACAGTAAGGAGTTAGGAGAGAAAGTTCATTTTATTCAAAATTCAACAGGAGGGATATTATCACCTTTTGATTCCTTTATGCTTATAAAGGGAATAAAAACCCTTGCAGTTAGAATGGACAGACACAATGAAAATGCAAAGAAAATTGCAGAGTTTTTAAGAGATAGGGAAGAAATAGAAAAGGTATATTATCCAGGCTTTAAAGAACATCCAGGTTATGAGGTTCAATCAAGACAAGCTAAGGGCTATGGTGGAATGATATCCTTTGTTTTAAAGGAAGGATATGATTATAAAAAATTCTTTGAAAGCCTTAAAATAATCACCTTTGCAGAAAGCTTAGGAGGAGTTGAATCCTTAGTCTGCCATCCAGCTTCAATGACCCATGCAGCAATACCAAAGGAAATTAGAGAACCAATAGGAATAGTTGATAATTTAATAAGGCTATCTGCTGGAATTGAAAATTCTGATGATTTAATAGAAGATATAGAAAATGCATTAAAGGAGAGTAAATAAAATGGTTAAGGTAGAAAGTTTTGAATTAGATCATAGAAAGGTAAAGGCACCTTATGTAAGAAAATGTGGAACACAAAAAGGAAGATTAGGAGATATTATATCAAAGTTTGATTTAAGATTTGTTCAGCCGAATAAAAGAGCAATGGAGATAAGTGGAGTTCATACACTAGAACATTTATTAGCTGGTTTTATGAGGGAAAAGTTAGAAGATATTATTGATATTTCACCAATGGGATGCAGAACAGGATTTTACATGACAGTTTGGGAAGATGTAGAGGCTGAAAAAGTAATAGAAGCTCTTAATTATGCTCTAAAGAAGATATTAGAAGTGGAAGAAATTCCAGCAGCTAATGAAATTCAATGTGGAAATTATAAAGACCACTCCTTAAAACTTGCAAAGGAATATGCAGCAAAAGGATTGGAGGAAGGCTTTAGCAGTGAAGTATTTAGATAATATACAAGAGTTAATAGGAAAAACTTCCATAATTAAACTTAATAATTTAAATATTAAGGAAGGAGTTAATATATTTGCCAAGCTTGAGTGTAATAATCCTGGAGGAAGTGTTAAAGACAGAATAGGCACTTATATGATAAAAAAGGCAGAAGAAGATGGGAGCTTAAAAGCAGGATATACAATAATTGAAGCAACAGCAGGGAATACTGGACTTGGGATAGCAATGGCTGCCTTAAATAAAGGTTATAATATAATATTTGTGGTTCCAGAGAAGTTTTCAATAGAAAAGCAAACTTTAATGAGAGCTTTGGGAGCTAAGATAATAAATACTCCGAGGGAAGATGGAATGCTTGGAGCTGTAAAAAAAGCAGAGGAACTCCTTGAAGTAACAGAAAACTCAATTAGTCTAAGGCAATTTGAAAACATGGCAAATCCTCTTGCCCATTATGAAACAACAGGTCCAGAAATATATGAGGATTTAGAAGGAAAAATTGACTATTTTGTTGCTGGAGCTGGAAGTGGAGGAACTTTTACAGGTGTTGCAAAATATTTAAAGGAAAGAAATAAAAATATAAAAGCAATTCTTCTAGATCCTGTAGGCTCTACTATGGGGGGAGGAATTGAAGGCTGCTATGATATTGAAGGTATAGGAAATAACTTTATTCCAAATACAATGGATATGAGTTTGGTAGATGAAGTAATAAAGGTAACAGATAAGGAAGCCTTTGATATGGTTAAGTTAGCTGCCAGCAGAGAAGGGCTTATTGTAGGAAGTTCCTCAGGAGCAGCACTAGCAGCTTCTCTAAAGCTTGCAGAAAAAATAGATAAAGGAAATATAGTTACTATACTTCCTGACAGGGGAGATAGATATTTTAGTAAAAATATTTATTAATATAGATAAAAAAGCACTATTATTTAGTGCTTTTTTATTTTACATTTCATAAAAAATTTTTCTATTAATTATTTTATTAGCAGCATTGGGGATATCATACTTTATAGGACATCAAGTATTTTTAGGCAGTACACAATTAGTAAGCAATGAAAGTACAGCAACAGTACAAATCAGCTACTGGGAAGAAAATAATTTTGATTTAGAACTATTTAAGAAAAGCTATGAAATTGAGAAAGTAGAATTAGAATCTTCTTTAGATGGACATATTATTCCTGCAGATTATATTTATGCTAAAGATAATAAAGAAAAAGATAGAAGCAGAGATATAGTAATTCTAGTTCATGGGTTAGGGGGAAATAGATTAACTACTTATCCTTTTGCAGAATTTTTCTTAGATGAAGGATATAATGTAATTGCCTATGATCAAAGAAGCTCAGGAGAAAATACTGCAAAATACACTACCTTTGGGTATTTAGAAAGTCAGGATTTAAGAGATTATATTAAATATGTTAGGAATGAAAATAAAAACAATAAAATAATCCTTTGGGGGATGTCCTTTGGAGGGGCAACAGTTGGTATAGCCTTAGGAGATGAAGAAATAAATGAACTTGTTGACCTTGCCATATTAGATTGTCCAATTAGTAATATGAGATATATGCTAGAAACTGAAATGGAAGAAATGAATACAAGTGCCTGTTTTGATATTTAATAGTAAAAAGGACCTTGTTACACCTTATTTTATGGGGGAAGATATATATAAGTCTATTGTTCATAATAAGAAAAAGTTAGTAACTGTTGAAGATAGTGAACATGCCGAAATATGGATAGATTATAATGATAAATATAAAAACGAAATACTAGATTTTATTAATAATATTCTTTAAAAATAACAAGATTATATAAAGAAGTTAAGTGAAATTTGAGATGAGAATAGATTTTAATAGAAGGTACTGAATTAACTTTAGTACCTTTTTATAGTATTCTAAATATCACAACAATTAGAGATAAATGGGGTTAAATAATTTTTTATAGGATAAACAAATTTTGTGATTTAAATCACAGTAAATTTATAATAATTTTTATATAATTTGTTATACTAAAGCTGTTAGAAAGCTATAATACTTTTTGAAAATATATTTTATAAAATAAAAATTAAAAGATAGGGAGATGATAGGTGTGGAAGAATTAATTAAAAACATAGAAAAGGCAAAGGCAATAGATTTTGATAGCCTAGTAAGCTGCAGGGAAGGGCAGATAGAAACTCTTACAATGGCACAAAAGAAGGGAGTAGGGCTTACAGCTCTAGCCTTTGGAAAGGGTGAAGGGGTAGGTCCTCATGCAGCGAAAGGAGATGCTATGATTTATATCCATAAAGGAGTAGCAACAGTAAAAATTGGTGATGAAGTAATGGAAGCTCATGAAGGTCAAGTAGTAGTTATGCCAGCAAATATTCAACACCAAGTAACAGCAAAAGAAGATATGAAAATGCTTTTAATAGTAGTGAAAGAGAGTTGATAACATGAAGTATTTAAGAAATATTAGACCTTTCGAAGCTATAAAAATGAATGATATGGTTAGCCATTCAGGCAGTAAAATAGCTAGTAAGGCCTTAGTGGATAATGATAGGCATGAATTAAGATTTTTTTCCTTTGCTAAAGGAGAAAGTATTGATAAGGAATATTATGAAATGGAATCTTTATTTATTATTATAGAGGGAGAAATAAAAGTTCTTTATAATGAAGATAGTGAAGCCCTAGTAAGGGAAGGAGAAATATTTGCACTAGAGGCAGATATTCAATATGGATTAGAGGCATTAACAGATGTAAAATTATTGAACATATTAATAAAAGATTAAAGGAATAAGGGGAGGGTCACTTTATAATTGAAGTGGTCCTTTTGCTCTTATTAAGAACTAATTGAATTATTATAAAAATCTAGAAATTTAATTCTTACATCAGTAATTTTTATTGTAGGCTTAAGTGGAATAAAGATAACCTTAGGTGTTATAGAATTTAAGAGTATGGGGCTTGCAACTATAGTAACAATGATATTAGGCATAGCCTTTATAATTTTTGATAAATTAGGAATAATGAATGAAGAATAGATAAAAAAATAAGGGAACTGATTAATGCAGTTCCCTAAATTTTAATTATTTTTTATTTCTTCAATTAACTTCTTAAATCCTGGCAGTGCTCTTTCGATTCTATTATAGGATACACAATAAGCTATTCTGACATAGCCTGGACACGCAAATGAAGTTCCAGGAACTATTAAAATATTATGTTTCTTTGCTAGATTACAGAATTCAATGTCATCTTCTATAGGCGATTTAACAAAAAGGTAGAAGGCACCTTCTGGTTTTACACATTCATATCCATATTCAACTAAACTATTATATAGTAAATTTCTATTTCTTTCATATATTGAAACATCTACCTCTGAATCTAAGCATTTTGCTATAACTCTTTGGAATAAGGATGGTGCATTAACAAAACCAAGAATTCTTGTTGCAACATTAGCAGCTGAGATAATTAAGTCTGAATCTGTTGCTTCATCTGGAATTACAAGGTAGCCTATTCTTTCACCAGGAAGTGATAAGGATTTGCTATAGGAATATCCTATAATAGTGTTATCATAATATTTTGTCAAATAAGGAACATCAATACTATCATAAACAAGTTCCCTGTAAGGCTCATCAGAAATAAGGTAAATTTCTGTTCCATATTCCTTTTGTTTTTTCTTAAGTATTTCAGTTAATTTAATTATTGTTTCTTCTGAATAGACAACCCCTGTAGGATTATTAGGTGAGTTAACAATAACAGCCTTTGTTTTCTTAGTAATTTTTTCTTCAAACTCTTCTAAATTAGGTTGAAAATCTACTGTGTTTGGAGATACTACTACAAGCTTGCTATCATAATTAGCAGCATACATTCTATATTCTCCAAAGTATGGTGCAAATACAATCACTTCATCTTCAGGGTTTAATAAACTTTTAAATATAACATTAAGACCTCCTGCTGCACCTACAGTCATAATAATATTTTTTTCAGTAAATTTAGTTCCAAATTTACTGTTAATTGAATTTGCTATAGCAGCCCTAACATCATCATAGCCTGAATTATTCATATATCCATGAACCATATTTAAATCTTCATTGTTTAATATATCAATAATTGCCTCTTTTACTTCTTTTGGAGCTTCTACACTTGGATTCCCTAAACTAAAATCATATACATTTTCAGGTCCATAAATTTCTGCAAGTCTTTTTCCTTCTTCAAACATTGCCCTAATTGCAGAACTGCTTTTTACGTATTCTTTCATTTTTTCTGATATCATTTATAGTCCTCCTTAGTTATAAAATTTTTTGGAATCAATAATTTATATCCTTAATTAACAAATTTATACTAATTTTAGTATAATATAATATTAATTTAAGGAGAAGTATCAATGGAAAGAAAAATTAGAAGTATCATAAGCTAATAAGAAATAAATAAAAAAGTTGTTGACAAATAAAAAAGTTGGGAATATACTGGAAAAGAAAAATTAAGAAATAAATTTAAAAAGGAGGTAGGAAAAATGAAAAACTTAACAGTTAATTTCGTATTATTAATTCAAAATAAGACAATTGAATATAAAAATATTATTAATAATCCTACCTCAGGGCGTAAATTTTAGTCTTTAAAATTTATGCATTTGTCTTTTATCTAATTTTAGAATCTAATAATTGTATGAAAAATAGTAGGCCAGGGTTATTAATAACTTGGCCTTTGTTTTATTTAAATTTAATTAAATAATTCAGAGGCTGTGGTTAACCATGGTCTTTTTGTTTTTCAAGAAAGGATGATGGGGATGTTTAAGAAATAAAAGAGAAAATTAAAATTTAAATTACAGAAGGGGGAAGTTTTATGACAAGAATACTTAAATATGTTGCAAGATATAAGTGTTTTTTAATACTTGGAACTATTTCTATGCTTGTTGTAATTGGTGTTGATTTATTCATGCCTTATCTGCAACAGATATTTATAGATGAGGGTATTATTAAGGGGAATTATAATATAATAAAAAGTTCTTTAATAGGCATTTTACTAATAACAATAATAAAAGCAATTCTTGGATATGGAAAGGAATTTCTTTACGATTTATTAAGTGTTAGAGTTCATGAAGATATTAAAAATGATCTTTTTAACCATATTCAAAAATTAGAGTTTAAGTATTTTGATAATATGAATACTGGAGAACTTATGTCTAGAATAGGAGAAGACGTTGAAAATATATGGCAGACAGTAGCCTTTGGGCTTAGGTTGTTTGTAGAAAATGCTATATACTTTGTAGTTTCAACTATAATCTTATTTGCATTAAATTTTAAATTAGCTTTAGCCTGTTTTATTATAATGATACCAATTGGCTTTATAGGAATAAAATTAGAAAAAGATTTTGGAAAATCTTATGAAGAAATAAGCGATCAAACTGCAAAAATAAATACTACAGCTCAAGAAAATATTGCTGGTGTAAGGCTGGTAAAGGCTTTTTCAAGGGAAAAGTATGAAATTAATAAGTTCTTAAAGATGAATAGGATTTACTATGATTTAAATATGAAACAGGGAAAAATAATAGGTAATTATTTTCCCCCTATAGAATTTTTAACAAATATATCCTTAGTTATTATGATAGTTTTTGGCGGTTTCCTTGTTATGAAGGAAGAAGTAACTATAGGAGTTTTAGTGGCTTTTAGCGGCTACATATGGAACTTGATATGGCCAATGAGAATGTTAGGAGAATTAATAGATATACTTTCAAGAAATAATGCTTCAGCAGAAAAAATCTTTGAAATCATGGATAGAGAGCCTGAAATTAAAAGTAAGAAGGAAGCTTATAAAGCTGATTCTATAAAAGGTGATATAATTTTTGATAATGTTTCTTTTAAGTATAAGGAGGAGCTTGTTTTAAAAAATATAAATTTAGAGATTAAGGCAGGAAGCACAGTTGCAATAATGGGAACTACAGGATCAGGTAAATCTACATTGGTTAATTTAATAGGAAGATACTATGAGCTAACTGAGGGAAGCATAAAAATTGATAATGTAGATATTAGGGATTATGATTTAGAGTTTTTAAGAAAAAATATGTCTATTGTTCCTCAAGATACCTTTTTATTTTCAGATACTATTATGAATAACATTAAATTTAGTAATGAAAATGCAGCAGAAGAAGAAATTCGTAAAGCTGCTGGTTTAGCCTGTGCCTTAGAGTTTATAGAAAAGTTAGATTATGGTTTTAATACAGAAGTTGGAGAAAGGGGTATAGGATTATCAGGAGGTCAGAAACAAAGAATTTCAATCACTAGGGCCTTAGTAAGAAAGGCAAAAATATTAATTTTAGATGATGCTACATCTGCATTAGATATGGAAACAGAGCATAGATTACTAAAGAATTTATCCGAAAGGGAAAATAATAGTACAACCTTTATTATTGCCCATAGAATTTCAGCTGTGAAAAATGCGGATATGATTATATATCTTGAAAATGGAGAAATAAAGGAAAAAGGAACTCATGAGGAATTATTAAAGCTAAAGGGCAAATATTATGATATCTACTGCAGTCAATATAAAGATTTTGATCTTCTAGAAAAGGAGGTAATATAACTTGGAGAGTAATTTAATAAATAAAGACGAAGAAGTGATTAGAAGGAGTAAAACTGAAATAGTCCTAAAGTTATTAGAGTACCTTAAACCCTATAAGTTAAAATCTTTTATAGTAATTTTATTGATGATTATTGTTATGATATGTGGGATAATAAATCCTTTATTGTTAGAAATAGCAATAGATAACTATGTTGTTAATAAAAATGTAGAAGGTTTAATGATAATAGGAGCAGCTTTAATAATAATAAATTTAATTGCCTGGATTTTATCTAAGATAAGATGGACTATTATAACTTCAGTAACTAATAATATTTTAGTA
>NZ_JAHLPS010000055.1 GCF_018918055.1 Caproiciproducens sp. MSJ-32
GTAATGTATTCTGAATCTACTCCATGTTGTACATTATAAGCAGGTTTAAGTTGTCCATTTTTCATAGCATCTTCCTTCATCCTCATAAATGTTGCATCATTATCTGTTTTTGAATAGCTGTTGCGATCACCACAAATATATATTTTCTGAGTATATTCCTTTAGCTTATCCATGTATTCCTCAAGTTTTTCAATAGAGCGCTGCAATGAAGTTTTTCTTTTTCCACATCCATATACAAACTCTATTTTTTCTTCATGTTTAAGAGCATAAAGTTTTTTACGGAGCTTTTTTACGTGCTTCATTTTTACTTTATTCTGATAAACAAGCTTAATGCCGTATAATTCCTCACATTCAGCCACTAAATCTGCTAATTTAATCAGTAGCTTTTCTAAGTTTTTTGTAACAGCTTTTTTCCAAACAAAAGTATATTTGTTTGCACAAGCCTCAATTTTTGTGCCATCAATAAAAACAGCATCTCCAGATATCTCTCCTATAGCAAAAAGAAACTTTGTCATTTCAGCTAGAATTCTTTCAGCACAGGGTGCAAAATGCAAACTTCTAAACCTTGCAAAGGTTGAATGATCGGGTTTTGGTGAATTTTCAAGAAGGTACATGAAGTTAATATCACGATGGCAAGCTGTTTCCATGGACCGTGATGAATAAATATGATTCATGTAAGAATAAAGTACAATCTTCAGCATCTGACGTGGTGTTGCTTGATTTTCCCTAACTCGGGAATAAGTCGAATATAAATCTTCTAAATCCATCTCCTCTACAAATTGACTTAGCAAACGCACCGAATCATTTTCTGGGATCATACAATCGATATTTATTGGAAGTTTTAATTGAAAATATCTTTGATTAAGCGTATAATTTTTTTGTAAAATGTTATGTTTTAGCATACTAATATTTTACCATAAATCCCTTACTTCTCGAAGTTCGGGATTTATTTTTTTACATAAAAAAGGAGCTACGCACTAATCACTTAGTGCGACAGCCCCTTTAAATTTATTATTCTGCAGATTCTTCTAAGTAAGCACCGTCAAAGTAAACTTGACCTAGAGTTAAAACTCTAACTCCTTTAACTTCTGGTTTTGCACCTTTAACCTTAGTATAGTAATATAATGGAATTATTGGCATTTCATCCATTAAAATATCTTCTGCTTGTTTCATGTATTCCCATCTCTTAGCATCATCTGATTCAGTTTTAGCTTTAGCAACTAGTTCATCATATTTAGCATTGCTAAATCCAGCGTCATTGTTTCCGCCGCCAGTTACCCAAATATCTAAGAATGTCATAGGGTCAACATAGTCTGCAGACCAACCATGTCTAGCAATTTCATATTGTCCTTCTTGTCTAGTATTTAAGAATACTTTCCATTCTTGGTTAGTTAATTCAACTTTAACACCTATCTTTGCCCAATCTTGTTGAATAACTTGAGCTATATCTTTGTGAGATCCTTCAGTGTTATACATGAATTCTAATGTTGGAAGGCCTTCTCCATTTGGATATCCTGCTTCAGCTAATAATTCCTTAGCTTTTTCTATATTAGCAACATTTGCATCATAATATTCTTTTGAAGCAAAGTCTTCACCCTTTTCATTTAAAATACCAACAGGTACAAATGAATGTGCAGGTACTTGACCAGCTTTAGTAACATTTTCTACTATAGCTTTTCTATCTATAGCTAAAGCAAGCGCTTGTCTTACTCTCTTATCGCTTAAAACTTTTTTAGCATCAGCATCTAAAGTATCTTGTTTACCAACATTGATTACTAAGAAATAAGTTGCTAGGTTAGGATAAATTGTAACTAATCCTTCATTTTTTCCGTTTTCAATTTCTGCTGGTGGAACAGTATCGATCATATCGAATTCACCTGATTTTAATGAAGCATAAGCAGTATTTTCATCAGTAACCATCTTCATTACTAGCTTATCAAGTTTTATCGCATCTTTATTCCAGTAATTTTCATTCTTTTCAAATACGAATTGATCTTTCATTGTCCATTCTACAAGTTTGAAAGGTCCATTTGAAACATATGTTGATGGATCTAAAGCCCAACCTTCTGGATCTGCAGAAACTATATCTTCTCTTAATGGGAAGTATATTGGGAATGCCATTAATTCTGGGAAATAAGCTGTAGGTGCTTCTAATGTAACCACTAAAGTATGATCATCAACTACTTCAATTCCCAATTCATCAGCAGTTACTTCACCAGCATTGAATTTTGCAGCATTCTTAATATAGAATAATTGGTAAGCATATTTAGAAGCTGTAGCTGGATCTAAAGCTCTAACCCATGAATATTTAAAGTTTTCAGCTGTTACAGGTTCTCCGTCTGACCATTTAGCATCTTTTCTTAATTTAAAAGTATAAACTAATTGGTCATCAGATACTTCGTATTCCTCAGCAACGCCAGGTATTGCCTTTTCATTTTCATCAAGTCTTAATAAACCTTCAAAAGCGTTACTAATTATTGTTGAACCTCCGAGAGAAGTATTCAAAGTAGGGTCGATTGTTTCTGGATCTTCCCCTAAGTTGTAAATTAATGTCTGTCCTTCAGTTGCTTCTTCTTTAGACCCGCAACCAGCAAATACTGACATTCCAAGCGCAAGTGTTAGTGCAAGCGCACAAAGTCTTTTTAGCTTGTTCTTTTTCATAATTTTTCCCCCTTATTATTTTTTATTTATCTAAATTGCTTATGCAATAGATAGCTTATTTATTAAACAAATGACAGGCAACAAAGTGACCAGGTTCAACTTCCCTAAGTTCTGGATCAACTTCACCGCAAATTGGTTTAGCATATCTACATCTACCCTTAAACCTACAACCAGGTGCTGGATCAATCGGAGATGGTATATCTCCTTCTAAAATAATTCTCTTATTATTTTTAGCGACCTTTGGATCTGCAATTGGTACTGCAGAAAGTAAGGCTTGAGTGTATGGATGTTTTGGTCTTAAATAAACATCATCTGCTGGTCCCTTTTCAACCATTTGACCTAAATACATAACTCCAATATGTGTAGAAATATGTTTAACCATTGATAAATCATGGGCAATAAACAAATATGTTAAACCAAATTCTTCTTGAAGTTCTTCAAGCATATTAATTACCTGTGCTTGTATAGAAACATCAAGAGCGGATATTGGCTCATCACAAACGATAAAATCTGGTTGCACTGCAAGAGCTCTTGCAATACCTATTCTTTGTCTTTGTCCTCCTGAAAACTCATGAGGATATCTGCTAATATGACTACTATTTAGTCCTACTCTTTCTAATAAGTACATTATTCTTTTATTTCTTTCATCGCCCTTATATAAACCATGTATATCTATAGCTTCTCCGATAATGTCCCCAACAGTCATTCTTGGATTAAGAGAAGCATAAGGATCTTGGAATATCATTTGCATATTCTTTCTTAAAGGAACCATTTTCTTTTCACTATATCTTGTTATATCTTCACCATTAAAGATAATTTTTCCTGATGTTGGTTCATATAACTTTAAGATAGTTCTTCCTGTTGTTGTTTTACCACAACCAGACTCTCCAACTAAACCTAAAGTTTCACCTCTTTTTATTGTAAAAGAAACATTATCTACTGCCTTTACATAGCTTTTTTTAGTAAATAAACCTTTATTAGCAGGGAAGTATTTACAAAGATTTTTAACTTCTAAAATAACATCATTTTTCTTTTCCATTATTCTTCCCCTCCCTTAATTGGTGCTTCAACTTTTGGTGCATTTTCATGATTTAACCAACATGCAGCTCTATGTCCTTCAGATATTTCAAATAACGGTGGAAGATGATCAACACAAACCTTCATTGCATATTTACATCTTGCCGCAAAAGGGCATCCTACTGGTGGTTTTAATAAGTCTGGTGGTTGCCCTTCAATTGGCTTTAATTTTTCTTTTTTCTCACTTTTTGGATTAGGAACACTATTTAATAATCCCCAAGTATATGGATGTCTTGGATTATAGAATATATCTTCATCAGTTCCTTCTTCTACTATTATTCCACCATACATTACATTTATTCTTGTACATAAATCTGCAACAACACCTAAATCATGTGTTATTAAGATTATAGAAGTATCTAATTTATTTTTTAAATCCTTCATTAAATCTAATATTTGCGCTTGAATAGTAACATCTAGAGCTGTAGTAGGTTCATCAGCTATAATAAGCTTTGGATCACAAATTAAACTCATTGCAATCATAACTCTTTGTCTCATTCCACCTGAAAACTCATGAGGATATTGTTTTAATCTTTTTTCAGGGCTTGGAATTCCTACTAATTTTAACATTTCAACCGCTTTTTCTAAAGCTTCTTTTTTTGATATTTTTTTATGTTTTATTAAATGCTCTGTTAATTGTTCTCCTATAGTATATAATGGGTTAAGAGATGTCATAGGATCTTGGAAAATCATAGCCATCTCATTTCCTCTTAACATTTGCATTTCTTTTTCTTTTAATTTTGAAATTTCTTTATCCTTAAACTGAATGCTATCAGCCTCTATAACAGCATTATCTGGTAATAATCTCATTATAGACATCATAGTAACAGACTTACCGCATCCAGATTCTCCAACTATACCTAAAGCCTCTCCCTTATTTAAGTAGAAAGAAACCCCTCTTACTGATTGTACATCACCAAAATGTGTTTTAAAGGAGGTCTTTAGATTTTTTACTTCTAATAACTTACTCAATTGTTTCTCCTCCTATTTTTTATTCTTTGGGTCTAAAGCTTCTGTTAAACCATCTCCAAACAAGTTAAACGCTAAAATAATTAAGCAAATCATACCTGCTGGGAATAACAACTGATAAGCAGCCGTTGATAATAATCCACTAGCATCATTAGCCAATGTTCCAAGAGAAGCTAATGGAGCATTGATTCCTAAACCGATAAAACTTAGGAAAGCTTCAGTAAATATAGCTGAAGGTATAAATAATGTTAATGTAACTAAAATAGATCCCATTGAATTAGGTATCAAATGTTTAAATAAAATTCTTGTATTTGATGCGCCTAGTGCTTTTGCTGCTAAAACAAACTCTTGTTGTTTTAGTTGAAGAATATCACCTCTAACTATTCTAGCCATACCTACCCAATAAGATATTGCCATAGCTAAAATTATAGTTACAAGTCCTGTTGAACCTTCTTTTTTGAAAGATGCCATCAAAATAATAACATATATTTGAGTTGGTATAGAGTATAAAACATCAACTATTCTCATCATTATATTATCAACTTGACCGCCAAAGAAACCAGCAATACTACCATATAAAACTCCTATAACTAAATTAATAGCTGCGGCAGCAATTGCAATAATTAAAGAATATCTAGCACCATACATTACTCTTACAAACAAGTCTCTTCCTAAGTTATCAGTTCCAAACCAATGTTCAAAGCTTGGTCTTAAATCTTTTGCTTGAAGATTTATATCATAGTATGTATATCCTTTAATTTTTTCAAAAAGTATTGGTCCAAAAAAAGCAAATAACATGATAACTATAATTATACATAGTGAAAATATCGCTAATTTATTTCTCTTTAATCTTCTCCAAGCATCAGCCCAATATCCAATACTTGGTCTAACTATTTGTTCAAATTCCTTTTCATCATCTTTTAAAGGAGTAAATAGTTCTTTATCTATGTTCAAATTTTTTAAATCGTCCATTCCTTTACCCCCCTAATTATCTAATTTAATTCTTGGATCTATTAGAACGTAAACTATATCAACAAGTAAGTTACATATTACTATTAGCGTACAATAGAATGCTGTAACTCCTAATAATGATGTATAATCTCTATTAGTAATAGTTAAAGTAAATTCATTACCAAGACCAGGTATAGCAAATATTTTTTCCACTACAAAAGATCCTGTTAAAACACCTGCTATTAGTGGTCCTAAATAAGTGATAACAGGTATTAACGAATTTCTTAAGGCATGTTTTAATATTACTGCTTTTGCACTTAATCCTTTTGCCTTAGCAGTTCTAATATAATCAGACTTTAATACGTCTATTAACTTTCCTCTTGTTAATCTTGTTATTGAAGCCATTGAACTTCCGGATAATGCAATTACAGGCATTATATAATTCTTAGGCTTGCTTAGTCCTGTAGCTGGTAATATTTTTAATTTAACTGTAAAAATATAAATTAAAAATGTTCCCATTACAAAACTTGGTATAGTTATTCCCAAGGTTGATATTACCGTACAAACTCTATCAGGCCATTTATCAGCATTTAATGCCGCAACCACTCCAAGGGAAACTCCAACTGCTACTGAAAACGCTATTGCTACTATACCTACTTTAGCCGAATTAGGAAAACTTTGTTTTATAGTTGTTAATACTGCTCTACCTTTATATTTCATGGATTTACCAAAGTCACCCTTTAATAAATTCTTTATATAAAGTTTATATTGTTCTCCTACAGGCTTGTCTAATCCATATTTTTCATTTAATTGAGCCTTCATTTCTGGAGTTATTTTTTCTCCATCAAATGGGCCACCAGGCATCATTCTTACCAAGAAAAATACTATTGTTATAACCGCCCAAATAGTAATTATACTTGTTAAGAGTCTTTTACCTATATACTTTACCATTTGTATAAACCCCCATTCATTGTTCTACACACATTCCAAATTGTAGATATTATTAATTATATTATATTATTTGAATTTGTCAATTAATATTTTAAATTTATATTTATTATTTTAATAAAATATCAATTTTTTTACTTAATAATTTAAGTTTGAAAATTTTTCAAAAACACATTAGTAAACATTTACATAGGCTTTTTCACTAGATTTTTGCAAGTTTAGCTTCTCCAAATTTCATTTTATTATTAGCAATTTTATTTAATACATTTATTAAATTATTAATACATTTATATTATTTCTTTTAATTACATTCATAATAAATATATTTATTACGAGATTACTACCTAAGATTATATTTCCTTTTTTTTATTAAATTATACATTATTTATTTATATATAATTATATTTCTATGATTTTCTCACAATATTTTAAAGCAAAATTAAAATTTTAATATTCTTAACATAATCAGAAATATAATTAATATAGTTAAATATTAATAACTATATCAAGATTTACAAAAAAGAAGAGTGCTTCCACTCTTCTTTTTAAATTACTTACATAAAATAAGTACTATTTTTTACTTCTGTATATTAGATATTATCTAACCAGCTATAATCAAAATCTATATTACATCTTCTTTTTTCTCATCTGTTTTTTCTTCTGATTTATTAACTTTTTCCATTTTTGAAATTGATACTTCATAAGCTACTTTCTTAACTACTTCAGTCTCGCTTATCTTTTTTTGATATTCTCTGCTTTGTAATCTTCCCCAAACTCTAATATTATCTCCTACTTGTAGAGTTTTACAAAATCTAGAGTTTCTTCCCCAAGCAATTGTAGGAATATAATCTGATTTATTATAAGCTCTATTTACAGCCAATAAAACATCAGCAATTTCTCTACCAAAAGGTGTTGTTCTATAAACAGGTTCTTTACAAATAAAACCATCTAAGAAAATTTCATTTGGATTCTTACTCTTTTCAATACAAGGTTCTATGTTTCTTGCAAATACAGTTAAAATTAATTTATTAGCTCCATCAACAAATTTATTATATGATCTAAGTTGACCATCAATTATTATCTCTTTACCAATAGACATATCCATATTTGCAATTAATCTTTCAGATACAGTTACATTCAAAACATCTACAGAGTCACTTAGTCTCATTACCTCTAAAAAAAATGTATAAAAGCCTTCCCCATACATTTCATGACTAAATTCTAATTCAGATACAATTTTCCCCTCTAAATATATCTTATTATTTAACATTAAGTTATCCATAAACTAACCCCTCTCTCCCTTAGTAATTTTAATGATAATTTTAAATCTTTAGGATATATTTCCATTATAATACAAAACAACATCATTTTTCAATAATTTTAATTACTTTTTATTTGCTCACCATTTATGTCTATATAATAGTTATCTTCATAAATTAATTTTCCAACTGGAACAAAAGTATAACCTTTACTTAACAATTCTTTAATTATTCTGTCTAGATTAGCTGGAGTATACTTTGCATCATTATGAAAAAGTAAAATTGAACCACTTCTTACTCCTTTCATAACCCTGTTATACTCAATATCTGCGCCCAGTTCCTTCCAGTCAACAGAATCAACATCCCATTGGATACATTTATATCCTAAATTATTTATAAATTTTACTGATCTTTCATTATAATCTCCACTTGGAAACCTAAATAGATTTGTTTTTAGCCCTGTTACTTCTTCAATTACTTTATTTGTCTTTTCAAGTTCTTCTCTCATCCTATTTTCATCTATTTGCGAAAACATTGGATGCTTATAACTATGGTTTCCTATTTCATGCCCTCCTTCCATAATTTTAATGAGTTTTTCTTTATTTTCTTCACTATAATTTACCCAAGCTCCCATAATAAAAAAGGTTGCCTTTACATTATATTTTTCAAGTATATCTAATATGTTATAAATTTCATCCTTCTCCGCCCAATTTATATCAAAAGTTATAGAAACAGCTTTATCCTCTCTTTTTACTCTATATATCGGTATGGATTGTTCCGCTTCTGAATTTGTATATATATAATTTTCATTTAATATAATAGATGTTATAATAAACAAAATTAAAATAAAAAAGTTAATAATTACTTTATGTCTTCTTTTCAAATAATTATCCTCCAAAACATTATTCATTAATCTATATTCTTCTTTAATAATATTAATGACAATATTATTAACTTAGAAAAATTTATGATATAATTAAATTATACTTTCTAAGATGGAGGTTAAAAATGTACGAAAGTTCAGCTGAATTAGCAGAAAATAAATTATTAGTTTTGTATGTTATAAATAATTTAAAATATCCAATTACTAATGCTCAATTAACAGAAATAATCCTTGAAAATAATTTTATAAATTATTTTACCTTACAACAATATATTAGTGAACTTATTACATCTAAGTTCCTAAGGTATGATAAAGTCAATGATAAGAATTTAATTTATATTACGGAAAACGGAGTAAATGCCCTTACTTTTTTTGCTGACAGAATTACCCCATTAAAAAAGAAGATAATCGATGATTACCTTCTCTCAATGGAGGATTCAATAAAAAAAGAGCTAAGCATAAGCGGAACTTATACCTTAAATAAAGATGGAACCTACTTAATTGATTTACAGGCATTAGAAAATGAAAATTTACTTCTTTCATTAAAAATAACTGTTCCTAATAAAAAGCAAGCTTCTTCCCTTACTAATAAATGGAAAGAAAATCCTACTGATATATATAATAACATTATGAACCTTTTATTTAATGAGGAGCACTAATATAAAGTCATAGCATTAGGTTCTTTTCCTACTGTTATGGCTTTTCTACTTCCTTCAACTAAATTTAAAATAATGACTCTCCCCTGCAAATAATCTAAAATTATAAGCATATCCTTTTCTTTTAATATAGCCTTCGGCATTCCACCTACATAAATCTTTTTTACTTCTTTATATAACTTTCTATTAATTATACTTATAGTCCCTTCCCCAAAATTACATACATATAATTCTTCCATAGTTTCTACTATATCCATAGGTTCTTTTCCTACCTTTATTTTACTAACAGCCTTGCTAGTAGTTAAATCAAATATTTCTATATAACCACCTAAACTATTTCCCATATAACTTTCGCAAACATATAAATATTTATTGTCTTTAGAAATTTTAATTTTAGTTGGATACTCATAAGTACTAATTTCTCCAATAACCTTATTTGTCTGTATATCTATTACGGATACATTATTACTAAGAAAATTAGATACAAAAATAAGTTTCTCATCCTTTTTAATTTCCATATTATGAGGCCAGCAATTTATTGCAATATCTAAAATTATTCTTTTTTCATTTAAATCGTAAACAGCCAAAACATTAGATTCTGAACAGGCTACATATAAACAGTTATCAGACTTTATAAGATCATTGGGATGAGCACCAACGTAGAGGCTGCTCTCTTCTTTAAAACTATTTAAATTAACTATGGAAACAGTGTTACTATAGCTATTAGCAGTATAAAGAATATTATTCTCAAGGTATATACCGCTTGGACCTAATGATCTTTGAAAAAAGCCTAAATCTATTTTTTTAACACTATAATCTTTAAGAGATATTTTACTAATAGTATCACTGCCTGTATTACAAACAAGTAAATAGTCCATAGAGCACCTCCCTTTATAAGCTAAAATACAAATTCCTATCCAGATTAAAATCCATATTATAATATATGAAAGAAAAGAATTAATGGGACAACTTCCTGTATTTTGTTTCATTTTTCCACATTTTTTTCTTCATTTATTATTAAAATAAATATATAATATAGTTTGTGTTATGTTATATATTCAATAAAGGAGGTATAATATGTTTGTCTATAAAACAAAAGGGGTTTGTTCAACAGAAATACATCTTGAAGTAGAAAATAATTTGATAAAAAATGTTGAATTTATTAGAGGGTGTGCAGGAAATCTTTTTGGAATTTCTGCTTTAGTTAAAGGTATGAATATAGATGATGCTATATCAAAATTAAAAGGAATAGATTGTAAAGGAAAAGGCACATCATGCCCAGATCAATTATCAAGGGCTTTAGAGGAATATAAAGCTGCTAATTTATAAATTGAAAAAGGTAATCTTTTACCTTTTCTTTCCTTCCTCTTTTTTATATAAAAAAAGAGCAGCCAATGCCACTCATTTTTAAATATAGTAAATTAAATTTTCTGTTGATTTATTATAATCTTTTACTAAATCTTCTAAAGTTATTGATTCAAGGTAATTCTCAATCAAGGTATTTATATTGTTCCATAAATTTTTGTTCATAAAGTCTTCCAATTCATTTTCTTCATTATTATTTACATCTATAAAAATATTTTCACCTTCAAGAACCTTAAGGATTTCCCCTATGGTTATCTCACTTTTCTTCTTTACTAAATTATAGCCGCCTTGAGCCCCTTTACGTCCTACAATTATTCCACCCTTTCGGAGCAAAGCAAATATTTGCTCCAAATACCTTTCTGATATATTTTGCCTTTCAGAAATTGTTTTTATAGTTATACATTCTTTTTCTGCATTTATAGCCATATCCATTAAGGCTCTTAATCCGTACCTTCCTTTTGTAGAAATTTTCACTTAATCACCTTTTTCTAATTATATTCTATAATTCACTAGTGTTTAATTTTTAGAAAAAATTTTCAGTTGACATTTGGACTATAATCATTTTTTATAACAAAATTCTTAATTCAAACTAATATGGAATATTATTCCTCGTTTAATGGGCAGAC
>NZ_JAHLPS010000103.1 GCF_018918055.1 Caproiciproducens sp. MSJ-32
GAAAAGTATATGACAGGATAATTATTATAGGGAACATAGAATATGAAGATGAATATACTTTTCCAATATATATTTTTTCATCTAAATGAGTTGCCCTTACTATCTCCAATACTTCATTTATTTTTTCACTTTCTATAAGTATCATTTTGCCAGATTTCCCTATAGAAGTTTTATCAATTGTAGGCCATTGTACTTTTTCTTCTAAAATTCTTTCTATAATATTATCTTCAAAATAGGATTTATTTAATATATATTCAATTAAAGGCAAAATTTTTATATCATCTTTTTCTAAATAAATCTTAAATAACTTATCGTTTATTTTAATTTTCCTACAAACACATACTGCTGATAAAGGAAGATTATCAAAAATTTCTAAATTATTCATTTCTGTTAATCTTATTTTTATATTTGTGCCTTCTGTTAGTTCCCTTAATACTACTTCTATATCCTTCATATTTTCCTCCCAATTTTAACCCTTTTCATAATAATTATATAATAAACTTTTAGATTTTTCATTTATCCTTCAAAAATAAAAGAGCTTATAAAATTAAGCTCTTTTAATATAATAATATTTTTTAATTCTTTATTTGACTTCCTGCTTCAATTAATTCCTTACTTCTTGACATAAATAAACTTAAAAACATCATAAGAATTCCACTTATAATAAGAAGTAAATCTATACTAATAACATCTGCCATTGGCCCAAATACAGACATTCCTAATGGTAGAATAATACTTGATATCATTCTTAAAACTCCAAATATTCTTCCTAAAAACTCCTCTTCAACCTTTTGCTGAAGTAAAACAGTAGCAGGAGTATCAAATACAAGTATTGAAAAGCCTATGATAGCAATAAAAAACAGGTATATGCAAAATATTGTTGTAACTCCAAGAGCAAAAATAGATATTGCAACTATAGAAAAGCCCAATACCATTGTATGAGTCTTATTTTTAAAACCTTCCCAAAAGGCCATAAATATTCCTCCAAGCATCATTCCAACAGAAAAAATAACTTCAAGGATAGTAAGTCGCCAGATTTCTTCCCCAAAATTTCTTGTTACCTGCAAAGTCGTTAAAAAAAACACCGGAGTTGACAGAAAATAAAATACTATAGCATATAAGAAAAATTTCTTTATAAAAGAATGATTTTTTATATATTCTATTCCTTCCTTCAAATCATTAAAATAACTTGTATTATTTTTTTCTAAAGCTCTTGAATGAATTGGTATCTTCACAAAAATAACTAAAATTGATATTCCTATTAGTGCCGTTATTACATCAATAAAAAAAATTATTTCTATATTTGACATTGATAAAAGTCAACCTCTAATTATAGGTGAAACTATAGTAACAAAGGAATTTATTGTTCTATCAATTGAATTTACCTTTGTGAGCTTATCCTCTGGAACTATCTGAGGAAAAAGAGCTCCAATAGCTGGAGTTTGAATTCCTGATCCTAACGCCCTTACTACAGATGCTATAAAAAGCAGCCATACAGAAGTATTTCCTAATAAGAATAATATTGCAAGGATTAATGTTGATAGTGCTATCATCGAATCTGCTAATATAATTAATAATTTTCTATTATACCTATCTGCCCATACTCCTCCAAAAGGAGAAATAAAAAATGTAGGCAAGAAACCACAAATAATTGATATTGTCATCATTATGCCCGATTGTGTTTCTAATGTAATATACCAAGTTATGGCATATTGAACTAATGCTGATCCAAATAAGAATATTGTCTGACTTCCCAAAAAAAGTGCAATATTCTTTTTCCAACTATTATTCATATGATAAATACCCCCTGTAATAGATATAAGGTCTAGAGCCCTAATTTTTTAATTTCTTCTATTATTGAGTTAAGGTTAATCTTCGCCAATTCTACAGCATTATCTTCATTAAATAAACTAATATTATCTAAAATAATGTAATAATAACAAACTCCAAGCTTTCTTTTAATTACAAGATAATAGTCTCTATTATCAATTTTTTCATAATCTTTGTTAGCTAAAATTGTTATTTCCCTTATTTCTGCTAAGCTTAAACTTCCCAACTCAATTAAATTTTTAAATATTAATAATGCAAATATATTATTTTCCCCATATATATTCTCAACTTCTATAATATTCTCAAAGTTTATAACTATTTCTTCTGATACGAAATTTTTAATATATTCCCTTGTAAGTTTTATATCCTTTTTATTATTAGAAAATCTATAAGCCAAATCATCCAAAGACAATTCATCCTTAAGCTCAATAATTGTTTGTATTCTTTCAATTATCTTATCTTTAGGGAAATAAGTCTCCTGACCTGTAGAAACACTTTTTCTTATAAACCATTCCTCAGGAATTAATTTTTTTCTTTTCCACCTATATAATTGTCCGTAGGATATATCCATTAATTCTAATAATTCTTTTTTTGATATTAACTGTTCTGACATAGTTCTTCGCCTACTTTACTATTTTTATCAATTGATATTGTTTTAGTATATTCTACTCTTTTTATATTGCAGTTTCCCAAAATAGTAATTTCTTCTCCCCTAACTATATCACAATCAGTATTTTCAAGTGTTATCTTATCCCCCTCAATAAGATTTGCTTTAACTCTACCGCTGGAGCTTTCCCAATACTTATTTTTTCTAATACATATTTCGCTGCCGCCAATTTCATTTATTATACTATTTCCTTTTGGCACAATTTCTATTTTGTCAGCTGATAATAGGCCTGAAATATCTAATCTGCCTCCACTAAAAAACACATTTCCTTCGCAATCTCCCATACTCCTTAATTCTCCTGTAACTTTAAGTTTATCAAAGAAAATATTATTTTTATTTATAACTTGACCTACAATATCACCCTCTTTTAGTTTCAATGAATTTGTTATATAAAACTCACCAACAACCTTTAAATTGGATTTAACTTCTACTTCCTTTTCCGCTCTAACTTGTCCTAAAATTTTTATCTTCTCTATTTCTGCACTTTCTTCTAAGGTACATTCTCCCATTACCTTAAAATCTCCACATTTTAATCTACCTTTTATCCTTAAATCTCCAATAACACTTAACTTATTACATTCAATATCTCCAGTTGCATCTACATCTCCTAAAATTTGAACCTTATTAAATTCTCCACTTTTTAGTATTCCATTCCCAAATATCTTAACACTGCTTAAATCACTCATTCTTATCAACCCCCTATTTTTTACAATTTTCTTTTACAATTGATTTCTCATTAACTTCTAATTCGTTATTATATTCTATTTTTTCGATATTACAGCCTTCACCAATAATAATATTATTTCCTCTTACAACTTTACATTTTGTATATTCAAGATATATTTCATCTGCCTCAATTTCTTCTGCTATCAAAATATATCTGCTATTAAAGAAGAGATTACTGAAAATACCCTTATCTTCTTTTCTAACTGATAGCTTTTCTCCTCCTATTTCTGTTATATTGCTTCTTCTTTGTAGAATTATTTCTATATTATCAACACTTAGTAATCCCTTAATATTTATCTTTCCTTCAGCATAAAAATCTTCAGCTTCACAATTATTTTCTACAAACATTTCTCCTACTAAACTAACATCTTTAAAAGAAATATTCTTAGATTTTATTCGTCCGTTTACTTTAAGCTTCTCTCCACTGACATAATCAGTAGCTTTAAAATAACCACTTATATCTAGAAAATTAGCTTCTATTTTTCCCTCACTAGTAACATGACCATTTATTTCTATTTCATCAGCTTTTACATTACCAAAGGCTTTTACTTTTCTCCATCAACTTCAATACTGTCTGCTCTTATATCACCTTTCATATTTGCTATACCTGAAATTTCAATATTAGCATACTCACCTGCAACAATATCCCCTATTCCATTAATATTAATTTTATTCTTAATAATAATACCCCTAATGTAACATTGTTACGTTAATCTGTATAAATATAAGTTTTTTCACTAATATAGTATTATATTGCTGTAACATTGTTACATTGTAAAGACTTTTTTCTAAAAATATAAAATTCACAGTCAAAAAAATAATTTCTTAACTGTGAATTTTGCTCATTATTAGCTTAATCATTCAAGTGATTGAAGGTATTTATCCATTGCCTCTGCAACAAGCTTTGATTTAGCAACAGCCTTAACTACTGTTGCAGCTCCAATTACAACATCTCCAGCAGAGAAAACTCCTTCTCTAGTTGTTCTTCCTTCATCATCAGCTAAAATATGACCTCTCTCATCAGTTTCTAAGCCGTTAGTATTAGCAACAATATTATTTTTTGGAGCCTGACTTATAGCAATAATTATTGTATCACATTCTAAAAATCCTTCTTTAACTTCTTCGTTATTTTCACTATTTGTTTCCCTATATTTAACTCCCTTTAAGGTAAGTTCCACTGGAGCCTTATAGGTTTCAATTTTAACTCCATCTGCTAAAGCCCCTTCTAATTCTGATTTGGTTGCAGTTATTTCATCCATACCTTTTAAATGGAGAATTCTAACATCTTTAGCCCCATTTCTTATTGCTGTTCTTGCAGCATCCATTCCAACATCTCCTGCACCAATGACAATAACTCTTTCCCCAATTCTATAAGTTTCTGGCGTCTTTAAATAATCTATAGCATAATGAACATTACCTAAAGATTCACCTTTAATGTTTAAAACCCTTGGATTCCAAACTCCCGTTCCTATAAATACAGCCTTATATCCATCCTCAAACAATCTATCAAGAGTTACTACAGGACCTATTAAAGTATTAGGCCTAATACTTACTCCTAGTTCAACAAGCCTCTCTTCATAGGTATCAAGTATATCCTTTGCTAATCTAAATTTAGGAATACCATATCTTAAAACTCCTCCCAGCTTAGGATTTGCATCAAATATGGTAACTTTATATCCCTTTTGAGCTAATATGAAAGCTACAGTAATGCCTGCTGGTCCTCCTCCAACGACTGCCACCATTTTATCAAGATCTGCTTCTTTTTCAAACTTTGTATTTTCAATATAAACTTTTGATACATAAGCTTCTATTTCACAGAATCTTACTGGCTCAGATTTAATTCCTCTTATACAATTTCCTTTACATTGATCATCATGAGGACATACAATTCCACAAACTTGAGTCAAGGGATTATTCTTAAATAGCATTTCTCCTGCTTCAGCCATTTTTCCTTCTTTAAATAGAGCTATTACCTCAGGTATGGGTGTATCAATTGGACAATGCTCTCTGCATCTTGGTTTTTTGCACATTAAACATCTATCTGCTTCTAATAATAGTTCTTTCATAATAATAATCCTCCTTATTATTCTATAACTATATTATACATTTTTAATGTGCAAAATAAATACCCTTTTGACAATTATTTTCTAAAAATGGATAAGCTTCTTTCTAAAATTCCATTTAAATGAGCCAATAGTATTCCGTAATTAGTCATAGGAATGCTTTTCTCTTTAGCAATCTTAACTCTATTTACAACAGTTTTTCTGTTAATCATACAAGCACCACAATGAATTATTAAATCATATTTCTCTATATCTTCAGGGAAATCATGAAAAATAGCATACTCATAATCTAATTCATAGCCTACATAATTATTTAGTAATTTAGGTATTTTTACTCTTCCTATATCTTGATGAGATACATTATGAGTGCAGCTTTCTGCAACTAAAATTTTAGAATCCTTAGTTAAATTCTTAATTGATAAAGCACCTTTAACAAATTCCTCAAAATCTCCCTTTTGCCTTGCAAACAACATTGAAAAACTTGTTAATTTAATTTCTTTTGGAACTATTTTATCTACTTCTTTAAATGCTTGAGAATCTGTAACCACAAGGTCTACACCTTTTAAATCTTCTAAAGCACTAGAAAGCTCCGTATCCCTAACAACATAACTCTTTATTCCATGATCTAAGCAATCCCTTATACATTGGACTTGAGGAAGTATTATTCTTCCTTTAGGTGCTTCTGAATCTATAGGGACAACCATAACTACTTTACTATTGTATGGTAATAGATCTCCCAAAAGAGGAAGTTCTTCTTCCCCCTCTTTTAGAATGTCTATAACCCTATTTCTAAGATTTTCTACTCCTTCACCTGTATAAGAAGATATAAATAAGGCATCTTCAAATAATTTCTTAGCCTCTTCTATTTCATCATCCTTAGCTTCATCAATTTTATTTATAACAACTATAAAGGGAATATTGTATTTTTTAAAATTTCTTTTTGCTTCTTTAAAAGCATTTATATCTATATCTTTTATATCAAACATATAAATTGCTAAGTCTGTTCTTTTCATTATATCTAAGGTCTTTTTAACTCTAGCTTCTCCAAGTTCACTTTTATCCCCAAAGCCCGCAGTATCTATCATTAATACAGGTCCTACTGGAATAAGTTCCATAGCTTTTTGCACTGGATCTGTAGTGGTTCCTTCTTTTTCTGAAACCAAAGATATCTCTTGTCCTAAAAACTTATTTATTAATGAAGACTTTCCTGCATTTGTTTTTCCGTAAACAGCAATATGCTTTCTATTTGCGTTTGGTGTAGTATTCATTCTCTCTCTCCCTTTTTATAAATATAAATCTCTTTCACCAGCTCTTAATTTTTCTAGATTCTTTTTAAGAGCATTTTTAATGTCTTCTCTTTTTATTTTTTCCATTTCTGTATTTATAACTTTTTCTGCCTTTTCTAATATTTCCTTATCACCATAATCTATAGCAAATTCTAATAAGGTAGTCATGGCATTAGGTTCACACATATTTTGAATTTCACCTGATTTTGCAAGCTTCATGAATTTTTCACCAGTTCTTCCTCTTCTGTAACAAGCTGTACAGTAACTTGGTATATAGCCATCATCTAATACTGACTTAATAACTTCTTTTGGAGTTCTTTCATCTGATAATTCAAACTGAGCTATATCCGCTCCATGTTCTTCCCTTTCTTTATAACCTCCAACACCAGTACTTGAACCTGCACTTATTTGGGATACCCCATATTTTAATAATTCCCTTCTCATTTCTGCAGTTTCCCTTGTAGACATTATTATTCCTGTAAATGGAACAGCAATTCTTATTATCGCAACTAATTTCTTAAACATTTCATCATCTACCAAATGTGGGAATTGCTTTAAGGTCATTCCTTCGGCTTTTTTAAGTCTTGGCATTGAAATAGTATGGAAACCAACTCCAAAAGTATCTTCTAAATGTTTATTATGCATCATAAGTCCTAAAACTTCGAATTTAGGATCAGCTAGTCCAAATAAAACTCCTCCACCAACATCATCTATTCCGGCTCTCATTGCTCTATCAAAAGCTGTTAAATGATAATTATAATCTCCTTTTATTGAATGTGGATGCATTTTATCATAAGTTGGCTTATGATAAGTTTCTTGGAATAGTATATAAGTTCCTATTTTAGCTTCCTTTAACATTCTATATTCTTCTTCTGTAGTAGCTGCAATATTAACATTTACTCTTCTTATTTCCCCATTATCACTTTGAGTTTTATAAATAGTATCTAGACATTCTAGAACATACTCAATTGGTGCATTCTCTGGATCCTCTCCAAGTTCAAGGGCAAGTCTCTTATGTCCCATCCTTTCAAGAATTCTTACTTCTTCAGCTACTTCTTCCATTGTTAATTTTCTTCTTGGGAACTTATTATTTCTTTTATAACCACAGTAAGCACAATTATTTACACAGTAGTCACTTACATATAAAGGAGCAAAAATTACAATTCTTTTGCCATATATTGATTCTTTTATTTCTCCTGCTAATTTAAAAATTTCATCTAAATCTTCCTTTTCTTCTGCTTGTAGTAAAATAGCTATATCTTCATAAGATAAACCTTCTCTTTTCTTAGCTCTTTCTAATACATTAAGAATATCCTTTCTGCTTGCATTCTTAGCTTCTTCTAAAATTCTTTCAATATATTCATGATCAATAAACATAAAAACACCTCTATCAATAATTTTTTATATAAAATAATTTTAAATTGTTATTTAACTTAGAAAAATATTTTCTGTCTTTATTTTCTTGTCAACTTCTTCTATAAATAATCCCTTATGCTTACGGCTCCAAGCAACATTGTCTCCTCTTGTCACTTCTACCTTAAACCCAGCCCCATTTATTCTTCTTTCTATGCAGTTTCTACATTCTGCTGCTTCATCACCAGTACATATCTTTCCATCATATAAGGAATATTTATCTCTAACTGATGTTGGAGAAAGATTAGGCATTACTACATTTCCTCCAGCTTTTATGCCTTTTTCCCTTCCAGTTGGATCTATACTTCCAAGAGCAGTAGTTGCTGGCAGAAGTACATCTGGTAAAAGTAATCTAACTAAAGCTAACATTGTTGTCGTCATTTCTAAAGAACCACCTTTTTCATCCTTTAAAGGCGTATCTTTATGAGGTATAAAAGGCCCTAAACCAACCATCGCTGGTTCTAATTCTTTTACAAAAATTAGATCATTTACCAAATCTTTATTAGTTTGACCTGGAAGTCCAACCATAAAGCCTGCTCCTACTTGATATCCAATCTCTTTAAGATTTCTTAAGCACTGTCTTCTATTTTCAAAGCTTGCTCCTGGATGAAGCTTTTCATATAACTCCTTTGTTGCTGTTTCATGTCTTAATAAATATCTATCAGCACCTGCTTCAAACATTTTTTTATAGGATTCATAGCTTCTTTCTCCTAAAGATAAAGTTATAGCATTATTAGGATATTTTCTCTTTATCATCTTTATTATTTCTATCATTCTTTCATCTGTATAATAATCATCTTCTCCACCTTGAAGAACATAGGTCTTATATCCTAATCTGTCTCCAATATCAACACATTCTTCGATTTCTTCTAAAGTCAATCTATATCTATCAGCATTCTTATTAGCCCTTCTTATACCACAGTAAACACAATTTCTTTTACAATAGTTTGTAAATTCTATAAGCCCTCTTAGATAAACTTTATCACCATAAGTTCTCAACCTTGTTTCATGAGCTTTTTGAATTAAGTACTTTTTATCCTCCACCGTTAAATTGTCTAGCAAGAAATTCAGCTCTTCCCTAGTTGCATTATTTTCTAAGTAAAGCTTATCAATAATCTCCTTAACTATCATTTTTATCCCCCTAAATCTTAAAATTGTTTTTTAGTTTAATATTTACACCTCCTTTTTTGCTATAGCAGTTTTTACTGTTACCCCCTCTATATTTCCAAGTTTACCTGTTAAGCTGTTTATATCATTTAATTCTCCTGTAACTACTATAGAAACAACTGATACTTCTTGTTCCAATGGAATTCCCATTCGGCCTTTTATTTTTCCTCTAAAGGCACCTATAACTTCATTAAATTTTGCATTACATTTTGTTGGTTCTTCCAAAATGGCACTTATGACTGCAATTTTCATCTTAACTACTCCTTTTAATTTAAGTAAATAAAAAAAGCCTATTTCCTTTTAAAACTGATTTAAAAGAAAATAGACTTTTATATTAATATAAAAAATTACAATTTATTCCAAAATATTGCATAGCTATTAAACTAATCTTAATAAATTAGTTTATTTAATATAATCTTTATTATTAATATATTTAATCTCTTCTCTTTCAAATCAGAATACTCTTTTTTGTTAGATCAGCAATTTATTAAATTTTTAACTAAATGGCATAAACAAATAAATAAGAATTCTCTACATTTAAATGAATATACCATTCTTTTCTATTATATCATAAATCTACACTTTTATGCTATCAATAGATAAAATAAAAAAATAAAGCCATATTAATTGGCCTTATTTTTTAAGAAATATAATATTTTTTCCTTTTCCTTAGGTGCAAATTCATAATCATCTATTTCTCTTTCACTTATCCATCTGCTTTCTACTATATCTTTTCCAAATGATGGACGTTCTTGAATTTCCCCTGAATAAAGTAAACAAGTTTCTTCTTCAGAAATTTTTACTTCTCCAACAGTTTCTAAATTGAAAATTATTGTTTTTAAATCTTCTTTTACTGCTCTGTTAATGCATTTTTCCCCATCTTCTTTTCCTCTTAGGGTTCTGCCTACAAGATACCAAAGTTTAGGTTCATTCCTTTTAGTTTTTTTCCTGATAATAAATATGTTGTTAAAGTAATCCTTAATTATTATTGAACTTTCAGTAATTTTAGCCATTTGTTCCTCCATCTATTATTGTAAATATTAAAACAATGTAATCCAATAAAGTTATATATTCAATAAAATTATTCGATTTCCTTTGGATATTTTTTGCATTTAAGATAATTTTATATCAATTATAAATGATTTTATAACTGCTAAGGCTTCCCTAAAATATTGTATAGGTACTAATAAACTTTCTGTTTTACTAGTGTAAAAACTTATGTTTTTATATTCTAAATGCTTTGCAAGCATATTACTTCTAAAAGCGTGAAAATCTGTTGTTATAATCGTTACTTTGTTATTTTTTATATATTTTCCTTCTATTTTTTCAATTATGTCTTTAGAAAAAGTTAAGTTTTCCTTAGTGTTAGTAGATTTATCTTCCATTATTATTAATTCTTCTTCTACACCTTTTTCAATTAAATATTTTTTCATAGCCTCAGCTTCAGAAATATCTTCTCCCTTTCCCTGTCCCCCTGAAACTATTATTTTACACTCTTTTTCTTGCTTTTCAAGATATTCTATAGTTTTATCTAGTCTATTCCTTAAAGTCAATGTTATCCCTTCGCCCTTAAGACCTGCCCCTAATACTATTACATAATCAGAATAAGAAGCATCATTTTTAGGAAAAATTATAATAATAGCTTCAATAATAATAAATGCTGCTAAAGCTAAAAGATTTAAATATTTTATTATGCTATTAATTTTTTTAGCAATTTTATTTTTCTTTAATCTTATTTTTATAAAATGAAAAATAATAAATAAAATTCCTATACCATAAAAAACTTCACTAAAACTTATCTTTCCATAAATTATATTTATAGCAATTGTATAAATAAGTATTAAAATACCTATAAATAAATCTATAAACTTAATCAATACCCTTCCCCCTCAAAAACTCCTTTTTACTCAAAAAAATTATCATCATAAATACATTACTAACATTTCTGTATATATTCTATAGATGTTTTAATAATGGGGCTGTCGCACTAAATAATTAGTGTGAAGCTCCTTTTTGATGAAAAAAATAAATCCCAGACTTTAAAAGTCTAGGATTTATGGTAAAATATTTTTCATGACTATAAAAAAAATCTTA
>NZ_JAHLPS010000059.1 GCF_018918055.1 Caproiciproducens sp. MSJ-32
AGATTTTTTTTATAGTCATGAAAAATATTTTACCATAAATCCTAGACTTTTAAAGTCTGGGATTTATTTTTTTCATCAAAAAGGAGCTTCACACTAATTATTTAGTGCGACAGCCCCTTTTTTTGTTATTTTTATTTTCTTGGATTTTTAACTTGCGCTTGAGCAGCAGCTAGTCTTGCAATTGGAACTCTAAATGGTGAACATGATACATAATCAAGTCCTATATTATGGAAGAATTCTACTGAAGAAGGATCTCCACCATGTTCTCCACAAACTCCTAATTTAAGATCAGATCTTGTTGCTCTACCTTTTTCTACTGCTATCTTAACTAATTGTCCAACACCTGTTTGGTCAACCTTAGCAAATGGATCTTGTTCATAAATATTCTTATCATAGTAATGCTTTAAGAATTTACCTGCATCATCTCTTGAGAAACCAAAAGTCATTTGAGTTAAATCATTTGTTCCAAATGAGAAGAATTCAGCTTCTTTAGCAATTTCATCTGCAGTTAATGCAGCTCTAGGAATTTCTATCATAGTACCTACATGATAATCTAATTCAACACCTTTTTCTTCCATTACCTTCTTAGCAGTTTCTACCACTACATCTTTAACATATTTTAATTCCTTAACTTCTCCAACTAATGGAATCATTATTTCAGGAACTATATTATATCCTTTATTCTTTTTAACTTCTATTGCAGCTTCAATTACAGCTCTAGTTTGCATTTCTGCAATCTCTGGATAAGATACTGCAAGTCTACAGCCTCTATGACCCATCATTGGGTTAAATTCATGAAGATTTGATATTGTTGTTTTTAATTCCTCAAAAGTTATACCTAACTCTTCTGCTAATTCACGAATTTCCTCATCTGTATGAGGTAAGAATTCATGTAGAGGTGGATCTAAGAATCTTATAGTAGCAGGTCTTTCTTCTAATGCTTCATAAATTCCAATAAAGTCTTCTCTTTGCATTGGAAGAAGTTTTTCTAATGCTTTTCTTCTATCTTCCTCACTCTTAGCTACTATCATTTCTCTTACTGCCATAATTCTGTCTTCTGCAAAGAACATATGCTCAGTTCTACAAAGACCTATACCTTCTGCTCCAAATTCTACAGCTTGCTTTGTATCTCTTGGAGTATCTGCATTAGTTCTAACCTTTAACTTTCTAATTTCATCTGCCCATCCCATAAATTTAGCAAAATGGCCTGATATTTCTGGAGCTACTGTTGCTATCTTTTCTCCATAAACATTTCCTGTTGATCCATCTATTGAAATGTAATCATCAGCAGTGTAAACTTTTCCACCTACTTCTAGAGTTTTAGCTTCTTCATTAATTACTAAGTCTCCACATCCAGCTACACAGCAAGTTCCCATACCTCTAGCAACAACGGCAGCGTGAGAAGTCATACCCCCTCTTACTGTTAAAATACCTTCAGCAGCAATCATACCTTCAATATCTTCTGGTGATGTTTCAAGTCTTACTAAAACAACCTTTTCACCATTATCTTTTCTTTGCTTAGCTTCTTCAGCTGTAAAGGCAATTTTCCCATAAGCTGCTCCTGGAGAAGCTGGTAAGCCTTTTGCTATTGGAGTTGCTTTCTTTAACTCTTCAGCCTTAAAAGTTGGGTGTAATAATGAATCTAATTGATTTGGTTCTACCTTTAATATTGCTTCTTCCTTAGTTAACATTCCTTCTTCAACTAAGTCAACAGCAATCTTTAAAGCAGCTTGTGCTGTTCTCTTACCATTTCTTGTTTGTAGGAAGTATAATTTTCCTTCTTCAATGGTTATTTCCATGTCTTGCATATCTTTATAATGTTGTTCTAACTTATGAACTATTTCAGTAAATTGCTTATAAATTTCAGGATTTTGTTCCTCTAATTTTGCAATTGGAAGTGGTGTTCTAATACCTGCAACAACATCTTCCCCTTGTGCATTCATTAGATATTCACCATATATCTTATTTTCTCCAGTTGCAGGGTTTCTTGAGAATACAACTCCTGTTCCTGAAGTTTCTCCCTTATTACCAAATACCATTTCTTGAACGTTTACAGCAGTACCCCATTCTCCTGGTATATCATTTAATCTTCTATATACTATTGCTCTTGGATTATTCCAAGATCTAAATACTGCAGTTACTGCTTCAATCAATTGATGTTTTGGATCTTGTGGGAAATCTTCTCCACGTTCCTTCTTATATATTTCTTTAAATCTAACAGTTACTTCTTTTAAATCATCTGCTGTTAAATCAGAATCTAATTTTACTCCTCTGTTTTCTTTTACTTCATCTAATACATTTTCAAACAACCTTTTTTCAATGCCCATAACTACATCAGAAAACATTTGTATAAATCTTCTATAAGAATCATAAGCAAATCTTGGATTATTTGTTAATTTAGCCATAGCTTCTACAGCTTCATCATTTAATCCTAGATTTAATACTGTATCCATCATTCCAGGCATTGAAACCCTAGCTCCAGATCTAACTGAAACTAAAAGAGGATTTGTTAAACTTCCAAATTCTTTACCTGTTATTTTTTCTAGTTCTGAAATTTTTTCATAAATTTCTTCAATGATTTCTTCTGCTATTACTTGACCATCCTCGTAATATTTGTTGCAAGCCTCAGTTGTTACTGTAAAGCCTTGCGGTACTGGGATTCCTAGCGAAATCATTTCTGCTAAATTTGCCCCTTTACCTCCTAGAAGATTCCTCATTGAGGCATTTCCTTCACTAAAAAGGTAAACATACTTCTTTTTCTTCATCTCAATACTCCTCCGTTTAATCAAATTGATATATAGAAACAATACTACTTTGTATTGTAGCTACCCCATTAATAAAACTAAAAACAAAAAATTATTGTTCTTCTCCTAACTTTACAAAAAGCTTTGTTATGTTAGTTTTTGAAACCTTACCAATTACCCTATATTGATTTTTTCCATCATTTTCATTCTCTATTTTTTCAACTATTGGAATACTATCAATTTCATGTTCTATTAATTTTTTTGCTAAATCATAGGCTTTATCTTCTGCAAATCCACAAATAATATTTGGCATTCTTGTCATAATTACTCCTACAGGAACCTTATGTATATCGGTCCCCCCTATAGCTATTTTCAAAAAATCCTTTCTTGAAATAGCTCCTACTAATACCCCATTACTTTCTACAAAAAGCGTTCCTACATCATTTAGAAATAGGAAAACAATTGCATCATATACCATTGTTTCTTCACTAACAGTTATCGGTTTTGACATTATATCTTTTGCGAGAACTTTTGAAACTTTGTCTATAATTTCAAGATTTTTTTGTTCACCTAAATATACATAACCAACCTTAGGTTTAGCATCTAAAATTCCTAACATAGTCAAAATCGCTAAATCAGCTCTTAAGGCAGCCCTTGTTACCCCAAGCTTTTCGGCTAATTCTTCACTTGTAACTGGCTGTCCAATTTTTACTATATTAACGATTTCTTCTTGTCTATGTGATAATTTCAAACTTATCCCTCTTTCTTAAACGCAAAGAGAATATTCAGGTAATTTTGATTAATCTGATATTACTATTATAGCATTTTATTACAACTTTACTATATTTATTTTTATATTTTTTTTTTTAAATTATCTGAATATTCTCTATTACATTAACTTTTTTTGAATTTACTCTGTTTATCTTATTTTTTCTTTTTATTATTCTTCCTTTTTGTCTTCGTTTTCCTCTTCATCAAATTTTACACTATAACTAAATATATTATCATCTAAAGTTTCTTCATCTTTTTTTATGTCTTTCTTTACATTTGTCATAACATCATCTTTTAGATCCACAACCTTATCCTTAACTTTTGATGCTACACTAGTTGCAGTTTCCTTTATGTCTTCCATAGTTTTTGTTATATACTTATTAACTACTTCAACACTTCCATCTTCCTTCGTAATTTCTATAGTTATTTTTGTAACTACAGCTGCAATAACAACAAAAGCTAAAATTGGTGGAATTAATATTCCTATTACTCCTGCAGCTATGCCTGCATTTACAGGAACATCAACAATTTCCTTACCATCTTTAGTTACTCTAATTCTTGTCACATTTCCTTTATTAATTAATTCCTTAAACCAATTTTTTAAATCTTCAATAGTTTCGTATTTTTCTTCCTTACTCTTAAGCTTAGCAGCCTTTTTTTGATTTTCTATATAGATTATCGCATCTACTACATCTTCATTGCTTAGTTCTAAAGCTTCCTTTGCTTCAGCATAAGTTACCCCTGTTCTTTCTATAACTTGGTCCACTTGTTCTAATGTTATTGACATAATATCACTCCTTTATATAATTTAACATTTCTAAACTTTTTGGTTTTCTTGTGTAGTTTGATGATATTATATAATTAGTAATTTTATAAATATCCTTTTTTATATCTTCATTAATATTAAGCCTATATAACTTATCCATTGAGGTTTTTAAAAGAAATTTTATAGAATTATATGCTGGTTTAGATATATAAATTCCCCCATATTTCTCACATTCTTCGCAAACTCCACCATAATTTATTAATGATATATAATTTGATACAGAAATTTTTTTATTGCAAATACCACAATTATCTAACTTTAATCCATAACCTGTTGCTTTTAATAGTCTTAATTCGAAGGATCTTATTAATATTTCGTAATCCAATGCATCAGTATTTAATAAGTACATACAAGTTATAAAATCCTTAAACAAAGCATAGTTTATTTCTCCTTCTTCTAGGCAAATATCTATCAATTCGCAAAGATATGAGGAATATGTAAGCTTATCTAAATTTTCTAGCAAGCCTTGAAAGGAATTAATAATTTTTCCTTCCTGAAGGTTAAATAAATTCTTCCCCTTGAATAAAACAAATTCTCCATAACAAAAGGGCAAAGTAACAGGAAAAAGCCTGCTTTTATTTTTCTTGGCACCCTTTGCTATCGTTGTTATTTTGCCCAATTTATCTGTATATAACCATACTAATTTATCATTTTCTTTAAATTCTTTTGTTTTAATAATAACTCCCTTTATCTTATGCAGCGACAGAAGTAACATCCCCTATCTATTTAAGTTTTTATAGCCTAGTTCTTTTAAAAGAATCTGATTATCACGCCATTCTTTTCTTACCTTAACCCAAATTTTTAAATTTACTTTAGCTCTTAAAAACCTTTCAATTTCATATCTAGCAGTTTCTCCAATCTTTTTTAATGATTGACCATTCTTTCCAATTATTATTCCCTTATGAGATTCTTTTTCACAAATCATATCCACTTCAATATGATATGTTCCATTTTCTTTTTCTTTCATTTGAATTATATCTACCGCAATTCCATGAGGTACTTCATCTCTTAAATTTCTTAACGCCTTTTCTCTTATAATTTCTGAAACAACAAATCTTTCTTGAACATCTGTTATCATATCATCAGGGTAATACTTTGGGCCTTCTGGCATATATTCAATCATAAGCTTGACTAATTTATCTACATTTTTATTTTTAAGAGCTGATATTGGGATAATTTCTTTAAAATCCATTTCTTCTGAATACATTTGTAAAGTTTTTGCAACTCTATCTTGAGTAAATTCATCTATTTTATTTACAACTAAAAATACAGGAGCTTTAGAATTTTTTAGAACTTCTAAAATAAATTGATCTCCTTTTCCTATTTTTTCATCTGGATTAATTAAAAATAAGATTAAATCCACATCTTTAATTGAATCCTTAGCGGAGCTAACCATATACTCTCCTAATTTATGTTTTGGCTTATGTATTCCTGGTGTATCAACAAAAACCAATTGATAATCTTCTCCTGTTAATATTGTTTGAATATTATTTCTTGTAGTTTGTGGCTTGTTTGAAACTATTGATAACTTTTCTCCCATTATTTGATTTAATAATGTTGATTTACCTACATTAGGTCTTCCTACTATCGTTACAAATCCTGATTTAAACATTTATCCTCCTTAGTTTTCTAAATCTTTTTATTCTCCTGGCTTAATTTCACCAAAAGTTTTTATTATATAATACTCTTATTTTTATTAAACTTATTAAAATATTTCCCTCTTTAACAAATAACTCTAATTACTTACCTACATATTCCATAAGTAATTGTACCATTTATTATATCATTTCTTATATAAAATTAAATAGTTGATAATAAATAAATTCCCTTTCTCAAATTTTAAATATAATAAAAATCAATAATGTTAATAGAGTTCCAAAAATCGCTCCAATAATTACTTCAAAAATAGAATGTATATTTGAATCCACCCTGCTTTGAGCTGTAATAAGTGCCATTAAGTAACTTAAAACTATACATATAGCTTCTTCCGTTATTAAGGATACTGCTGTAGCTAATGAAAAAGCTAAAGCACTATGCCCACTAGGCATTCCACCTCTCAAGGGAGTTCCTTCCCCAAATATTGCCTTTATTATAAGAGTTACTATAGTTACAATTGCTAAGGCTATAAATATAGTATATGGCTCTGAATGCTTAATTTTAAAAATAACACTATAGGATATTTTAGTTATTTTATCCCAAAACATTATATATCCTACTATTACAGCATTAATAGCAGTAATTAAAACCGCTCCCGCCGCTGCATTTTTTGCAATTTTAGCTAAAGGATGATAATGATTCATAGTCATATCAATAGTTGCTTCTATAGCAGTATTAATGATTTCTGCTGCTAAAACTAAAGTAATAGTAATCAATAAAATAAGAAATTCCACCTTTGATAGATCTACAAAAAAACATATAGTTAATACTATTAATGCGGCTAATAAATGAAACCTCATATTTCTTTGGGTTCTTACCGTTTCAATAATTCCCTCAATAGCACAATTAAAGCTTTCAATTATTTTTCTTATTTTCATATATTCCTCTCATATTTTTATCTTCTTATTTCTAATTTATTCAATATTTCCTCTTCTCTTTGTCTCATCTTAATCTTATCTTCCTCTATCATATGGTCATAACCTAACAAATGTAATATAGAATGTACAACTAAATAACTTACTTCTCTTTCATAAGAATGTCCATATTCCTTGCTTTGTTCTAAAGCTTTCTCTAAAGATAAAACCATATCCCCAAGTACTAATTCATCTCCATCTTTATATATTTCATCAAAATCATAATCTAAATAAATATCTTTAAATACCTTTCCTTCTTTATATTCTAGCATGGGAAAAGAAAGAACATCTGTAGCCTTATCTATTCTTCTTGTTTCATTATTAATCCTTCTAATTTCTTCATTATCAACAAAAAGAAGAGAAATTTGATATTCTCCTTTTACACCTTCTTCTCTTAAAGCAAAATCACATACCCTTTCTATCTTATCTATAAATTCTTTTGTTACTTCTAATTTTCTTTGTTTATTTTCTGTATATAACATACAAGCCTCCTAATACTCTTTTTAACTTATATCAAAGTTTTCTACATTAAAACTATAATAATATAAATTAAGAATTAAAATTAAATTTTAATTCTTAATTTATAATTTTTATTTCTTTTTCTCTGTTGGATATTCTATTCTTTGATGATACATACCATCAAAAGATTTTAAAAAACTCTTTTTTATAATTTCTATATCTTTTAAGGTCAAATCACAGTTTATCAATTGATTAGATTTTATTTTATCATTAATAATATTATTTACCATTTCCTCAATTTTAGCTTTAGTTGGTTCACTAATTGATCTAACAGCAGCTTCTGCACTATCTGCTAGCATTAATATTCCAGCCTCTTTTGTATGAGGTATAGGACCAGAATATCTAAAATCTTCTTCTTTAATGTCATCAGGATTATCTGCACCTTCCTTGGCCTTATAATAAAAATACTTAACTAAAGTTGTTCCATGATGCTCTAAAATCATATCCTCAATAACCTTTGGAATTTTATATTCCTTTGCTAACTCTATACCATCCTTTGGATGAGATAAAATTATTAAAGCACTTAAATTTGGTGTAATTTTATCATGAGGATTATCTCTTCCAATTTGATTTTCTCCAAAAAAGTAAGGCCTCTTTGTCTTTCCAATATCATGATAGTAAGCTCCAACCCTTGCAATTACAGGATTTCCTCCTACAGCTTCTGTGGCAGATTCTGCTATATTAGCAACCATCATACTATGATGGTAAGTACCAGGAGCTTCCATTAATAATTTCTTCATTAATGGTTGATTAGGATTTGATAACTCTAATAATTTTATATTTGTTACAACATCAAATATTGATTCATAAAAAGGAAGTAAACCCAAGGCAAGTATCCCCGAAACAAAACATCCTATCGAAGTATACATTGTTTTTATTAATATTTCTCTTAAGTTATTTGAATATAACATACTGGAAGCCATAATAATCAAAGTAGATATTACAGTTATATATATTGTTGAATATATAATATCATTTCTTTGCTGAACTTTATTTAATGCTATTGTAGATATAACAACATTTACTATTGATATTAATATAACTCCAACATCAAAACCGACAACTATAGAAACTAAAAGAATATTTAATAAATTGATAACCAAGGAGGTTTTACTATTTATTAAAATTGACATTAGCATACTACTACAAACAATAGGTATCAAATATGGAGTTATATCTTTAATTATTATAGAAAGAATGATAAGAATAATATTAATGGAGCTAATTAAGATCAGCATCTTTTTATCTTTTAATATTTCCCTATCTTCCTTTAACAAATATCTATATTGCAAAAATAAAACAAGGATAACTGCCACGGCTAAAGAAATAAATATCTTAATTGAACTTCTATTTATTCCATCATTAAGCATTCCTAACTGCTCTAGAAGATTTATTTGCTCTTGAGTAACAGGTTCTCCTTCTTTTACAATAGTTTGATTTTTCTTTATTATTTCCGGCTCAACGTTCTTTTTTGCTTCCTCTATCTTTTCTTCTGTCTTCTCTTTATCATAGAACATATTGGCTTTTATTTGACTATAACAAATTTCCTTTATTATCTCCTCTAAATTTCTATCATAATTTTTTTCTGACAATAAATTATCTATAATGTTTCTTGCCCTTTGTATATTCTCATAATTATTTTCTTCAATATTATTTTTATATACTTCTTCTAAAGAACTAATAATAAACCCATTTATTTCCGTAAGCTTCTCTTTACCTAAAGATAATAATATATTGTAATCTTCATCACGTAATGTTATACCATTAACTTTTTCTATATTTTTTATTTTCTCTTCATTTTCTCCACTTTTGTTTGAAGAAATACTTTTATTTATATTTTCAAAAAGTCTATTAACTTTAGATAATGCTTCCAGCCCGACTTCACTTTTTATAGTATATTGTTTATCTACTTTTGAAGCTGCTTCTTGCTGTTTTTCTAGAGTAGCAGCTTCATCAATAACATCTACTGGTGCCTTAATATTTACATCAGCAATATCACCAACTGATAGATTATGCTTTTTTGGTGCTACAACTACAAGCAAAAGCAGATATATTATAATAAAAACAACAGAATAAATTATTGGTATTTTATATTTTTCTTGAATATAATTTTTGTTACTCTTTATTTTCATCCATTTTACTTTGTTTTCAGACATGTCTATCACCTTCTAATCTCAATAGTTTTTAATAATCGACAGGATTATTATCTACTATATTTTGTTCAACTACAAAAACAACATTAACAATAATATTTCCATCTTCCCCATCTTTAGTCGTTACTATTTTATCTATTATTTTTGCTTCTCGAGTTAAATTATTATACAAAGATTCCTGTAACTGCTCTACTGCATTATCCACAGCTTCTTCCTTACTTAGTTTTACTGGAACTTCTTCTTTTTCATAATAATTAACTTTTTTAAGTATTTTTCCACTTTCCTCTATTTTATCATACTCTTTAAAACCTTTTATAGCTTTTTTAAGATAAATTTTCTTTCCGAAGATTTCTAAATAAATATCATTATCTTTATTTCCATTTCTCTTTAACTCAGTCCCATCGACTTTTACAAGCATTGATTTTTCATAAAAAGTATTTGCCATTACAACTCCATCAGGAACAACTTCATAAGGATTTTCTTCTTTACCATTTATTCCTTCAATTAATATATCCCCAGGTTTTACTAGATCACCAATATGGACAGCAGACCTTCCAGAAAATACATACACCCTGCTTATTTCTCCCTCCATTTTAGATACTAAATTTCCCTTTTTTTCTTCTACAATCTCTGGCGGATTAACTTTTTCTTCTATATTTATCTTTAATGTAGAACCTTCAATCCTGACTCTTATCCAAAGTATTCCTGAATTAATATCTTCTATCTTTCTCTCTAATTCTTTAACATCTATTTTTTTCTTCTTTATTCCAGGTTCAATACCTAAATCATACAAATTTTGTCTTACCTCATAAGGTGATAAGTTTTTTCTTGTGTTAATTTCTATACTCCAAATATAGGTCGAAAGGTGCAATAGAATTACCAAAAATATTCCTGCACCTATACATAAAAACATTTTATTTTTTAGTCTAAACAATAAAAATAATATTCCCCGTTCACCAACCACTTTAACTTTTCCATTGAGTCTTTTTACAATTTTCTTTAAATTATCGTAATCCTTATATTCTATAGTAACCCTAAGAGTTACTACATCTACTTTTTTAACATTTAATATGTTTATATTTTCATTCCATAATATGTTTAAAACTCTTTCGGGATTTAGTACTTTTATTTCAACTATTAACTTTCCAGTTTCAAATATTCCTCCTGCCATTTTACACCTCAAATGATATAGATATAAATTTTCCACTAATGGTTATTGTAGATTCACCTATATACAATATTTCAAAATTATCTCCTTCAATGCAAATCGGCTTTAATTTTGTATTCACTTTTATAATATTTCTTTCAAAAAGTACTATCCCCTTGTGATTCTCTATTGTAATTTCTTCTTCCCCTATTATAGTTATTTTAGGCAAATTTAAAGCTATGTCTTTTGATATATTCAATTTATCAGATATAATTTCTCTACTCTTATCAATTTTATTATACATAATTTAACTCCTCTTATATTTTTACTCATAGTAATTTATGATAAAAATATAAAGAAAATTACACCAATAAATTTAATTAATCGAGTAGGAGCTGAATAATTATTTTATTCAGCGTCCTCTCACACCACCGTGCGTACCGTTCGGTACACGGCGGTTCAATAGAAATTAATGTACAAATGAATAAATTTCAGATATTG
>NZ_JAHLPS010000062.1 GCF_018918055.1 Caproiciproducens sp. MSJ-32
GCTTTAGTATCATTAGTATTACTTTTTACTATTAATTTTTCTTCAGAAAGTTCAGCTTTTATCTTTTTATAATTGTCCTTTATATCTATATATAATTTATATTCTCTTCCAAGATATAGATAAGTTTCCCCTTCAATGCCTTCTCTTTTTATCTTTTTTGCATTTATAATACTAACTTCATTCTGCTTCTCTATTATCCATTTTGCCTTTTTCTTAACTATATCTATTACTTCCTCTTCTTTTAAAAAGTCTGGAGAAATAACCGTCACTTTCCCATCTAACTCTACTTTAATACTTAATGTCTTCCTTTTTCTATATATAAGTTCAAAATCTATATTTTTTCTTTCATATTGAAAACTTAATTTCATATTTACCTCTTAATCTATATTTAAATAATATTTCTTCATAATTATAGCACTTATTAAAGTCCCTTTTATTTAAATTATTAGTCTAATAACATTAATAAAAAAAGAGAAATTATAAGACTAAATTCTTATAATCCCCTTTTTAGCTGTTTTATGTTTTGACATATACCTTTTAAAATTTATGAATAAATATGCCACTTCTAGGTTTTGGTTCAAACCAAGTTGATTTTGGCGGCATAATATTTCCACTATCTGCAATATTCATTATATCATTTATTTCAGTTGAATACATTGAAAAACTTACTTTCATATCTGTATCTGCTCTTCTTTCTAATTCTTCTAATCCTCTTACCCCTCCAATAAACTCTATTCTATTAGAAGTTCTAGGATCATCTATTCCCAATATAGGTCTAAGCAAGTTATTTTGAAGAATAGATACATCTAACTGACTTATTATATCCTCTTCATCAAAAGTACCCTCTTTAGCTCTTAACAAATACCACTGTTTTTCTAAGTACATTCCAAAAGTATGTTTTTCCTTTGGTTCAACTGGATTTTCACTTATATTTATTTCAAACTTTCCTTCTACTGCCTTTAAAAATTCATCTTTTGCAAGTCCATTTAAATCTTTAACAGTTCTATTATAAGCTAAGACTTCTAATTCACTATCAGGATAAGCAATAACTAAAAAGTAATTAAATTCTTCTTCACCAGTATAATTCTTAGTTTCTTCTCTTTTTATATTAGATACTTTTGCTGCAGAAGCAGCTCTATGATGTCCATCTGCAATATATAAATAATCCACAGTTTTAAAAATTTCTGAAATTTTATCCACATCTTTTCTGTTGTTAATTATCCAAACTGTGTGAGTAACTTCATCTTCAGAAGTAAAATTATATAAAGGCTCTTTTTCCATCCAAGCTTCTATTATCTCTGATATTTCCTTGTTTTCCCTATAAGTTAAGAATACTGGACTTGTATGAGCACTTGTTTTATAAATATGTTTAATTCTATCTCTTTCTTTTTCTTCTCTAGTAAGTTCATGTTTTTTAATTATATCATTATTATAATCATCAATAGAGGCACAAGCTAAAAGACCTACTTGGCTTCTATTTTTAATTTTTTGTTTATATATATAGAAAGAAGGTTCCTCATCTTTAATATATAAGCCTCTTTCTATCATTCCATCTAAATTTTCCCTTGCTTGTTCATAAACTGCATCACTATAAACATCTATATTTTCTGATAAATCTACTTCAGCCCTATCAACATGTAGAAAAGAGTACGGATTATCTTTAACCATCTCCCTAGCTTCTTCCACATCCATTACATCATAAGGTAAAGATGCTATTTGATCTGCTAATTCTTTTATAGGCCTCATAGCCTTAAAAGGTCTTATTATTGCCATACAAATCCTCCTTAGTATTTTTTAATTAAAAAAATCCTTTATTATTGAAACAACTTCCTCTCCGATTCTATCTTGTGCTTCTATAGTAGATGCCCCTATGTGAGGTGTGCAGCTAACTCTTGGATGCTTAACTAACCGTTCATTTGTATTAGGCTCTACTTCAAAAACATCTATTCCCGCACCAGAAACTCTTCCTAAATCTAAAGCCTCTAAAAGAGCCTCCTCATCTACTACTTTTCCTCTTGCACAATTAATTATATATGCCCCTTCTTTAATTATGCTGAATTCTTCTTTTCCAATTAAATATCCCTTACTCTCATCATAAGGAACATGTAAAGAAACAAAATCAGCTTTTCTTAATAAGTCCTCTAATTCATAATATTCAAATTTAATATCTTCAATCTTTCCAAAACAGTCATTATATATAACTTTCATTCCCAAGGCCTCAGCCTTAATTGCAAGAGCTTTTCCTATTCTGCCCATTCCAACTATTCCAAGGGTTTTGCCTTCAATTTCAACACCCTTATATTTTTTCTTATTCCACTCGCCTTTTCTCATAGTGTAATTTGAAGTTCCAAGAAATCTTGCTACTGCAAACATATGAGCAAGGGCTAGTTCTGCTACAGAGTTAGAACTTGCATAAGGAGTATTTTTAACAACCATACCATATTCCTCTGCAGTTTTTATATCTATATTATCAACACCAACTCCTGCCCTAATTATAAGCTTCAATTTTCCTGTTGAAGCCTTTTCTAATATTTCTTTAGTTACTTTTGTTGCTGATCTTACTACTAAGCAATCATAGTTCTTTAATTTATCACCAAGTATATCTTTATCATAATGTTTTGAAACAACTTCAAATCCTAAAGTTTCTAATTTCTCTATTGCTCCTTCTTGTAATCCATCATTTAATAATATTCTTATCAAAAGGATCCCCCCTATAAATAGCTATATATTGATTAATTAATTATTTATGCTAATAAGAGTTTAGATATTACTCTAAACTCTTTATAAAAAATCCTATTTATTTATTACTTATTGCAATGCTTTTAATCTAACCCCAAAATATCATTTATATTAACAAGCAATTCTTCTAAATCTTCCATTGTACAATCTGCCATATGGGCAATTCTAAAAGTCTTATCTTTTAAACTACCATATCCATTAGATATTACAAAGCCCCTTTTTCCTAATTCCTTGTTTAATTCTGATATATCGATATTTCTTGTATTTTTTACTGTAGTTAGTGTATTTGATAAATGATTTTCATCTGCAAATAAATCAAAATACTTTTTAGCCCAATTTCTAACTACTTTTGCTAATTCTAAATGTCTATTAAATCTGTTTTCTAATCCTTCTTTGTTAAGGATATAATCAAGTTGATAATCTAATGCAAACATATGAGAAATTGATGGAGTTGAAGGATATTGATAATCCTTTTTTTGAATATAATTATACAATGATAATAAATCTAGATAAGTTCCCCTATTTTTAACCTTTTCTGCTCTTTCCTTAGCCCTTTGTGAAAAAGTACATAAAGATATTCCCGGTGGAAGACCTAAAGCCTTTTGAGATGAAGTAATACAAATATCTATGCCCCATTTGTCAACTTCTATCTTTGTTCCAGCTGCTGAGCTTACTGCATCAACTATAAATATAATATCATCATATTTCTTAACTATTTCACCAATTTCATCTATAGGATTCATTACTCCTGTTGATGTTTCATTATGGGTTACCGCTATTAAATCATATTTACCTGTTTTTAAAACATCATTTACCATTTCTGCATTAATAGCCTGCCCCATTTCAACTTCAAATAAATCTGCTGGAACATTATTTGAAACTGCCATGTCATACCATCTTTTCCCAAAAGCCCCTACGGAAAATACGGCTGCCCTTTTTGCAGTACATGATCTTATAGCACCCTCCATAAGACCACTTCCAGATGTAGTTGAAAGTAAAATTTCACTATCTGTAAAAAATACTTTTCTTAAATTATTGCTTATTCTTTTTTGTAATGAAGAAGCTTCCTTACTTCTATGACCAATTAAAGGTTGTGCCATTTGCTCCAAAACTTCTGGTCTAACTTCAACTGGTCCGGGAATAAACAACTTTTTATGCATCTTATCCCCCCCATTTATTTATTGCTTTTTGCTAATACTTTACTGATAATTTTACTACTTTTTAGAATGATAAACAACACCTTTTTGTCAATTTATTAAAATTATTGAGATTTTCAAAAATAATATTATGTATATTCCTAGTTTTTTATTAATATGTTATTATATTTATATGTTTTTTGTTAATATATTAATAAAAAATCACTTTATTGCTTTACTGTGCAAAATTAAAAATAAAAAGGATTTTTATTTAACTAAAAATCCTTTTATTATAATTATGTATTTTTATTACTTATTTCTTTCAAGGTATCTCTTATTTCTGTTAATAATAATTCTTCCTTTGTTGGTTCTTTAGCTTTAGTCTCTTGCTGCGCTAATTTTTCATTTTCCCTTTTTCTATTTAACTTGCTTAAAAACTTTATAAAAATACATAATTATAATGTAATTATTAAAAAGTCTACAACATTTTGAATAAACTGACCATATTCTAATACTGCTGGATCCTTGCCAGGTATTTCTCTTAAAGTATATGATAGATCTTTAAAATCAACTCCACCAATTATAGCACCAATTATAGGCATTATTATATTGCTAACTAATGATGATACTATTTTATTAAAAGCTCCTCCTATAATAACCCCTATTGCTAAATCTATTACATTTCCCTTCATAGCAAAATCTTTAAACTCTTTTATTAATCCCTTACCTCTTTCTTTAATCTCCATTCTATCACTCCTCAATTATTTCATAACTTAGATCTAGAACCGATTCTGTTTCCCTGCAATATTTTATACATAGGCATTGGCCTAATACTCTTGGACATCTATAACATAAACACTTCTTATCATTTCCATCACAAGATTTTTTATACTCTGGGCAATATCTACAATTAATACCACTTCCAACTGGCATTCTACTAATTCCTCCTTTAAAATAACTTTATAAAATTTATCTATTCTTTTAGTTTATCATATAAAAAATGATAATCAATAAAGTAACATCTTTTAATTGAATCCATATAATAATTACATAGAAGAGGCTTTTCACTCATTGAATTATTTGAAAACTTCTAACTCCCATCTATAAACTTATTAAAATTTTATTAGTTCCCTTCTCTCAATAAAAGGAGCCTGCTCATTAAAATAAAAATGAACAGGCTCCTAAAGTGGACCCTTTGTCAAGAACACAATAAAAAAAAGTTATGAAGCTAATAAAAGATGATTTCTATATTGTTTAGGAGTCATCTTTTTTAGATTCCATTGATACCTATAATTATTGTAATATTCAATATAATCATCAATAGCTCTAATCACTTCTTTAAGTGTATGATAGCACTTGAAATCAACCTCATCTTTCATATGTCCAAAAAAAGATTCTTGAGGTGCATTATCCCAACAGTTTCCACGGCGAGACATTGATTGTCCTAAATTATTTTCCTTTAATAATTTTTGAAATTTTGGACTAGTGTAATGTACACCTTGATCCGAATGAATAAATGCATCTTCATGTAAGTTATCTTTATGTTGAGCTATTAATTTATCTATAGTAGTTGTTGCAATATCAAGTTTTATCGAATCAGAAACGTGATAAGCAAGAATATCGTTGCTACTACCATCTTTGATGGTAGACAAATAAGCCATACGATTATTTCCATATGGTAAGTATGTAATATCAGTCAATAGTACTTTCCCTGGTATCCCTTGTTTAAAATTACGCTCTAATAAGTTTGGTACCACCCTATGTTCCTTCGTTGCTTTAGCCATTCGGCGGTACGGGTTAGCTTTTCTTATAGGGCATTTAATATCATATTTTTTCATAATGCGTTGAATTTTTTTTCTGCTATAAATTATTGAGAATTCGCCTTGTAAAACCATTTTAATTGAGCGAGAGCCCTTCTTATAACCTCTGTAGTTATATGCCATAAGAATATTATCTCTAGCTTCTAAATCTCTATCTTCCATTAATTTTTGATTACCTAATGTATTCAAATAATTATAATATCCCGAACGTGAAACATCTAAAATTTTACAAAAATACGAAACCATATTTTTAAAACCGTTATTAATAATAGTTTCATTTATTAATTTAAATATCTCCTTACTTCGTAGATTTATGCTGTTGTTTACCAGCCTCCTTTCTGTCACGTCTAATTTTTTTAACAGTTCTAACTGTTCCTCTAATAACTTAATTTTAGCTTCCTGTCTCAAAATAATATCGTCTTTAGTAACTTCCTTATCTGTAGGTCTTCCATTATTCTCTTTTCTAGTGTCTCTTAATCCTACAATACCATCATTATTATAAGCTCTTAGCCATCTAGCTGCCGCTTGCTCGTAACGTTTAATACCAAGTAAAGTTACATCAAAACCAGCTTCTTCAAAAATAATTCTTGGAAGCTTTCCTTTTAAATATTCTTCTATAAATAATCGCTTAAACTCGTCAGAGTAAGTTATAGATTTTTCGCTTACTTTAACTACATAGGGGTTTTGTTTCAATGATTCAATAGTTTCTTTGTTAAATGTTATTTTACTCATATTCCATTCCTCCAAGATACTAATATTATACATAAAAAAGCACCTATAAACGAGCCACTTTTTTTCAAAGTGTCCTGTCTATAGGTACCATTTTATCCTTTTATATTTATTTTATTTAATGTAGATGATGAGTTACAATTTTAAAAAAATAACTGAAATACTACTAATAAAATTATTCCCGGTATTCCTAAAAATCCTGCTATTAATGCCGTTACTGCATTTATGGCTATAGTAAATCCTAGATATGATCCTAATATATTCGCTAAATATAGCAAAACTAATCCTATTATTCCATTTATTAAAATTTTAAATGGCCATTTTAAAATTTTTAGCACAATGATCAGTAATACTAATCCTATTAAGCCAAAGACTAAATTATCCATTTAACCAATCCCCCTTTAATTTATAATATGCAGTATTACTTAACTATATTATTTCTACTTTCTTTAAATGTTTCTTTTTAGCTACTGACAATAAATAATTAAATCTATTTCGCGCTGCATTTTCACTATTAATTGCAAGTTCTATTAAATTAGGATCAGTTACAGAATTAAACAAGGATCTAGCTACTTCTAATTCTATAATTGTTTCATTAATAGAATTAAGTAATGCAACATCTTCTTCTGTATATTGTTCTTCATTTTCTTCCTTAGGCTGATTTTTAAATTTATTATTTTTATTAAAATAATCTAGTAAAATCTTTAAAATAAACTTCCTATCCATATTTCCCTCCCGAATATTATATCTAAATTTTTCCCATTTTTTAGAAAAATATTCAGGTGGATTTTCGTATTTTACATTAGTGGAGCAAAAACTCTTAAAATAGCAGTAATAAATCTATTAGACAACCTTTCTTTTCTACAATCCTCAATAGAGATTTCTTGTGACTTAGATAAAATATCTAAAAAATCTTCTTTAATTTCATTAATTGATTTAGTTTTATACAATAAAACTCCACATTCAAAATGGAGATATAAACTTCTATAATCCATATTTATTGTTCCAACCACTCCAATTTCATCATCTGAAACAAAGGTTTTTGAATGTATAAATCCTGGAGTATATTCATAAATTTTCACTCCTGCTTTTAAAAGCTGTGGATAATAAGCTCTAGTAACTCTATGAACATACCATTTATCAGGGATATGAGGAGTTACAATTCTAACATCAATTCCACCCTTTGCAGCAACTGTTAAAGCTGTTACAAGCTCATTATCTACTATTAAATAAGGAGTTACTATATAAACATAATCCTTAGCCTTATTTATAATATTTAAATATACATTTTCGCCAACAGCTTCATTATCCAATGGACTATCCCCATAAGGCTGAACATATCCGTCACATTCAAATTTTCCAGTATAATTTATATAAGGCTTATATTTTTCAAATTCAATTTCTTCCCCTGTTGTAAATTTCCAAACTTGAAGAAACATCATAGTTATCTTCCATACTGCATCTCCCTTAAGCATTATAGAAGCATCTTTCCAATAACCAAATCTCTCTTTTTCATTTATATATTCATCAGCTAGATTAATTCCTCCTATGAAAGCTGTATGTCCATCTATTACTGTTATTTTTCTATGATCTCTATTATTCATAATTACGGATAAAAAAGGTACAAAAGGATTAAATACAACTGTCTTAATTCCCTTCTGCCTTAATTTCTCGTAATACTTATAATGCAAGGTTGTAAGGCATCCCATATCATCATATATAAGTCTTACATCAACCCCTTGCCTTACCTTTTCTTCAAGGATTTCTAAAATTTCATCCCACATCTTTCCTTCTTCTATTATAAAATATTCAAAAAGGATATAATGTCTTGCTTTTTTTAGTTCCTCTATTAAAACCTTAAAAAATTCTTCTCCCGGAGATAAATATTCTGTAATTGTATTTTTATAAATTGGACTTGATGCATAATCCTTTAAGTATTTTGCTTGAGTATAGAAATGCTTATCTTGCTTATATATTTCATCTAATACTTCTTCATTCTGATCAAGTAAATATTCTGTTTCATTATGAATTTTTAATATTTTTTCTCTAAACCTTTTTGTTGTCTTCTTTAAACCAAAAATAAGATAGAATAGTCCTCCAAATACAGGAAATGCCAAAACTGGTATTGTCCAAGCTAATTTATAAGAAGGATTATCTTCAGTACTAACTATGTACACTACAACAAATAAACTAACTAAGGTAAGTATTGAATATAAATATACAAAAGAATCTGCAAGTTTCCATATTCCAAAAGTTAAAAATAAGAATTGAAGTAAAATTAAGAGTCCGACTATAAACATTCTACTAAATAAAAATTTTATTATTCTAATAAATCATCACCACACTATTTATTTTATTTCTTTTCTTCCTTCTAAGGCCTTTGAAAGAGTTACCTCATCAGCATATTCCAAGTCTCCTCCTACTGGAATACCTGATGCTATTCTTGTTACCTTAACATCTAAAGGCTTTAATATTCTTGCTATGTACATAGCTGTAGCTTCACCTTCAATATTTGGGTTAGTTGCTAATATTACTTCTTTAATATCAGCACCCATTCTTGATACAAGTTCCCTTATTCTTATATCTTGAGGACCTCTTCCCTGCATAGGTGAAAGATTACCATGAAGTACATGATAAACTCCATTATATTCTTTAACCTTTTCTACAGTCATTATATCCTTAGGCTGCTCTACCACACAAATAGTTTCCTTATCTCTACTTGGATTGCTGCAAATTGAACAAGGATCTTTGTCTGTAAAATTTCCACATACAGAGCAGTATTTTATTGTTCCTCTTGCCTTTACAAGTGCTTCTGCAAATTCCTTAACCTCATCCTCTGGAAGATTTAATATATGCATAGTTAATCTTTGAGCAGTCTTATGTCCTATACTTGGAAGCTTCGCAAATTCTTCTATAAGTTTTTCTATTGCAACTGGATAAAAATCCATACTATCACCCTTCCTATTATAAAAAGGCGAAATAAATTCGCCTTTAACTCTTCTTAGAATAATCCAGGTATATTCATTCCACCTGTTAATTTACCCATTTTATTTGCTGTTTCTTCTTCTGCTTTTCTTAATGCTTCGTTTACTGCAGTTAATACTAGATCTTCTAACATTTCTACATCATCTGGATCTACTACCTCTGGTTTTATATTTATAGAAAGTACTTCCTTTTTACCATTTGCTTTTACTATAACAGCTCCACCGCCTACTGAAGCTTCAAATTCCTTAGTTTCAAGATCTTTTTGCATTTGCTCCATTTCTTTTTGAAGCTTTTGGGCCTGCTTCATTAGGTTATTTATATTTCCTGCACCAAATCCGCCTGGAAATCCTCCTCTTGCCATAAAAAATCCTCCTTCATAAATTAATCTTTAAAATAAATTATTTTCTCACTTTATATATATTATCATGTATTTATGTGATTTTCATTGTTATTTGTATTAATTTTTAAATTATTCATCTAAAATATTAACTATATCTGAACCTAACTTTTCTAATATAATATCTTCTGTTGACTTTTCCTCATTTAAATCATTTTCTACAACAAATACTACTTTTATCTTTTCTTTAAATACTTCTGATAATACCTCAGTAATAACATTCATATTTTCTGGCTTTTCTAACCTATCTTTATTAAACTTATATTGTTCTTCATATTCAATAGTTAAAACCCCATTTTCACATTTAACTGGTTTCCCAGTTACAATTGATGCATAAATAATCATTTTTCTTCTTGCCTTAAACTTTTCTAAAATATCCTGCCAAGATCTTTGTATATCCCTTAAAGTTACCTTTGAATATTCGTTTAATACTTCCTTAGGACTTTCTTTCCTTACAACATTTTTAGAACTATTAACTAAGTTAGATACCTTTTTAACTTCATTCTTTTTTTCGTCTCTTAATGAAACTTCTTCAACTGGAACAGCTGTAATAATTCCTCTTTTTAATTTTTCTTCTAAACTATTTAATCTAGATAATATAATTTCATTCGAAGTATCATATTCAATTTTGCACATTTTTATTATAGCAAGCTCTAAATATATTCTTGCTTGCTTACTAAGCTTAGCATCATTTTCAGCTTCTTGGAGTATTCTTATGCATCTCATCGCTTCTTCAGCTCTTATTTTACTTGCTTGTTCCTTTATTAGTATAATATTTTCCTCAGACATATCAAGGACTTCCTCTGGATTATTAGTTACCTTAATCATAAGGATATTTCTGTAATGACTTATTAAATCCTTAATAAACAAGTATATATCTTTTCCGCTGTTAACTACTTCATCAACTACATTAATCGACTTTTCTATATTTCTTTGAATTATTCCGTTAGCTAGATCAAATAAATTGTCATTGGTTACTAAACCCAACATATTTAAAAGTATGTCATATTGCACTGTTCCATTTCCCATGGATATTGCTTGATCTAATATACTCAAAGCATCTCTCATAGCTCCATCAGAAACTCTTGCAATAAGATTTAAACTTTTTTCATCAGCAATAACATTTTGATCCTTTATAATCTTTCTTAATCTTCCTGTTATATCTTCATAATTTATTCTTTTAAAGTCAAATCTTTGGCATCTTGAAAGAATAGTTATTGGAAGCTTTTGAGGGTCTGTTGTTGCTAATATAAAAATTACATTTTGGGGAGGTTCTTCTAAAGTTTTTAGAAATGCATTAACAGCTCCAGTTGACAACATATGAACCTCATCCATTATATAAACCTTATATTTTGCTTCTTGAGGAGGATATTTTACATCATCTATAATATCCCTAATTTTATCAATACCATTA
>NZ_JAHLPS010000088.1 GCF_018918055.1 Caproiciproducens sp. MSJ-32
AGAAAGGCTAAAAAGTAATGAAATATATGAAGAAGCATTAAATAAAAGTAAAATATCCCTTCAAAATTTTTTATCAAGTTTAATAAAAGAAAACATAGAAATAAAAATATCCTTTAAATAAATATTTACTAAATACTTTTTAAGAGTATAATATATTTAAATCATTTTAAATCTACATTTAAAGGAGATGAGCAAATGAAAAAAATAGTTCTTGCTGGGGGCTGTTTTTGGGGAGTTGAAGAATTTTTATCAAGAATTCCCGGCGTTATAGAAACAGAAGTGGGCTATTCTAATGGAAGAACCAAAAATCCTACTTATGAAGAAGTTTGTAATAACAATACATATTTTGCTGAGACATGCTTAGTTACTTATGATGAAAATATTGTATCTCTTGAGACAATTCTTAAGGAATTTTGGTCAATTATAGATCCAACTACCTTAAACAGACAGGGAAATGATGTTGGAAGCCAATATAGGACAGGAATTTATTATTTAGATGAAGCTGACTTAGATACTATATTAAAAAGCAAAGAGGAAGAACAAAAAAAATACGAAAAAAGAATTGTAACTGAAGTTAAACCTCTTGTTAATTATTATAAAGCTGAAGAATATCATCAAAAATACTTAAAGAAAAACCCAAATGGATATTGCCATATAAAATTATAATTTCTATAACCTTATTTATTAAACATTACATATTTTTATAACTTTTATATATCAATATTATTAATAAAAAAGAACTCTACCTTCTATATTAATTATAGTTTAATAGAGTTCTTTTTATTTATATTTACATAGATATTATTTATGCTTTTTATTATACAAGAATAATTGAGTAAGAAGCCCTGTTAGACCAGCTAACATTACACATAATCCTGGAACTCCAATATTTTTTTGCCCTACAATAATCATTCCTAAAAATACTATAAAAGCAATAATATTAATAGTAATTTTTACTGCTGTACTCATAGGCTACATCTCTATCCATCTGATTTCACCAGCTGCTAAAGTAACTTCCACTCTATTTCCTTCACCATCATAGACATTTGTAACTTGTTCCTTATCTGTATTATTTAAAATAGCATATTTCTTTATGCTTGGATATGCATGTACTTCACAATATAAGTTATCAGCATACCATTTCTTAAATTCATTTTCTTTATGAGCAGCATAATATAAAGATCTCATTAATATACGAGTATTTTGCTGAGAATATGGAAGTCCAGCAATATAAACACATCTTCCTTTTCCATAATCATTACTTTCCATATTAACTTCCCCATTACTATAAACAATTATTTATGTAGAAGCTTTTGTAGCATAAATATTCTTCATTCCTTCACCAAAATCAAAATCCTCTACTATATCTTCTGTAATAAAGTGTTTTTCAACTGGTGTATGGAAATACTTATCAGTGTGTAATGTAAATCCTAATTCCTTATCCACACCAAAAGCATCTGATAATTGGAAGAAGTGTCCACCATTTTCAACTGCTGTTGGTTCACCAACTCCAACAAATCCACCACCATTATAAATCCATTCACGAATAATTGCTACAAATTCAGAATCTTTCCAAATATCTCCTCCTGAAAAAGCAGTGTAAGCATCTCCAGCATTTATTATTACATCTATATCTTCTGGAATTCCATTTTCCTTAATATCATCAAAACTAATGAAAGTTACATCCACACTAGCCCCGCTTAAGGCTTCTAAAATTCCGTTATAAGAATAAATTTGTTTACAATATAATGCATGAGAAACCATATAAGCATGCCAGCTTCTTAATTTTCCCCAACTGTTTAATATAGCCACTTTTAATCCACAATATGGAGTTATGCCATTAATAGTATCATAAATTTCTCTAAATTCATCACAAACCTTTTCTATATAGTCTACAAATTTAGGGAATTTATATGCTAAACTTGGATATCCCCCATAACCTATACGATCTACAGGTTTTCTCATTATGGCACGTCTTGCGCCTAACCAGTTTTCTTTAGCTTCGATAGTTGGATCATTTCCTTCATGGAAAACATCTGGGAAGAAGTATGGTAAAAATCTTCCCTCACGATATTTTCCCCTGAAATATCAGATATTAAACGAAGAGTTGCTCCTCCTCCAACACTTCCTACAACTGCATCTAAGCCTATTTCCGGGAAATACTTTCCATATGGCTCAGTACCTATCCAGTTATCTCCAAGGAACATCATTGCTTCTTTGCCAGCTTCATGAGTTAGGTCTACAAGCTTCTTTGCCATTTTAGCGACAAATCTCTGAGTAAAATCCATATAATCTAGATATTCCTTTGTAGGAACACAGAAACTTGAGTTATAATATCCATTTTGTACAAATACTTCTGGACGTAATCTATAACCATATTCTTTTTCAAAAGCTAAAATTGCTTCTGTAGATACACTTGCACCATATCCACACCAATCTACAAATTTTTCTTTGCCTAAGTTATTAAATATTAAAGTAAAATGATAGAAAAAGGTTGTAAAACGTACAACATCTGTATCTGGATTATCTTTTAACCATTCTTTTAAACATTCAACAACATACTTATTTGCATTTTCTTTTCTTACATCAAAAGGTATATCATGAGGAACTTTATCACCCCAATTATTTGTAATATGGTTATACATTTGTGTTGGATCCCATATTAAATATGCAAGGAAAGAAACTGTATATTCATGAAAAGGAGTGCATCCATTTACTATAACTATATCTCTATCTTTATCATACTCCCAATTCTCAACTGGAATAACTTCATTAGTAGTTCTATCTATAACTTCCCACCATTCCTTTGGATCATGAATATAATCAGCTTTTACTTGTTGATCAAAATAAGTATCTAAGAAACTTATTTCTATTGTATCAGATGTTGCTAATACATATTGACTCATTAAATAAGCTTGTTGGCACTCTTCCATATGTTTTTCTGCAAAATCATTATGATGTCGCGCAACAAAATAAGTTGTATAAATCTTTGCATTTAACTTTTTAATATCATCACTAAGCTTTGTACCATCGCTGTCACGGATAGCATCTGCTCCCCAACGAGATAATAATTCTTTTGTTTCCTCAAGGAAATCACTTTCACTTGGTAAAGTCACTCTTCCTCTAGTCTTTGCCATAATAATATACTCCTCCTAATTTTTTCATCTAATCTATAATCTTTTAATCTTTTAATCCTCCAAGGCTCATACCTTGTGTAAGTTTCTTTTGCAGAGCTATATATAAAATTAACGTAGGCAGCATTACAATTACTAAACCTGCATACATAATTCCATAATTAGTTGCTGTCTTTTCTACTGCCATTAAGTTTTGTAATCCTACTGGTAATGTTTTATTCCTTGTATTCATTAATGTAAAGGCAATAATATATTCATTCCAGAAAGCTAGGAAATTAAATAATATAACTGTTATAATACTTGGTCTAGCCATTGGAATCATAATCTTAACCATTGTTTTAAAATATCCACAACCATCAATTAAAGTAGCTTCTTCATAAGCCCTTGGCAATGTCTTAAAATATCCTGTCAGTAAATAAATAGTAAATGGTAAAGCTGTTGATGCATAAACCAAAGCTAAAATAAATCTATTATTTAGGAAAAACTTTACACCAAGCATTTTATTAGCTGAACTTAACATTAAGAATATTAGAACTACAATATAATTAACATTTATAAATAGTCCAGCCATAAATCCTGTACTTATAAATTTTTTACCTTTAAAATTAAATCTTGCTAAACAGTAAGAAGCTGGCAATGCTACTACTAATAACAATACAAGTGATAATGCAGTAACAATTACAGAGTTTAATAAATACTCACCCATTTTTGCCTTTCCAAAGGCAATAGCAAAATTTTCCCACATTAACTTTTTAGGGAAAGCAACCGGATTAATATCTTTTCCAACAAATTCAGCATTAGATTTAAGACTTGCCATAAAAACCCAAGCAACTGGCACAATTATTGAAACTGCTAAAGTTATTAAAGCTATATAGATAAATATTTTATATAAATTTCTACTGCTATTTACTTTATCTTTTTTAATACTTTTCATATACTTCCTCCTAGAACTCTAACCCTTCACGCTCAGTAATCCTATTAATTACTGCTGACAAAATAAAGGAGAATGTGAATACTACTACTCCAATTGCCATACCATAACCATATGCAGATGATGTATATGCTTGCTTATACATATAGCTTAAGAATACTTCAGTTTGTCCATTAGAACCGCCAGCAGTCATAATTTGAACCATTAAAAAGCTTAGGTTAATTGTACTAATAAAAAAGAATGTTAAAGTCGTACGAATATTGTCTCAAATAAGAGGTAACGTAATTACAAAAAATTGCTTAATCTTACCTGCTCCATCTAATGCAGATGCTTCATAGAAACTTTCATAGATTGATGCCATACTAGCCATATACATAACCATGTAATATCCAATTGCCTGCCAGATAAGTGCAAATATTAAACAATAAATTACGATATTAGGCTCTCCCATCCACATTCTTTTTAAATTATCTAACTTTAAAAGAGCTAATAAATTATTTAATAATCCGGCTTGCGGATCATAAATTGCTGAAAAAATAGCTGAAATAACTACAATACTTAAAATATTAGGTATATAAAATACTATTCTAAAAAAATTTGCACCCTTAATTTTCTCCTGAGTTAATATTGCAGCAAATAATACTGCCAAAACTAAAGTAAAAATTGTTACTAAAGTAATAATTAAGATTGAATTCTGCATAGATTGTAGAAAATTTTTATCCTTAATCAAAATCTCAAAATTTTTTAACCCTTGGAATGTTTTAGTGCTAGAAATCCCTCCCCATTTATATAAAGACATCCTAAATACATTGAATGTCGGTACTGCCATAAATATTGTTACAAGTATTACTGCTGGTGCCATACAAGCAAAAATAAATCGCTTTTCTGACTTTCTTTTATTCATTTACCCACCCCCCATTTAAGTTAAACGGTGAGTTATAAGACTCACCGTTTAACACTTTATAACTTTATAACTTTATTATTTTACAGTTTTATAATTATAATTATTATCACTACTTAAGCGCAGCTTTACATTTTGCAAAAGTATCATTTAATTGAGTCTTCCATTGCTCAACAGTCATTGATCCATCAACTAATGAATCAATTGCTCCATATACAGCCTTATTAAAATCTAATCCTTCAATTGTATCTGTTGCAGCCCAATTACCTAATGCAGGTAATACGCCTTCTTCTTCATAAATACTATAGAATAACTTCATATCTCCATCAAGCTTATCAACAATACTCTTAACTGGTTGAACAACAGAAGTAGCAACCATTTCTCCATCTTTATTTTGAACTTTATTATTTAACATAATATCAATTGCTTCATCTGAATATGAGAACTTAATAAATTTTTTTGCATCTTCAGGATTTTTAGCTTCTTTAGGTACCCAAACTTGTTCGAAGAATGTATATGCATAACGTTTTCCACCTTCTTCAAAAGCTGGTAAAGGCATAAATCCCCATTTAAATCCTTCAGGAGTTGATTCTGCCATTTCTCCAACTACCCAGTTTCCATTTGGCATAAAGGCTACTTGTCCATCTATTACAGCTTGTTGATTTTTCTTAAATCCACCATCACTAGTTGCATTTGCAACTGTTGCATCCCAAGTATATTCAACTAATTTAGCAACTGTATCAATTATTAATTGTCCTTCTTTAGAATTCCAAGTATTTTCATCATACTCTAAAGCTTTCTTATAATAATCTGAACCCCCAGCTTGATATAATAATGCAAATAAAGTTCCATCAAAATATCCTGCGGTTGGATAAGTAAATAATGCTTTTCCCTCTGCCTTTAATTTATCACCATATGCCTACATTTCATCCCATGTAGTAGGTAATTTTTCTTTTTCAAACTGAGCCGCATCATACCATAATCCTGTTGGTGAATAGAATATTGGAGCTAAATAAGTTTTACCCATCTCCATATGGTTGAGTAATAGCATTTTCAGCAAATCCATCAGCTAATTTATCTTTTAATTCTCCCTCAAATACATCTGATATATCTAATAACGCTTCTTCCTTAATCATTGTTTCAGTAAATCCACTCTTTTGTCCAATATTATAGTAAACAACATATGGATATTCTCCGTCTAACATTTGAGGACGTAATTCCTCATCTAATTTTGATGAAAGTTGTAACTCAATATCAACATCTGGATGTGAAGCTTCAAAAGCTGCTTCAAGATTTCTCCAGATATCTCCTCCATTACCTCCTTCGAATGCAGCAACTTTTAGTATTTTCTTTCCTGATGTTTCATCTAATGATACATCTGTTGACTTAGAGCCACATCCAGTAAAAGAACTAGCAACCATAAGAGCCATCAACGACATACATAATAACTTTTTCATAAATCCAATTTCCCCCTACAAAAATATTTGTAATTTTTTATACCAAGTTTACCTTACACTCATAGTATAGTCTATAGTAAACGTTTTTATATAAATATCTTGCTGTATTTTTAATATATATTGCTATTATAAAACTGATAATAACACTTTTTCAATAATAATACATATAAGATAATCTTTGTATATAGCTTTAAACCTAGTAAAATCAAAGCTTTTAGGAGGATACTTCTAATTTAAAACATTATGTTAATAAATTATATTAATTTTTTAGTTATATTGTTATATTAGGATAAAATTTATTAATATTGTGATATAATTATTAATATTATGCTAAATAGATTGGGGGATATAAATTGAGTATTACACGATACCTAATAAATAACAAAAAACCTTATGACCAAAATTATGAACTACTTTATATAAGCAAATCAAAGTTTGAAAATGATTGGCATAGTACAGCTCATTTTCACCCCTTCACCGAAATATTCTTTATTACTGATGGTAAAGGAGCTTTTCATTTAGATGATACCGTTGTTAACGTTGACAAATGGGATTTAATTATAATTAATCCAAACTGTTTACATACAGAAAAATCATCTTTATCAGATACTCCTCTAGAATATATTGTTCTAGGAATAGATAATCTATTATTAAATTTTCCTGAAACATATAGTTTAACTGAAAATGAACAACAAGATAATCTTTATAAAATTATGAACTTCTCACAAGACAAGGAATTAATACTTACTTATTTAAATAGATTAATTAATGAAATTGAAAACAAGGAATTTAATTAAGAAAATATCTGTAAAAGTATTTTGACCCTTTTCATAACTCACATCATACGCAGCACAGCTTCACTAGAATTCGTAGAAGAATCTCAGGATAAATTAAATTTAGAATGTATGAAAATTAAAAATTATATTGACTCACATTATTCCCAAAATATAACCCTAGACTTTTTATCTAATTTAACTTACATGAATAAATTTCACTTAGTTCATACTTTTACTAAACAAATAGGAATATCTCCTATAATTTATGTTATAAATAAACGTATTCAAGAAGCTAAAAATTTGTTAAGCACTACTAACTATTCTATTAGAGATATTGCTTCAATTGTAGGCTTTTCAAGTTCTTCTTACTTTAGCCAAATGTTTAGGAAGGTAACAGGAATCTCTCCAAAAATCTATAGATTAGAAAATTCTAAAAAAAGATAACATAAAAATAAGGAGTAGTTATTGTTTTGCATAATAACTTACTCCTTATTTAAAAAAACTAAATTTCACCTATTATCTCTTTAATAACTTCTCCTGCTATTATCATTCCTGCAACTGGTGGAACAAAAGACATACTTCCTGGTATTTGTCTTCTAATTGTACACTTCTTAGTTCCTCCTGTACATACACAGCCAGTTTTGCAAGTAACTACATCTTCATCCTTTGGCTTTCTTGGTTTTTCTTCTGAATAAAGAACCTTAAGCTTTTTAACCCCTCTTTTTCTTAATTCATATCTCATAACTTTAGCAAGAGGACAAATTTTTGTATCATATATGTCAGCAATTTTAAATTGTGTTGGATCCAGCTTATTACCTGTCCCCATTGAAGCAATTATATTAATATTTCTTTCATAACAATATTGTGCCAAAGCTAACTTTGCTGAAACAGTATCAATTGCATCTATCACATAATCAATATCATCTGTAATTATATCTTTTATATTTTCTGGAGTTACAAAAACTTCATGTGTAATAACATTACACTTCCTATTTATAGTAAGGATTCTCTCCTTCATAACTTCTACCTTTGATTTGCCTATTGTTTTATATGTAGCATGTATTTGTCTGTTTAAATTTGTTAAACAAACTGTATCATCATCAATTAATACAATGCTTTCTACTCCTGCCCTTACAAGGGCTTCAACTGCAAAGCTTCCTACACCACCAACACCAAATACCATTACCTTTGAATTTCTTAATTTTCCTAATCCTTCTGTTCCTATTAGTAATTCTGTTCTAGAGAACGGATGTTGTAGCATTAATTATCTCTCCTTTTTTTATTAAACATTATATCTTATTTTAAAACATAATTTGTTCATATACAATGATTATTATTTCCCAAGAAATAAAATACACTTTTAAGCTTTTGTTTGTTTAAATACTATCTTTTATATGTTAATATAATGAGGAATTAACTTAATTAAATTTATTTTAAGGAGGTCAAATAATGACTTTTGGAATTATAAGTGCTATGGCTGAAGAACTAGAACTTCTTCTTAATGAAATGAATGTTGAAGAAAAAACAACAAAAGCTAATATGACTTTTTATAAAGGAAAATTAGGAGATAAAAATATAATAGCGGTAGTTTGCGGAATTGGTAAGGTTAATGCTGCAATATGTAGTCAAATATTAATATCTGAATATAAGGTTTCTTCTATTATCAATGTTGGAGTTGCTGGTGGAATAGGTAAAAATATTTATCCTGGAGATGTTGTTATAGGAACTGATTTAGTTGAACATGATATGGATACTTCTGCTTTTGGTGATCCAATTGGACAAATACCAAGATTAGACACCTTCTCCTTTAAATGCGATGAAAATTTAGTTAAAGCAGCTCTTAATGCCGCTAATGAAATAGAAGAAATAAATACTTTTACAGGAAGGATAGTTTCTGGAGATCAATTTATAGCAAACATTAATAAAATAAAATGGTTATCTGAAACCTTTGATGCAATATCTTGTGAAATGGAGGGCGCAAGCATAGCTCATGTTTGTTATTTAAATAATATTCCTTGCGTTGTTATAAGATCAATATCAGATAATGCTAATAACGGAGCTCATATGGATTATGAAAAATTCCTTCCAATAGCTATTAGAAATTCTACTACAATATTGAAGAACATGTTAAAAACACTTTAGGCATTAATTGCCTAAAGTGTTTTTATTTCAGGATAAAGCTTTAAATCTTCTTTTTGAATTCTATTTACTAATAAATTCAATACCTTTTGACTTTCTTTTATAAATTCTTCTTTATTAGCTAATATCTTATTTTTTGTATTAAACTTATTTTTATATTCTGTGAATATGCTATGAATATTACCCATCTCTTCACTATATTCAGTAGCTATTTTCTTTAATTTATCATTATTGCTCTTTATAAGTTCTGGATACAAAAACTTATCTTCTGTTTTCATATGAATATTTAATTTTCCAGCAAGGGTATTTATATCCCATACCGTATCATCAATTTTATCTTCTAAATTAGTTGACTTTATATAATTTTCTATTTTTTTAAATAATTCTTTTATTTCTGTATGCTGTCTCTCTAAATTACTTATATTCATTTCCCTAACTCCCTAACTTTCCTATTTTTAATTTATTTTTATTATAAGGAAATTTTAGGGGAAATTATGTGATTAGAATCACATAAGAATATTAAAATTCTTTAAACATATCTCTTTTAACACCACAAACTGGACATTTATCTACTGTAACTCCAATTTCAGTAAATCCACAAATTGGACAGATATAAATTGCTTCATCACCTATATCGTTACCTTGTTTAGCTTTATCTTGAGCTTCTTTAAACATCTTTGCATGAATCTTTTCTGCTTCTAGTGCATAGTGGAAAGATTTTTGAGCTTCACTTTCTTTTTGGAATTTTGCTGTTTCTAAATATACAGGATACATTTGTTCTACTTCGTGTAGTTCTCCATCAATGGCTCCTTGAAGATTTTCAACAATGTTTGTATGGCCAAATACAGCACCTGCAGCAACAGTGGCATCCCCTACTTGATCTCTTAATACATTAAAATGATTTTTAGCATGAACCCATTCCGCATAAGCTATTCCTCTGAAAAGTCTTGCTATATTTGGATATCCATCCTTTTCTGCTGAATCCGCCCAAATTGTATATCTCATGTGAGCCATGCTTTCTCCACCATAAGCTGATCTTAAAAAATCTGCAGTCATTGCATTTTTTAATGACATTTTTATACACATCCTTTCTTAACAATTACAAACTTTATTATTTCCAATAGTATATTAAATAATTCATTCTTTTATATTTACTTGTTAAATTTTTAAATATAAAGTCTTACTCCATTCTTTTTAAGCCAGTTATGTCTTTCTTTATAATCTGGAAGAATACTCTCTACTTTATTCCAAAAATTCTTAGAGTGGTTTTTATGAACCATATGACTCATTTCATGAACAACTACATAATCTAATACCTCTAACGGAGCCATAGAAAGCCTCCAATTAAATAACAAATCGTTTTTATAGGAACAGCTTCCCCATCTTTTCTTTTGTTCTTTTGACTTTATATTTCTAGGCTTAACATCAAAATACTTCTGGTAATACTCAACTCTTTCCTTAACTTTTCTCAAAGTTGTTTCTCTATAAAAATTCTCTATGGCAAGTTTTATTGCTTTAGTATCATTAGTATTACTTTTTACTATTAATTTTTCTTCAGAAAGTTCAGCTTTTATCTTTTTATAATTGTCCTTTATATCTATATATAATTTATATTCTCTTCCAAGATATAGTTAAGAAAAAGGCAAAATGGATAATAGAGAAGCAGAATGAAGTTAGTATTATAAATGCAAAAAAGATAAAAAGAGAAGGCATTGAAGGGGAAACTTATCTATATCTTGGAA
>NZ_JAHLPS010000034.1 GCF_018918055.1 Caproiciproducens sp. MSJ-32
CTTGAAACTCCATATTTTCTTGCTAAGTCACTATAGTTTGGTTTCATATTTAAGCACCTCAAAATGTTCAGTTCTGCCTTTATTGTTTCTATCATGCTAATTACCTCCTTACGTCGGAGATAATTATACTATTTCATTTGCAATTCTGTTAAGTTTTATATTTGTAATCTTGTTAATTTTTATTTTAGCATTAATAATCAATGAGTGTAAAACATTTCAGGAATTAATTACTGAAATAGATGATTATATTGATTATTATAATAACTATAGATCTCAGTGGAATTTAAAAAAGATGACTCCTGTCCGATACAGAAGTCATCTTCTTGAAGCTGTTTCATAGTCTTTTTTTAAACTGTCCTTGACAAGGGGTACATTTTACATCTAAAACAGCTTTTCTTTAGTTTATTATCTTTTTTTCTTCTTATTAGCTACTTCAATATTAACTTTTCTTCTGTTAAATTTAATTCCCATACATTTATTTAGAACCTTATCTTTTATATCTGGACTAACATTCACAAAAGAGAAATTTTCCAATATATCAATATCTCCAATATGTGATGCTTTAACTCTAGCATTATCTTTTATAAAGTTAATGATAGTTTTAGGAGTGATTCCATCCCTTCTACCTACAGAGAAGAATAAACGGACATATTCAGAATCAGCTTTTGGGGCTTTTAATTCATTAGATGTATAGAATTCAAATAAATCATCTTTGAAATTACTTTTCATTAAAGCAGCAATTACTTCAACAGCATCATATTTTTCTAATAATTCCTTAGCCATTGGTATAAATCTTTCGTTGTTTGAAAGTTCAATATTGTTTGCTACATCTTTTAATAAATTATGAGATTTATTCTTAAATATTTCATTTACAGTTGGAACCTTCTTTTTGTTAATTTCGCTTTTAGTAACACTTATTATTTGCTTTAACATAGGATATTCCTTAGGTGATACTAGGGAATAGGCAGTTCCTTCTCTATTAGCTCTTCCTGTTCTTCCAATTCTATGCACATAGCTTTCTACATCTTGAGGGAGATCATAGTTAATAACGTGAGTAACTCCTTCAACATCAATACCTCTTGCAGCAACATCTGTTGCAACTAAAAAGTTTAAAGAGCCTTCTTTAAATTTCTTTAAAGTTCTTAATCTTTGAGCTTGAGACATATCTCCATGCATTCCCTCAACAACATAACCTCTTGCCTGCATAGCTTCAACTAGTTCATCAACGCCCTTTTTAGTTTTACAAAATATCATTGATGATTTTGGCTGATCAAAGTCTAAGATTCTGCATAAAGCCTCAAATCTTGATTTATGAGATACTTCAAAATAACTTTGACTAATTTTAGAAACTGTCATCGAAGTCTTTTTAATAGCTATATGTTTAACATCTTTTTTCAAATAACGCTTTGCAAGTTTTTTGATTGGATCAGGCATTGTTGCTGAAAAGAGTAAAGTTTGTCTTTCTGATGGTACTTGTTTTATTATTTCTTCAAGATCATCTATAAAGCCCATATTTAACATTTCATCAGCTTCATCTAATACTAAATATTTAATATTATCTAAAGATAAGGTTTTTCTTCTTATATGATCTAATAATCTTCCTGGAGTACCAACAACTATATTTACATTTCCTTTTAATGCTTTTATTTGATATGATATTGAGTCTCCTCCATAAACAGCTACTATATTTAAGTTATCATATTTTGATAATTTTTTAAGCTCATCATGAACCTGAATAGCTAATTCCCTTGTTGGCGATAGTATTATAGCACTAAGCCCATCTTCTTTAGAAATTCCATTAATTATAGTACAGCCAAAGGCAGCTGTTTTACCAGTACCAGTTTGAGCTTGACCTATAATATCATATCCTTCTAAAGCAATAGGAATAGCCTCTGCTTGTATTTGAGATGGTTTTTCAAAACCCATTTCTGCAATAGATCTTAAAAGGGTATCCTTAAGCTCTAAATCACTAAATTTAATTTCATTCATTCAAAATCCTCTTTCTATTAATAAAAAATTATGATTAAATATATTATCACTAATCAACTTACTTAGTATACACTAAAATTAGGATTTATGCTCGAATTATTTCCTAGGAAAAGAATTTATTTTTTACTTTTTGTTATAAAATTCATATTTAAATGATTACAATTGTTAATTAATATAAGTACTTAATTATAAAGGAAAAATTAATAGCATAATAAGGTTGTTAATCCAGTAAAAATCTATTAATTTTTATATTAGTTTACTAGCTACGATTTCTTTAACTTTTTTAGGAAGTTCTTCCTGATCCTCTTTTGATAAATCTGAGATTTCTATAGCTTTATGAATATAAAGATCAACTATAGAAGGTTTTATAATCCATTTTTTCTTATTAGCTTCCATTATCTTATAAGATCCGCTAATGGTGACAGGAACTATTGGAACTTTAGACTTTGTAGCAAGTTTAAAGCTGCCAGCCTTAAATTCTCCCATATTATCACTTTTACTTCTAGTTCCTTCAGGGAAAATAACTAAAGAATGACCTTCTTTTAAAATTTTTATTCCTTTAATTATAGCTTCACTAGATTTTCTTAAGCTGCTTCTATCCATAAAAACACAATTCATATGTTTCATCCAAGTTACTATTCCAGGGATTTTTTCGGTTTCAACTTTAGCAATAAATCCTTTTAATGTAGGTATTTTTGAAATATAAATTGGAATATCAAAGTTTCCTTGATGGTTTCCAATAAATAAAACAGTTCTATCTTTGGGAAGATTCTCTAGACCATAGACATTAACTTTAACTCCAGCTACTTTTAAAAGGCAATTAGCCCAAAGCTTGGTTACTTTATTTACAAGTTCATCTTTTTTTTCAATTAATCCCTTTTTATCTAACATTTTTACTCTTATAGACCAAGGCATACTAATTAATAAGCTTATAAAAAAGAATAAATACCAAATAATAGATCTAATCATATAATTCCACCCTCTCAAGCATAATTTCCATAAATTAAGTATATATCAAAGTTATTATCTATAAAAGCTGATATATATAAAAATATGATTTTATAAAACATTGACATATTTTTAATGTTATAATAATATAAAATTATAAAATTTAATAAATATGTCTCCATAGTTCAATGGATAGAACGGTCCCCTCCTAAGGGACAGATACAGGTTCGATTCCTGTTGGGGATACCAGTAAATACCATCAAGCCAAGTAAATACAAGGTTTGATGGTATTGATTTTATTAGAAAACCGACATTTTACCGACATTTTTCTATAAAAAAAATTATATGTCATTAAAAACATTATCTAAAAGGTCAGCTGTTTGCTTTTTCATAGAAGGTAATACATGGCTATATGTGTCTAGTGTTATTTTTACAGATGTATGACCAAGCCTTTCAGATATTACTTTTGCATTTTCACCCTTTAATAATAGTATGGTTGCATGAGTATGTCTTAATCCATGAATACTTATTTGAGGCAGTTGCATATAGTTATTTATTTCTTTTTTAGAACTCTTTATTTTATCTTCTAAAGTATCTTTATATTTACTCACTTTATGAGTAAAGTCCATGGAAACATTACGAGGATTACACATATTATTTTTTCTATCTAATATGACAAAGTCATTTAATAGACAATTAGGTCTATTCTCTTTAAGCTCTTTTAATATATTTATTAAACCCTTAGGAATTGAAATATCTCTAAATGCTGCATTTGTTTTTAATATTTTAGTGTGTATTAAGCTGTGATTTTTCTTATCATTTAAGACCTGTTCCTTAACGTGAATAATACCCTCATCTAAATCTACATTTTCCCACCTAAGACCACATAATTCACCTATTCTTAATCCAGTTAGACTTACAATTAAGCAGGGTAAATAAAGCCAATTATCTTTAATTTCATTTAAGAAGTATTTTAATTGATTTTCATCCCAAACTACAACTTTAGAAGATGTTTCTGGCACTTTTTCAATATCAGTTGGTATTATATTAATTAAATTAAGCTTTTTAGCGTATTTGAAACACCCAGTTAATACTTCTATTATCTTTTTAACAGTATTAGGTCTTAAATTTTGATTAATAAGCTCATTATAAAATTGTTGTACTGTAGCAGTATTAACTTTTCCTAACTCTATTTCTCCAAGATAAGGAATTATATAATTATTTATTCTATTTTCATATCCTGCTCTAGTATTAAGGCTTATTGTTTTTATTTTATAGTCGTTGTACCAGGATAATATAAAATCTTTTAATTTGATCTTATTATCTATTATGTTTAAGCCATTAGCTATATCAACACTAAAGGAATTAGCATAAGATATAGCTTCCTTTTTTGTCTTAAATCCACTTTTGAATTTTCTCATTCTTTTTCCGGTTGCAGGATTTCTGCCTAGATCTATAGTAACTTCCCACTTACCATTAGAGAGTTTTCTATAACTAGCCACTTTATCAACACCTTTCTAATGCTTTAAACCTTCTCTAATAAATTAAAATGTAGTGATATAAAATAACACCACTACACGACAATTTCCGCATAAGTTGTGAAAATATAATATTAGTTTCGCCAGTAAGTTGGTGAATATGCTTTTACGAAGATAATTAATAATTCTTGATAGCTAGCCACCATTTGGTTGCCGTTAGTTTACCCACCAAAAGTTGGAAAGCTTAAGCAATATTATCAATGGATCATTATAGGTTACTGAATCAAATTAGGTAAGCTTAGGTATCGGTTTAATAGATACCTAAAATTTGATAATACAACTTAGCTTTTACGCTTATATATTTAGTTGTTTGATTCCTCATATTTCGAATGTAATTCTTTTTTTCTTTTATATCTGTTTAATCTTGCATCAATTATATCTATAAGAATATAAAGTAAATCTTCGTAATCGCTATTTCTATCATTGAGCAATTGATTTGTATCTGTATATAACAAGTCATCTATATCGTATTTTCCATTTAAAAACCGGTCATTTATATGTTTTATAAAAGGTAAAACATAATTGTTTTTACTGTTAAGTACCTCTTCAAGAATATTAGCTCCTACAATGTGTTCAAATTCTTTTGTATCTATATAATCAATTGTACTTATAGGCATTCCATCATCAGGCAAAAAATCTAAAGCTTTAACATCTAAAGCTGCAGCTATTTTATATAAAGTATCTATACTTGGCTCTCTATGATTATTTTCATAATTAGCAAGAGTTGAAACAGGCATTTCTAGTTTTTTTGCTAAGTCTTTTTGGCTTATTTTTTTACTTTTTCTAATTTCTTTTATCTTATCTCCTATCATGAATACTCACCTCAAATAAATAATAACATTTAATTTTCAAAATGCAAATAAAAAAATAAAATAGGGCTTGACAGTTTGCGAAACGAATATTAATATATAATTAAAGTTTGCATAATGCAAATAAAGGAGGTAATTATGAAGTATAAAATAAAAGCTTTAAGAGTAGGTCAAGGAATAAAAGCTAAAGATTTTGCAAAGGAGGTTGGAATATCAAGGGAATATTTAAGGCTTATAGAAAATGGAAAAGCAAAAAATCCAAGCGTTGAAATAATGAAGAGAATTTCAAATCTATTAGGCGTTTCTCCATTGGAGTTATTTTTTGATGAAAATGAAGTGTAGTAAATCATAAGTTATAAACAAAAATTTTTGAAAGTGTAGTAGGAATTGATTTTAATTATTAATAATAAAAATTAATTAAGGATAAGTAATATTAATTTTAGATTTATTTATAGGAACAGGAGGAATTTAATATGCAAATGAAAGGAGATATTAATAATGATTAAAGAAAAAGAGTGGTCCACTACAGAAGAAGCAGCTGAAAGATTAGGGGTATCACCTGCATATGTTAGAGAGATATTAAACAGAGCTCAATATGATAAGAATATAAGACTTAAGGGTGTAAAAGTAGGCAAAGAGTGGCGAGTACTGAATAAATCTATAAATGATTATTTAGGAATAGAAGTAAGCGAAGAAGATTATAAAAAGGATTTGTATATTAAGGAACTAGAAGGAAAGGTAAGAGCATATGAAATTAAATTGAATGCTTTTGAAGCTCTAGCAATAACTTTACAGAATTTATTAGGAGTGAAGTAATAGATAGGATTAGAAAGGAAGTGTAACAATGAATTTTGATATTCTAAAAAAATATATAGAGTTATGCAATTTATGGAATGTAAAAGCAACTTGGGAGGGATTAAATAGTTTCCGAAAGGCCTTTAGGTAGGTGATGAATTTGGATAAAAGAGGTTTTACTATAATTGAAAATTCGATATTAGATGATGAAAGATTAACAGTTCAAGATCAATCAGTATTGATTAGTATTATAAGTTATTTTAATAAAGATAAAGGCTATTCATATCCTAGTTATGTTCAATTAAAAAAAAGAAGTAAAGTAATAGATAATCGAACACTAAAAAAATGTATTAATTCATTAATTGAAAAAGGTTATATAAGAAAAGAAACAATAAAAGGATTAGGTTGCAAATATTATATTCTAAAACCTAGTGGAGAATTACACCTAGTGGAGAATTACACTAAGTGTAAAAGTACACTACCACCTAGTGTAAAAGTACACCATGACCTAGTGGAAAATTACACTACAACAAATACTAATACAAATACTAATACAAATATATATACTTTAAATCAAATAAAGTCTAAAGGAATTAATAATTCTAAAGATATTGAAGAAATATGGAAATTATATCCTAACAAGAAGGGGAAAGTTAAATCTGTAGGATATATAAATAAAATCCTAAAATCAATTTCAAGAGATGAATTAGTAAGATGTATTGATAGATATAAAAATGACGTTGAAATTCAAAGAGCAAATGGATTTAAGAATTTAAATTATATGAATGGTTCAACTTTTTTTAATGGTAGATACGAGGATTATTTAGACAAAAATTATGAAGAAATTAAACAAATAAAAAATTGTACTATAGATATAGAAGAAGAGTTAATAACAAGATCATAAAAAAAGCTCAATTTTAAGTGGTTATATATTAAAAATATTTGTTATTAAATACAAAGGAGAGGTAGGCGTGGAATATGAGAAGTTGCATAGTGATGAAGTAGAGCAAGCAATATTAGGAGCAATGATTTTAAATGTTGAAAGTTGCATTCAAGTTATAGAAGCAGGTGTAATTGAAGAAGATTTTTATTTTAAAAGCAATCAGATAATCTTTCAAACAATAAAAGATATTTTTAAGAGAAAAAATACAATAGATTTATTATTATTGTTGGAAGAAATGAAAGATAAGGATTTAATAAAGAAAACAAAGGGAATAAGTTATATAACTAATTTAACAATATCAGTTATAACTACATCTAATCTAGAAAGCTACATAGAATTACTAAAGGAATATAGTCACAAAAGAAAATTATTATTTATATCTAATCATATAAGATCAAATATAGGCAAGAATATTGAAGATTTACAGCAAGAAATAACTGGGTTAATAAATAATGTTATAGGGGAAAGACAGAGTATGGAAACATCTGAAGGCCAAGAGTTAGAGTATATTAAGATATTAGAGAAAAGAATGGAAGGCATAGATGTAGCTATTAAAACAGGAATAAACGGATTAGATAATAAAATTAGTGGATTTAGTACTGGAGATTTAATAACAATATTTGCATTTAGTGGAGTTGGTAAAACAGCTCTAGCAGCACAAATTGCATTAAATAATATTAAAGATAACAAAAAGGTTTTATTCTTTAGTTTAGAAATGCCTAAAGAGCAAGTAAGGGATAGATTAATAAGTAATTTAACAGGAATATCATTTAAAAAATTAAGAAAAGGAGAGTTGAATGATAATGAACTTGTTAATGTAATCAAAGCAAATAGTTATTTATCAGCAAATAATAAGCTCTTAATAAGCGAAGAAGATGAGCTAATAAATATTACAAGTAAGATACAACTTGAAGTTATGAAAAATGATATAGATATTGTTTTTATAGACTATATAAACTTAATAAATATAACAGGCAGCAATAAGGAAGAACACTATAAAGTCGCAGAATGTACAAGATTATTAAAAAAACTTGCCATAAAAATAAGAAAACCTATAGTAATTTTAGCTCAAGGAAAACAAGAGTGTGCTAGTAAAATGGCAAATAAGAATTTAAATGTTTGGGAAAAGGTAGCTGTAAATGATATAGCTGGTGGAGCTTCGATTTATAGAGATAGCGATATAGTAATAGGTATGTATCGTAATGTTGAATTGGATAATAAGGCTGTTAGAGATACATTGATAAAAGAAGATGAAAGAAATATTAATTATAATAGTCCTCTAGCTGATAAAAATCCAGAATGTATAAATTTATTAATAAAAAAGAGTAGAGCAAGTGGGAAAGACATAATTGCGGTACGCTGGAAAGCTGAAAATTATAGAATAAGTAATTGGTACTAAAGGGGGATTTATGGATAAAAAAGAATTAGAAGAATTTATATTAAAAATAGGCGAAGAATACAAGAAAGCAGATAAGTCAATCAGAATAGAAGTCTATAATATTATGCTTCAAGATAGAAGAATAATAAGAAAGAGAAATAAAAGAAAAAAGGCTTATAGATACTATCAATATCTATAAGCCAGGAGCTATCCATAGGATAACTAAAACAAATTAACACACTTTATAGTATATCCTAATAGCTCCTAAATAATCAAATGAATTAGGAGGAAATAAAGGAATGAAAAGATATAGATTTAAATATAAAGGTGTTTTATATCATGTTTTAGAAACTGAATTACCAGAAGGTCTTGGAGGTTTTAGAAAAGATAAAAAGGGGGTTCACATATTAGGTATAAATAAAAGCCTAAGTGATTTTGATAAATCAATGGTATTGCACAGGTTAATTAAAAACAGAGGATTAAGAAAATTTAAGAGGAGTATAAATGGTTAAGATACAAATTAAATATGAAAATGAGATAGAAAAGCTAAGGATCCTGGAAGCTTTGAAGGGAATTAAGATAAAAAGCATAAGCAAACCGTTAAGAACGGGGAAATATTATAGAGTTTATTTAGATATAGAATAATATATTTAAAAATTTTAATTAGGGAGCGATATTATGAAAGAGTACATAAAATTGCAAATTGAATATAAAAAAGAAATTATAAGAGTTATTAAAAAAGGGTGTAACTTTTTGATACCCCTTACTAAATAGGTACTAAGAAATGCTAAGGTAAAATTATACGCTAGGAATTACATAAGGAGTAGGTAAATTGCCTGCTCCATAAACTTATTATGTAGTGGCAAAATGTCTATAACACTACGAAAGGGGGATTGCAATGTTTTGTTCGGTAAAAAGTGATAAGAAGAATAATAAATATAGATTTTATATAAGTGATAGGTATAGAGATAAGAAAACAGGAAAAGTAAAAAGTAGTGATAAATATATAATGACACTACAAGAAAAAGATATATTGAATCTATCATATGAGGAGATTAAGAAGCAGATAGAAACAAAATTTATATATAAGGGCTTAAACCTTGAAAATGTAAGTTTAGTATTAAATAAAATTATGAATCTTAAGAATGTAGTGATAAAGAATTATGACACTACAGAGAAAATAAAAACAGGTGAATGCAAACCACCTGTTGAAATAGTTAAGGCTGAAATTGTAGAAGAAAAGGACATTGATTATAAAAGGCTTATTATGTTTGATGTTATGCAAGATTATCAAAGGAATATAAGAGAACAATTAAACTTTGAAGGATTAACAGGGGCATTGGGGAAAGCTCCAAAAGATAGATTTGAGATAGAAGAAGATGAATTAAAAAAGATAAGGGATAAGGCTTATACAATAGAGGATAGAATAATTAGCATATTGCTAGAATATGAGGAAGTAAAGGAATTAAATGAGAAGTTTAAAGCCTTAGGAAGTGATATAAGTGTAGTGCAGGATATTTATATAAGTTGCTATGATAAGAGCGTTAAAAGTGAATTATGGTTAGTTGGTAATGGATATATTGAAAATATATCGGAGCTAAGCAAAATAATATTCCCTCATGAAGGCAAGTGCTTTAAGTGGTGGAGAGATGCAAAGAGAATAAATGAATTAGATGATAATAAAATGTATATTGATTATGATGATTATTTCAAGGAAATAGATTTATATAGATTCAGTAATATCGAAGTAGACAAGAAAGATATAACAGGATCATTGATAAAAATAATGCTTAGTGGTAACTGTGAAGTTGAATATTCAATGTCAGACTGGATTGATATTAAATCAGTAGATATAGATACAAGCTTAAATATAGAGCATTTAGTTGACTGGATTAATAATAAGCCTACAAGATATTACAAAGTTGATATAGAGGCATTATTACAGTATAAAGAGCAGTTATATAAGTATATGAATGTAAAAATATAATATTAACTGAATAAAGCCTAAATCATTGAAAATACTAGCTTTTCTTAGATTTTTATAGTAAAATAAATATAAAGATAAATATAAATATAATAATTGAATAAGTCAGTACCCCACTTTATAAGTGGAAGGCTCACATAAGCCACGGGAAATATATCAGTTTTTAAAGCTGAATATTATCCTGTGGTTTTTTTTATTTTAAAGAAAGGAGGTATATAGTTGACAGATGAAGTGAGAAGAGTAAGAAACGAATATATGAGGGAATGGAGATCTAAGAATAAAGATAAAGTAAAAGCAGCTCAAGATAGATATTGGAAAAGGAAAGC